>JBFKNN010000076.1:0-12961 GCA_041629335.1 Burkholderiales bacterium | reverse complement strand
GCGGTGGTCGGCGACGGCGACGGCGGCGTCGGCATGGGCAAGGGCAAGGCGCGCGAAGTGCCGGTGGCGGTGCAGAAGGCGATGGAAGAGGCGCGCCGCAAGCTGGTGAAGGTCAGCCTGAAGAACGGCACGCTGCAGCACGCGGTGATCGGCCGTCACGGCGCATCCCGCGTCTACATGCAGCCGGCATCGGAGGGCACCGGGATCATCGCCGGCGGCCCGGTGCGCGCGGTGCTCGAGGTGATGGGTGTTACCAACATTCTCGCCAAGTGCCTGGGCTCGACCAATCCGTATAACGTCGTGCGCGCGACCATCAACGGGTTGACGTCCATGAACACGCCGTCCGAGATCGCCGCCAAGCGCGGCAAGACGGTCGAAGAGATTACGGGGTAAGCCATGGCCAAGACCCGGGGCAAGACGCTGAAAGTCACGCAGGTGCGAAGCCTGATCGGGACGAAACCCGAGCATCGCGCGTGCGTGCGGGGGCTGGGCCTGCGCCGCATCAACCACAGCGTGGAGCTTGCCGACACCCCGGCGATCCGCGGCATGATCAACAAGGTGTCGTATATCGTGAAGTGCGAGGGCTGACATGCGTTTGAACGAAATGAAACCGGCGCAGGGTGCCAAGCACGCGAAGAAGCGCGTCGGCCGCGGCATCGGCTCCGGGCTCGGCAAGACGGCCGGGCGCGGCCACAAGGGCCAGAAAGCGCGTGCGGGCGGCTTTCACAAGATCGGCTTCGAAGGCGGGCAGATGCCGCTGCAGCGCCGCTTGCCCAAGCGCGGCTTCGTTTCCCCGTTGCGTGGGGATGTCGCCGAGGTCCGCCTCTCCGACCTGCAGAAGCTCGAGCAGGACACCGTCGACCTCGAGGTGCTGAAGGCCGCAGGCGTCGTCTCGCGGCTCGCGCTGCGTGGCAAGGTCATCCTGTCGGGAGAGATAAAGCGCAAGGTGGCATTGAAAGGCCTCAGCGTGACCAAGGGCGCCCGCGCGGCGATCGAGAGCGCCGGCGGCAGCATCGAGGCCCCGCCCGCGGAAGCGGAAAGGAAGGCGCCGGGCAAGAAGGCCGGCGGCAAAGTCGAGGGCTAATACTTGGCGGTAAACGAATCACTGCTGGCAGCAGGCAAGATGGGCGACCTCAAGCGTCGCCTGCTCTTCCTGCTGGGCGCGCTCATCGTTTTCCGCATCGGCTCTTTCATCCCGGTGCCGGGGATCGATCAGACGCAGCTCGCGGAGCTGTTCAGCTCGCAGCGCGGCGGCATCCTGGACATGTTCAACATGTTCTCGGGTGGGGCGCTGTCGCGCTTCTCGATTTTCGCGCTCGGGATCATGCCTTACATTTCCGCCTCGATCATCATGCAGCTGATGTCGGTTGCCTCGCCCACGCTCGAGGCGCTGAAGAAGGAGGGCGAGTCGGGGCGGCGCAAGATCACTCAATACACCCGCTACGGCACCGCGGGGCTTGCGCTTTTCCAGTCTCTGGGCATCGCTGTTGCACTCGAGTCGCAGCGGGGCCTGGTGATCGACCCGGGCATCGCGTTCCGCCTGGTCGCGATGGTGACGCTCGTGACCGGCACCATATTCCTGATGTGGCTCGGCGAGCAGATCACGGAGCGCGGCGTCGGCAACGGCATTTCGCTGATCATCTTTGCGGGCATTGCTGCCGGTTTTCCGGAGGCAATCGGTGGCACGCTGGAACTGGTGCGCACCGGGGCGTTCTCGATCCCGGTGGCGTTGTTCATCGGCGCGCTGGTGCTTGGCGTAACTGCGTTCGTGTGCTTTGTCGAGCGTGGCCAGCGCAAGATCCTAGTGAATTACGCGAAGCGCCAGGTAGGGCGCAAGCTCTATGGCGGGCAGACCTCGCACCTGCCGCTCAAGCTCAACATGGCCGGGGTGATCCCGCCGATTTTTGCTTCCTCGATCATCCTCTTCCCTGCGACGCTGGTCGGCTGGTTTGGGACAGGCGAGGGCATGGACTGGCTGAAGAACATCGCGGCGACGCTGCACCCGGGACAACCTATCTATACGTTCCTCTACGCGTCCGCGATCATTTTCTTCTGCTTCTTCTACACGGCGCTGGTGTTTAACCCCAAGGAGACCGCCGACAACCTGAAGAAGAGCGGCGCATTTGTTCCCGGAATCCGCCCGGGAGACCAGACCGCGCGCTACATCGAGAAGATCATGCTGCGGTTGACGCTGGCGGGTGCGATCTACGTGACGCTGGTGTGCCTGCTGCCCGAGTTCCTGATCGTGTGGAAGAACGTGCCGTTCTACTTCGGCGGGACGTCGCTTCTCATCATCGTGGTGGTGACCATGGACTTCATGGCCCAGGTGCAGGCGTACGTGATGTCGCACCAGTACGAAAGCCTGCTGAAAAAGGCGAACTTCAAGGGCGGGGTGTTCCCGACGCGCTGATGGCGAAGGAAGAAACGATCCAGATGCAGGGCGAGATCGTTGAGAACCTGCCGAATGCGACCTTCCGGGTCAAACTGGAGAACGGTCACATGGTCCTGGGTCATATCTCCGGCAAGATGCGCATGCACTACATCCGCATTCTGCCGGGAGACAAGGTCACGGTCGAACTGACGCCCTATGACCTCACCCGCGGGCGCATCGTGTTCCGGGCGCGTTAGTCCGGCGCGACTGGGCGTGGGAAGCGGGGTGTTTTGGGCGGGAGCAAGTTCCCGTGTGGCAGCGAGAAGGCAGCGAAAGGATACGGCGATGAAAGTGCAGGCTTCGGTCAAACGGATGTGCCGCTACTGCAAGGTGATCAAGCGCAAGGGCGTGGTGCGGGTGATCTGCAAGGATCCGCGCCACAAGCAGCGTCAGGGCTGATTTTGATTTGAAAATTAGTCAGTTACGCGATAAAATTCCAAGTTTTCCGTCTCGAGGTAAGACATGGCCCGGATTGGTGGCGTAAACATTCCAAATCATCAGCATGCGGAGATCGCGCTGACCGCGATCTACGGTATCGGCCGCAGCCGCGCGCGCGCGATATGTGTCGCAGCGGGCGTCAGTGGTATCAGCAAAATCAAGGACTTGTCCGATAACGACATGGACAAGCTGCGCGAGCAGTTGACGAAATTCGTGGTCGAGGGCGATCTGCGGCGCGAAGTTTCGATGAACATCAAGCGTCTGATGGATTTGGGCACGTGGCGTGGCAAGCGCCATCGCTCCGGCCTGCCGGTCCGTGGCCAGCGCACGCGCACCAATGCGCGCACGCGCAAGGGCCCGCGCAAGGCTGCCGTCAAGATCATCAAAGCGGCTACGGTGTAAGGATACGAGAGGACATTCCGTTTATGGCAAAGGCAAGCACCCGGGTGCGCAAGAAGGTCAAGAAGAACGTGGCGGAAGGCATCGCCCATGTTCACGCGTCCTTCAATAACACCATCGTGACGATTACCGACCGCCAGGGCAACGCGCTTGCCTGGGCGACCTGCGGCAGCAACGGTTTCAAGGGCTCGCGCAAGTCCACGCCGTTCGCGGCGCAGGTTGCGGCTGACCATGCCGGCAAGCTCGCGCAGGAGTGCGGCGTCAAGAACATCGAGGTGCGCATCAAGGGCCCCGGCCCGGGCCGCGAATCGGCGGTGCGTGCGTTGAACGCCGTGGGTTTCAAGATCACCAGCATCTCGGACGTGACGCCAGTGCCGCACAACGGCTGCCGTCCGCCCAAGAAGCGTCGCATCTAGAAGGGAGATCCGAACGTGGCAAGGAATCTCGACGCGAAGTGCCGTCAATGCCGCCGTGAGGGGGAGAAGCTCTTCCTCAAGGGCGAGAAGTGTTTCACTGACAAGTGCGCCATCGAGCGGCGCAATTACCCGCCGGGACAGCACGGCCAGAAGAACACGCGGCTCTCCGGTTACGGCGTGCAGCTGCGCGAGAAGCAGAAGCTGCGCCGCATTTACGGCGTGCTCGAGCGCCAGTTCCGCAAGAACTACAAGGAGGCATCGCGCCGCAAGGACGTGACGGGCGAGGCGCTGCTACAGATCCTGGAGAGCCGCCTGGACAGCGTTGCCTACCGCATGGGCTTCGGCGCTTCGCGCACCGAAGCGCGCCAGATCGTGCGCCACAACGCCATCCTCGTCAACGGCAAGCGCGTCAACGTCCCGTCGTTCCAGGTGAAGCCGGGCGACGTGGTCGAGGTCGTGCAGGCGGGCAAGGACCAGCTGCGGATCAAGGCCGCGGCGGAGGCGGCGGAGAGCCGCGGCTTCCCGGAATGGATCGAGGTTGACATCAAGTCGTTGAAGGGCACCTTCAAGGCGCGCCCGCAGCGGTCGGAGCTTCCGGCCACGATCAACGAGTCGCTGGTTGTCGAGCTTTACTCGAAGTAATTGACCTAGAGGTATTCAAGCCATGCAAAGCGGTACGTTTCTCAAGCCTCGCATCATCGACGTGCAGAATATCTCGCCGTACCACGCCAAGCTCACGATGGAGCCTTTCGAGCGCGGCTACGGGCATACGCTCGGCAACGCGCTGCGCCGCACGCTGCTGTCGTCGATGCCCGGGTATGCCGCCACCGAGGTCAAGATCAACGGCGTGCTCCACGAGTACTCGACGATCGACGGCGTGCAAGAGGACGTGGTCGACATCCTGCTCAACCTCAAGGGGATCGTGCTCAAGCTGCACAACCGCGAGGAGGCAACCCTCAACCTGAAGAAATCGGGCGAGGGTGTCGTGACCGCGGGCGACATCGAGCAGATACACGACGTCGAGATCGTGAATCCCGACCACGTGATCGCGCATCTCGCCGCCGGCGGCAAGCTCGACATGGAGATCAAGATCGAGATGGGCCGCGGCTACATCGCGGCGACCAGCCGCAAGATGGCGGGCGAAGAGGGCCGCACGGTCGGCGCGGTCATGCTGGACGCCTCGTTCAGCCCGGTGCGCCGGGTCAGCTACTCGGTCGAGGCGGCCCGCGTGGAGCAGCGCACCGATCTCGACAAGCTGATCATGGACATCGAAACCAACGGCGCGATCGACCCGGAAGAGGCGGTGCGCTATGCGGCCAGAATCCTCGTCGAGCAGCTCGCGGTGTTCGCCGATCTGCAGGGCATGCCGGCGCATGTCGAGGAGAAGAAGGCCACGCAGATCGATCCGATCCTGCTGCGGCCGGTCGACGATCTCGAGCTGACCGTGCGCTCGGCGAACTGCCTCAAAGCCGAGAACATCTATTACATCGGTGACCTCATCCAGCGCACCGAGACCGAGCTCCTGAAGACGCCCAATCTCGGCCGCAAGTCGCTGAACGAGATCAAGGAAGTGCTGGCCTCGCGCGGGCTTACGCTGGGCATGAAGCTGGAGAACTGGCCGCCGGCCGGGCTGGAAAAGGTATAAGGATGAAGGATGAGGGATGAAGAATGAAGAAGGCGACCGAGCCCTTCATCTTTCCGCCTTCCGCCTTCCGCCTTCATTGAGGAACGAACAATGCGTCACCGTCACGGACAAAGAAAACTCAACCGCACCAGCAGCCATCGCCTGGCGATGCTGCGTAACATGACCAATTCGCTGCTGCGGCACGAGGTCATCAAGACCACGCTGCCGAAGGCGAAGGAGTTGAGGCGCGTGGTCGAGCCCATCATCACGCTGGGCAAGAAGCCCTCGCTCGCCAACCGCCGGCTCGCGTTCGACCGCCTGCGCGACCGCGACAACGTGGTGAAGCTGTTCGACGAGATCGGCCCGCGATACGCGAAGCGCAGCGGCGGCTACCTGCGTATCCTCAAGTTCGGCTTCCGCAAGGGCGATAATGCGCCGCTGGCGCTGGTCGAGTTGATGGACCGTCCGGAGCCGGCGGCGGAGACCGGGGCGAAGGACGCCAAGAAAGGCGCGAAGAAGGAAAAAGAGGCGTCGGCGGCCGCCGCCTAGAATCCAGGCCCCGCCATGAAAAGCCGGCTGCATGCCGGCTTTTTTGTTGCCTGCAAGGACGTGACGCGGCGCGGCGCGTATGTCCGTAGGTGAGCGCTGTTGCTCGCGGCGGAAGGTGTCGAGCCTTGGCGCCGAAGCGGCAGCCGGGCTTACAATGCCCTTATGCTGAACGAGCTTGAGTTGACCGGGCGGGCGCGCACGCACGTCACGCAGCGCGATGACCTTGGGGCAGCGCTGCATCGTGATGCGCTCGAGTCGTTCCTCGCGCTCAAGGCAGCTGCCGCTCGCGAGGGACTCGATATCGAGATCGAGAGCGCCTATCGCGATTTTGCCGCCCAGCAGCGGATCTGGGACAGGAAATTCCGCGGCGAGCGCCCGCTCTACGATGCCTCGGGCACCGTGCGCGATCACGCCGCCATGAGCGAGGCCGAGCTCGTCGATGCGATCGTGTGCTGGAGCGCGGTGCCGGGGGCGAGCCGACACCACTGGGGCAGCGAGATCGACGTGATCGACCGCGCCGCGGTGCCGGAAGGCTATCGCGTGCGCCTGCTGCCGGAGGAAACCGAGCCTGGCGGCGTGTTCGACCGTCTGCATCGATGGCTCGACGCCAACATGGGGCGCTTCGGATTCTTCCGGCCGTACCGCACCTTCCGCGGCGGCGTGTTCCCCGAGCCCTGGCATCTGTCATATGCGCCGGTGGCCACCGCGGCCCTGGAGGCACTCACCCCGGGAATGATCGAAGCGGCGCTGCGCGGCAGCAGCGTTCTCGGCAGGGAGCTGGTGCTCGCGCGCCTCGCTGAGATCCATCGCCGTTATGTCGCCGATATCGACGCACCGGAGCACCCGGCGCGCCGGGCCACGGCGTGATCTATGCTGATTTGCCTGTTCACGGACTTTGGTGCGGCCGATATCTATGTCGGGCAGGTGAAAGCCGTTTTGTGCGAATACGCGCCGCAGGCGGCGGTGCTCGATCTAACGCACGAGGCACCGGCGTTCAATGTAAGGGCGAGCGCACACCTGCTTGCAGCGCTGACTGACCGCGTGCCGGCGCAATGCGCGGTGCTGGCGGTGGTCGACCCCGGGGTGGGAGGCGAGCGGGAGCCGGTCATCGTGCGTGCCGACGGCAGATGGATCGTCGGGCCGGACAACGGACTCATCTCAGTGCTGGCGGCGCGGGCGCAGGCGGTCGCGGTATTCCCGATTACCTGGCGGCCCGCCCGGCTCTCGGCGTCGTTCCACGGGCGCGATCTCTTTGCGCCGTTCGTGGCCATGCTGGCGAGCGGCGCGCTCGATACCGGGCAGCTCGAGGCCAAGCCGGCGCTCGACGTCGATTTCGGTGAAGACGATTTGTCCGAGATCATTTATGTCGATCATTATGGCAACGCGATGAGCGGGTTGCGGGCCGCGGAGATCCGTCGCGACGCGCGTTTCACCGTCAACGGACAGCTGCTCGCCTACGCTGAGGTGTACTCGGCCGTGCCGCCGGGAGCCGCGTTCTGGTACGAGAACAGCCTGGGTCTTGTCGAATTCGCTGCAAATACCGCGAGCGTGGCCGAGCGTCTCGGCATTCGGATCGGCAGTACAGTCGCGATGCGCGCCTGATTTGTGTGAAAAACTGAAGCTAATTCCCCTGTGTCGATATGGATAATGTTCGCGCTCTGCCGTTAGCCGCAGAGTAGGCGCGACCGCGCCCTGCGCATCGCGTATTCCGCTGCGAATGCGCGTAGAATAAAACCTTCGTCATACTCTTGGGCACGTCGGAACGTCGGCAATGACAGATAACTCCGGCCGCACGCTCGTTTGCAGCGTGCTCTTTCTCGACGTCGTCGAATATTCGAAGAAATCGGTTTCTCGGCAGCACAAGCTCAAGCAGACCTTGAACCGTGTGCTGGCCGAGGCGCTGGAGACCATCGCGCCGATGGACCGGATTATCCTCGATACCGGTGACGGCGCCGCAATTGCCTTTACCGGCGACCCCGAGGACGCACTGTTCGCCGCGCTGAAGGTTCGTGACACTGCGGGCGATATCAAGGTGCGCATGGGGATCAACCTCGGGCCAGTGCGCCTGGTGCGTGATCTGAATGGCCAGATCAACATCATCGGCGACGGCATCAATGCCGCGCACCGCATTATGAGCTTTTGCGAGCCGGGCGAGCTGCTGGTCTCGCGCGCCTTCTACGAAGTCGCTTCCTGCCTGTCGGAGGACCACGTCAACCTGTTCACGCCCATGGGCTCGCGCACCGACAAGCATTCCCGGGAGCACGAGATCTTCTCGATCGGCGCCGAGCTGCACGCGGCGGGCACGGGGGCGAATCTGCCGCTGGCGGGTGCCGATGCAGGCGCGGTGGCCGACAACGTGCCGACTCAGGGCGCGCAACGCGGCCGGGACGTACCCGACCAGTCGGCCAAAGTGTTTGACGCCGGCGAGAGCCTCATCATCTCTGGAACCGGCAAGGCCAGCGTCGAAGCCGCGTTGGAGCAGCTGGTGGCGAAAGGTGCGCGGCTCATTTCCCCGGTGACGCAGGTCCACAATAAGTGGATGGCGACCTGCGGGCACCCGCCGCCGCCCGCCAATGCGGTTCAGGTAACGGAGCTCGGCCTTACGCGAATCGTTACGGGGCAGACGCGGGATGCGGTCTCGAGGAAGGTCGAAGAGCTGTTGAGCATAGGCGGCGTCCTTGTCCATGATCTCGAATGCACCAACGGGGTGTGGACTGCCGTGTGCGAGACGGAGCAGGGCCGGCCATAGCGGGTCAACGACGTCCCGCTGGCCGCCGTCGGCAGGTCGCACGGAAAACCTGCCTTGCTCCAGGGCGGGAACTCAAGCCCTGCACTGTACGTTGCGGATTCGAGCTTGGGCGCGACCACCACCATCTATACCATCGGTCACGGCAATCGCGCGACGGATGATTTCCTCGCGCTATTGAACGGCGTCCGTATCGAATGCCTTGTCGATGTCCGTGCGTATCCCGCCTCCCGGCGGCATCCGCAGTTCACGCGCAATGCGTTCGAGCGCATGCTTGCCGCAAGCGGTATCGATTACCACTGGAACGGCAGGCCCATGGGCGGTCTGCGCAAGGCGAGGCCGGGATCGCCACACCTCGCGTTGCGCAACGCGAGCTTTCGCGCCTATGCGGACCATATGATGACTGGGGAATTTCAGGAAGCGCTGTCCGCCTTGATCGCGCAAGGAAACCGCGCCAAGTCGGCAATCATGTGTGCCGAGCGCCTGCCATGGCGGTGCCACCGCAGCCTCATCTCCGACAGTTTGCTCGTGCGGGGCGTGGAAGTGTTGCATCTGATCGATGCCGGCGAACCATGGCCTCATCGCCTAAACGCAGTTGCCAGGCTCGATGGTGGGGCCGTGGTGTACGACGGTGACGCACAGCGCAACTTCGATTTTCGCGACCTGCCGGTGTGATTTCTCGTGCCAGACGGTGTTTCGGCGATGCAATGACGCTGGCCGATAGCGTAATCGCGCGCCATCTCGGGTTCATCTGCCTTCATTCGCCAAAATCCTTTCCGCAGCAGCGGCACCCCAGTCTCACGCGGCTGCGGCAGGCAATGGAAACGCGGGCGTCGATGAGAAAGACGGCGCCGTCCGCTGCATGGGACAGCGCGAACAAGGGTGCCGTTCAGGGAGCCGATGATGGCGACCGTGCTTCGAGCGTGACGCAGTTGGCAGATGCAGGCGGCAAATTCAGGCGGATCGAGGAATAGGTCACGGACGATTGCGCATGGGTGGGCTATAGTTCAAACGCAATCTCTCGTGATCCATCCTCCTCCGGGGTGTTGCGTTTTGGCCGCGCTGAAAAGCGCGGCCTTTTTATTTCCAGCGCCCGGCGGGCATCCAGCGCACCGAACATCAACTTCGCACGCCGGCTCTGAGCGCCGGCATCTTGGGGAACCCCGGTCCATTGGGGACGAGGCGCGAGATGCGACGAGGCTAGCGGCGGTACTTCTCGGCGCAGATGTGAATCTCGCGGTTGGTTGGGAATTTCAGGCATTCCCGGGCATCGACGTCATCCGCCCGCGACCGGCCGCTCTTGCGCGCACCCATTGTCAGCATAGGTGCCTCGGCCTTTGACTCCCCCTTCATCTCGGCCGCTGGCTTGGCAACGGCCGGCTTCTCGCCTTGCGCGAGGCTGGCGGTCGGCAGGCCGGCGAGTACTGCAAGAGCGGTTGCCAAGCCGATGATTTTCATGGGCCATCTCCTTCCAAAAACCCATGATAACGGCTTGTATGGCGCGGTGCCAACGGCATTACGTCACGTGCGACGGTGCTGTGCCGCCCCGAAACCGATTATGCCCCGGTAAATGGATTGCAAGGGCGCGGCTTGCCGTGTCGAGCCTATGGATCCCGCGGGGCGCCGCCGGTCACTGCAGCACCCACTTGCCGCCCTGTACCCGGAAAATCGAGAGCAGTCCCTGCTTCAGCTCGCCGGTCGCATCGAACTCGATGTCCGCCGTGATGCCCGAATGCCGGATCCGGGCAAGCTCGGCCAGGCACTTTGCCGGGTCGGTCGATCCGGCTTTTTCCATCGCGGCGGCAATCACCATCACGCTGTCGTAGAAGTAGGGCGCGTAGAGCCCGATCTCCTGCTTGAAGCGCCGGCGATATTGCTCGGCGAACTGTTTTCCGTTGGGGCGCGCCTGTAGCGCCGAGCCCGGCGTGGAAGCGATAGTGCCTTCGGCTGCCGGACCAGCGAGTTCGAGAAACTTGGCGGTGTTCATGGTCTCGCCCCCCAGGAGTGCGGCTTTCATGCCCAGTTCTCTCATCTGCCGCGCCATCGGCCCGGCCTGCGCGTCGTAGCCGGCGAAGAAAATTGCCTCGGGATTCGCGCTGCGCAGCAGCGTCAGGATCGCGCGAAAGTCGAAATCCTTGTCGGTGGTGTGCTCGCGCTTGACTACCGTGCCCCGGGCGGCCTTGACCGCCGCTGCGAACGCATCGGCGAGCCCCTGGCCATACGCAGTCTGGTCGTCGACCACCGCCAGACGCTTGAATCCCAGTGTCTTCACGGCGTACTTGCCAAGCGCCGTCCCCTGCTTATCGTCGTCTGCCATCATGCGGAACGTCGTCTTGAATCCCTGCCGCGTATACTTGACGTTGGTCGAGACCGACAATTGCGGAATGCCCGCCTCGTGATAGATGCGCGAGGCGGGAATGGTTACGCCGGAGTTGAAGTGACCGACCATGGCGCGGATGCCTGCATCAACCATGCGCTGCGCCACGATGGTACCGGTGCGCGGGTCGGCCTGATCGTCGCCGGCGACCAATTCGAACTTCACCGGTTTGCCGCCGATTCTCGGCTTGCGCGCGTTGAGCTCGTCGACCGCCATCTGGGCGCCGTTCAGGTTGTCGCGGCCGTAGTGCGCCTGGGGCCCGGTGAGCGGCGAGGCAAACCCGATTTTCACGGATTCGGGCGCGGCGCCGCGAGCAGCCGGCGTCGCCAGGCTGACGAGGACGGCAGCGACCAGTAGCGCTCCCACGCGGTGCAAACCCATTGGCTGCTGGCTCCCGGTGTCCGATGGGGCGGCCTTGCGCCCGCTCATCAGGATATCAGGATTGCGCGCGAGCCCTCTATATCAGCGCGATTGCCACGGCTGCAATGGCGGCTGCAGCGAACGCGGCCGCCAGACTCCGGCGCCCGGGGTCGTACCACCACCGGGTCCAGGCCCGGCGGCCGCCGATCGGCGGCAGGCGGGCCTGCACGGCGTCGGCCACGTCACCTTGCATGACGCGCTGGTACGCCGCGCTCGAATCGAACCGCCGCGCCAGCGCGAGGTGGGTCGCCAGGTCGCCGGCGCGCAGCGTGGTCGACTTCACGGTCGCGGCAGCGGCTTCGCGCGTGCGCGCTGCCACGGCGGCAATGTCCAATTGCACGGTCGTGGTCACTTCGGGGTTCGCTTGCACCGCTGCATCGCCGGCGGCCCGCGTCACGAGCTGCGCGCGGCAAGCGCGCAGGTCAGCGGCGAGCTCGGTCGCGCTCTGGTAGCGTGCTTCCGGCTCTTTCTCCAGCGCCCGCGCGATGATGAAATCGAGCACCGGCGGCAGTGCCGCGTCGACCGCGCTCGGCGGGCGGGGCGTCGCGCTCGCAACCTCGTGCATCAACGCGCTCACATCCTTGGCGACGAATGGCGGCTCGCCGGTGGCGAGCTCGTAGAGCACGACGCCGAGCGAGAAAATGTCCGAGCGGTGGTCGGCACGCTGCGAGGTGACCTGCTCCGGCGACATGTACCTGGGCGAACCGAGAATCGTGCCGGCTTGGGTCTGGACGTCGGAGACGCGCATTCGGGCGATGCCGAAGTCCATGATCTTTGCGCGCCCGTCGGGCATGATCATGATATTGCCCGGCTTGATGTCCCGGTGTACGACGCCGCGCTCGTGCACGAACGCGAGACCGTCGGCCACCTGAGCGATGACGTCGAGCACCTGCGGCAGCGGCAGACGCCGGTCTTTGATCAGGTCGCGCAGCTCGACGCCGTCCAGCAGCTCCATTGCCATATACGCAACGTCGCGCTCGCGCCCCACGTCGTAAACGGTGATGAGATTGGGATGGCTCAAGCCGCCCGCGGCTTTCGCCTCCTGGCGGAAGCGGGCCTCGTACTCCGCGCGCTCGTCGGGATCCCCGGACAGAATGATGGTCTTGACCGCGACCGTGCGGTCGAGCAGCGGATCCTCGGCCTTGTAGACGATGCCCATGTTGCCGCGGCCGAGCTCCGCGACGATCCGGTAACGGCCGAGCTGCGCGATAGTAGTATCAGCCATGGCTAGAAGCCGAACTTGCGGCGCAGATTCTCGATCGTGCTGCGTTCTCGGGGCCGGGTGAAGGTGTGCTTGATCATCATCACCTGGCCGGGTTCGAGGCTCACCCGGACCTGCAGCGGCGGGAAGCCGCTGGCGCGGATCTCCACCACATGCGCGCCGGGAGCGAGCTCCAGACGCTTCAGCGGCGGGGTCGCTCCTTTCACCACGCCGTTGATCAGCACCTCGCCCTTGGGCGACACGTCGAATTCCAGAACTGCAGGCCGCACGATGCTGGACCGCAGCCCCCGCACCGCCGCGCCGAGCCCGAGGATGACGACGACGCCCGTCGCGCCGGCG
>JBFKNN010000075.1:0-13082 GCA_041629335.1 Burkholderiales bacterium | reverse complement strand
CTCAGAAACCGCGGCGGCCTGTGGATCGGCTGGCCGGGCGCCTCGGACGACGGTACGCTTGCAGAACCGATCACACAGGCCTCCAATGAATCGGGATATCGCCTCGTGCCCGTGATGCTGACGGCGGAAGAAATCGATAAATACTATCATGGATTTTCAAATGAAATTATCTGGCCGCTGTTTCACGACCTGCAGTCGCTGTGCAACTTCGAGCCGCGCTACTGGAGCGCCTACAAGGACGTGAACCGCCGGTTTGCCGAAGCGACGCTGTCGGTGGCGGGCTCGCGCGACTTCATCTGGGTGCACGACTACCACCTGATGAACGTCGCCGCGGAGTTGCGCGCAATGCGCTGCCGCTCGAACGTCGGGTTCTTCCTCCACATCCCGTTTCCCGCACCCGATATCTTCTTGAGCCTGCCGTGGCGGTTGACGCTGCTGCACGCGCTCCTGCAGTACGACCTCGTGGGCTTCCAGACCGCGCGCGACTGCCGCAACTTTATCCAGTGCCTGCGCGCGTTGATGCCGAACGTGGCGGTGCAGGGCAAAGGCCAGGTGGTGACGGTCACCGCCGAGGGGCGCACGGTCCGCGTCGGGAGCTTCCCGATCAGCATCGACTACAAGGCATTCGTGACCCAGGCGGAGGCGCCGGATGTTGCAGGACGCGTGCAGGAGCTGCGGCAACTGCTGCCGCAACGCAAGCTGCTGCTGGGCGTGGACCGGCTCGACTACACGAAAGGCATTCCCCAGCGCTTGCGCGCGTTCGAGGCCGCGCTCGAGCGCTACCCGAGGCTGCGCGAGCGCGTCTCGCTCATCCAGGTGGTCGTGCCGAGCCGGGAGGATATCCCGCAGTACTTCGAGTTGAAAGCCCGGATCGAGCAGATCGTGGGACAGATCAACGGCGCATACATGAAACCGGGGGGCTGGGTGCCGGTCTGGTACGCCTACGGCAGCCTGAATCGCCTGGACCTGCTCGCCTATTACCGCGCCGCCGACATCGGCCTCATCACGCCGTTGAAGGACGGCATGAATCTCGTCGCGAAGGAATACTGCGCCTGCAGCATCGAGGAGGACTGCGTGCTGATCCTGTCGGAGTTCGCCGGGGCGGCCGCGCAGCTTCAGAAAGGTGCGCTGCTGGTCAACCCGCACGATATCGAAGGCGTGGCCGACACCATCAACCGCGCAGTCACGATGAGCGAGGACGAGCGGCGCGCCCGCATGCGGCGAATGCGGCGCTCGATTCGCGATTCGGACATCTTCTGGTGGGTCGACAGTTTTCTGCGGGTCGCGATCGCCAAGGACCTTTCCGCGTTCCCGCACTCCGAGGATCACGTCGACGAGGTGATGCCGGATTACGTGCCGATCTGATTGGGTGAGCGGTTAGCGGATCTGGGCCGGTCATCCGCGACACGACGTGAGCGGCGATGCGCGCGGCTCGATCCGCAATCCGGAATCCGCACGTTCCAATTATCGCTTTTGATTCGCCGGTTTATGCGGTGTTCATCGACGGTCCGGGCGCGCCGCGCTCCGCGCTTCAATTTGCCGCGGGCTCTGAAGTATCATCGAAGGCTGGCAATCCATTTCATAACAACTAAAAGGGCCCGTGGAGACACTCGGTTTTCTGCCCGCTTTTCCGCTGCCGCCGAACCCGCTGCTGTTGTTCGGCGTGCTGCTGCTCGCCGGAGTTGCCGGCGGCGAGCTGACGTACCGCGTGCTGCGCCTGCCGCGCATCACCGGTTACGTGCTGGTCGGCCTCGCGCTCGGCGTGAGCGGGTTCGGTCTGCTCGACCGCCAGCTCGCGCGCGAGTCGCAGGCGTTCGTTGACATCGCGCTGGGCCTGATCCTGTTTGAGCTCGGACGGCGTCTCGATCTGAGGTGGCTCCGGCGCGACCGCTGGCTTGCCGCCACCTGCGTCGCCGAATGCACGCTCTCCTTCGCCTGCGTCTATTTCTCGCTGCGCATCTTCGATATCGAGCCGATCTACGCGGCCGTCGCGGCCGCGATCGGGGTGTCCACGTCGCCCGCGGTCGTGATGCTGGTGGCGCAGGAGCTGCGCGCCGAGGGCCAGGTGACGGAGCGCGCGCTGAACCTCGTCGCCATCAACAGCGTCGTCGCCTTCGTGCTCGTGACCATGCTGCTGTCCTGGATGCACCACGAGTACCGGGCGGGTTGGCTGACCGTGTTCTCTCATCCGGTCTACCTGCTGGCGGGTTCGCTCGCGCTGGGAGTCGGCGCGGCGTGGGCGGCGATCCTGCTGGGCCGCCTGCTGCACAAGCGCGAAGAGCCGCAGCTCGTCATGCTGGTCGGGCTGGTGGTGCTCACCGTGGGGGCCGCCGCGGCGCTCAATCTCTCGGTGCTGCTCGCGCTGCTGATTCTCGGCGTGATGGTGCGCAACCTCGACCGGCGCCGCGACCTGATGATGGTCGATATCGGCAGGGTGGGGCAGGTGTTCTTCGTCGTGTTCTTCGTCGTCACCGGCGCAACCCTCGATGTCGCCGAACTCGTCGCCGGCGGCGCGGTCGCAGTGGTATATGTCCTGGCAAGGTTTGTCGGCAAGTCGGCCGCGGTGCTGGCGTTCTCCTACCTGAGCGGGATCCGGCGCGGCGCCGGCGGGATGCTTGCCATTGCATTGACCCCGATGTCGGGGCTGGCAATCGTGATGGTGCACAACACGACCGCAGTCTATCCGGAGTTCGGCGCCAAGCTGGCGGCGATCGTCCTGTCCGCGGTGCTGATTCTCGAGCTGATCGGCCCGCTCGCCGTGCAGTTCGCGCTGAAGCGGGCTGGCGAAGGAGGGGAATCCAGTTGAGCGACCGGGCGCATACCTTGGTCATCGGCGGCGAGTCGCTCGATTTCAAGCGCTCGGAGCCGTTCACGATGGGGGTGGAGATCGAGCTCCAGATCCTCAATTCCCGGGACTACAACCTGGCGCGCGACGCCGTCGATCTCATCGAGATGCTCGGGAAGAAGCCCCACCCGGGCGCGGTCAAGCCGGAGATCACCGAGAGCATGATCGAGATCAATACCGGCATCCACCGGCGGCACGAGACCCTCGTGGCCGAGCTCGTGGCTATCCGCGATGCCGTAACGGACGCCGCGCAGCGGATAAACGTGCGCATCGCAGGCGGCGGCTCGCATCCGTTCCACCAGTGGGGCGAGCGGCGCGTCTACCCGACCGAGCGCTTCAAGCACCTGCTCGATGTCTACGGCTACCTCGCCAAGCAGTTCACGATTTTCGGGCAGCACGTGCACATCGGCGTGCCGAACGGCGACGACGCGCTGTATCTCACGCACATCCTGTCGCGCTACGTCACGCACTTCATCGCGCTCTCGGGCTCCTCGCCGTTCCAGCAGGGGCAGGACACCGCCTACGAGTCCTCGCGGTTGAACACGGTGAGCGCGTTTCCGCTCTCGGGGCAGGCGCCTTTTCTTCACAGCTGGGACGAATTCATACGTTATTACAATAGGTTATATACCCTCAAGGCGGTAGAGAGCCTGAAGGACCTCTACTGGGACATCCGGCCCAAGCCCGATTACGGAACCGTCGAGATCCGCGTCTTCGACACGCCGCTCACCGTCGAGCGCGCCGCGCGCCTGGCCGCCTACGCCCAAGCACTGGCGCACCACATTCTGGACGAGCGGCCGCTTGAGCCGTCACGCGATGTCTATGCGTTCTATAATCACAATCGGTTCCAGGCGTGCCGCTACGGGCTGCGCGGCGAGATGATCGACGCTTACCGCGAGCAGCGGGTCAGCATCAAGCAGGACATCCTCGATATGTTGCGCACGATCTAACCCTACGCGGTCAAGCTCGGCTCGGCCGCGACGCTGGCGGAGCTTGCCGCCGACGTCGAGGCCGGGCGCACCGATGCCGCCTGGCTGCGTGAGATCTATCGCAGCCAGGGCTCGTTCAACGACGTGGCGCGCGAGCAGAGCCGGCTGTGGATGAACACTGCTGTCGAAAAGGTATGACGCCATGCGATTGAACGAAGCATCGCCTGCGATGATGGCCCGCCCGCTCAAGATCGGGCTGTCGCCGCGCTTCCTGTACAACGTGCCGCGCGAGCTCGGCTTCCGGGGCAAGACGCTGCAGTATCTCGAGCAGTCGGTCGCGCACTGGCTGATGAACGTCAACGCCCTGGTGTTCATGCTGCCCTCGATCGAGGGTGGCGGCCTGCTGCGCCGGGGCAACATCCGCGTCGCCGACTACGTGGATATCCTCGACGGCCTCGTGCTCCAGGGCGGCGCCGACGTGAGCCCGCTCACATACGGCGAGCAGGCGATCAGGCCCGAGTGGAAGGGCGACCGCATCCGCGACATGTACGAGATCGACTTGCTGCAGGAATTCGTCAACGCGGGCAAGCCGGTGCTTGGCATCTGCCGCGGCCTGCAGCTGATCAACGTCGCGTTCGGCGGCACCCTGTACCAGGACATCGGCGAGCAGCACGGGGATGAGCTCGATCATTACGACGCGCACGCATACGACCAGAACTTTCACGAGATCCGGTTCGTCAGTGGCTCGGGGCTCGCCGCGCTTTATCCGGAAATTCAGCACGCCCACGTCAACAGCATCCATCATCAGGCCGTGAAGAACCTCGGCCAGGACATCAAGGTCGAGGCGCTGGCGGCGCCTGACGACGTGATCGAGGCATTGCGCTGGCACGGGCCGAGTTACGTCGTCGGGGTGCAATGGCACCCGGAGTTCCACGACCCGAAGGACCCCGAACTGCTCGATGGCGCCCCGCTGCTGCAGGAGTTCCTGGGCGAAGCCGCAAAAGTCCGTGCGCGGGCGGGGCAACATTTGGCGGCATGAGCTGTCAAACTGTATTGTGGACTCTCGTTATTCGGACAGCATGATGCAAAGTTGCATAAGGCGGGGAGGGTGGTGGTGGCGCGCCTGCGCGCTGCTGGCGGCCGCGCTCTTCGCCGGGGCGGCGGCCGGCGCAACCGCGCCGGTGGTGGTGCTCAACCTGGACGGCGCGGTCAGTCCGGCGACGGCGGACTATGTGGTGCGCGGCATGCAGCGCGCCGCCGACGATGGCGCGAGCCTGATCGTGCTGAAGATGGACACCCCGGGCGGGCTCGATACCTCGATGCGCCAGATCATCAAGGCGATCCTGTCTTCGACCGTGCCGGTCGCGACCTTCGTCTCGCCCAGCGGCGCGCGGGCGGCGAGCGCCGGCACCTACATCCTCTATGCAAGCCACATTGCGGCGATGTCGCCCGCGACCAACCTCGGCGCGGCGACCCCGGTGGCGATTGGCATCGGCGGCCCCCAGCCGGACAAGGGCGAGGAACAGGCGAAGCCCGAGGGCAAGGAGAAGTCCGGGGACAAGAAAGACAAGAGCGGCAAGAAGGAGCAGGCGCCGCCCAAGGGCAACCTCACGCAGAAACAGATTAACGACGCCGCCGCCTACATCCGCGGCCTCGCGCAGCTGCGCGGGCGCAACGCCGAGTGGGCCGAAAAGGCAGTACGCGACGCGGTCAGCCTGTCGGCGAAAGAGGCGCAGCGCATCAAGGTGGTTGACCTGGTCGCGCACGATGTGAAGGATCTGCTGCAGCAGATCGACGGGCGCAAGGTCACGGTGCAGGGCGTGGAGCGCACGCTAGACACCAAGGATGCGACGTGGGTTGCGGTGGACCCCGACTGGCGGAGCGAGCTCCTCGCGGTGATCACCAACCCGTCGGTGGCGCTGATCCTGATGATGATCGGCATCTACGGGCTGATTTTCGAGTTCTCCAATCCCGGCTTCGTCGTGCCGGGAGTGGTCGGCGGCATTTGCCTGCTGCTCGCGCTCTACGCTTTCCAGCTCCTGCCGGTGAACTACGCCGGGCTGGGGCTGATCCTGCTGGGGCTCGCCTTCATCGTGGCCGAGGCCTTCATGCCCAGTTTCGGCGCGCTCGGCATCGGCGGCGCGGTGGCGCTGGTGATCGGCGCGGTGATCCTCATCGAGCCGGGGGTGGGCGGGCAGTTCGCTGTGCCGTTGCCCTTCGTCGTGACGCTGGGGCTGGTGAGCGCGGGGATCGTATTCGCAATCGTCGGCATGGCGGTCAAGGCGCGTGGGCGCGCCGTGGTGAGCGGGATGGAGGAGATGACCGGCTCGGCGGGCGAGATTCTCGAGGACATGCAGGACCAGGGCTGGGCCCGCGTGCGGGGCGAGAACTGGCGGGTGGTGAGCCGCACGCCGCTCGCGCGCGGGCAGAAGGTGCGCGTGACGCGGGTGGAGGGCCTCACCTTATCCGTCGAACCCGAAGTTAACAAGACCGAAGGAGTCAAATCATGATATGGGACCTGGGCATCGGCGGCGTACTGGTAATCGTTGCGCTGCTCGTCATCGCGTCGTTCCGCATCCTGCGCGAGTATGAGCGGGGCGTGGTATTCATGCTGGGGCGCTTCTGGAAGGTGAAGGGACCCGGCCTCATCGTCGTGATCCCGGGCATCCAGCAGATGGTGCGCGTGGATCTGCGCGTCATCGTGATGGACGTGCCGAGCCAGGACGTGATTTCCCGCGACAACGTCTCGGTCAAGGTGAACGCGGTGATCTATTTCCGCGTGGTCGATGCCAAGAACGCGATCATCGCAGTGGAGAATTTCTTCGAGGCCACGAGCCAGCTTGCGCAGACGACGCTGCGTGCGGTGCTCGGCAAGCACGAGCTTGACGAGATGCTGGCCGAGCGCGACAAGCTCAACATGGACATCCAGAAGATCCTCGACGCGCAGACCGACGCCTGGGGCATAAAGGTGGCCAACGTCGAGATCAAGCACGTCGACATCGACGCATCCATGGTGCGCGCGATCGCGCAACAGGCCGAGGCCGAGCGCGCGCGGCGCGCGAAGGTGATCCATGCCGAGGGCGAGCAGCAGGCGGCGGAGAAGCTGCTGGAAGCGGCGCAGATGCTCGCCCGGCAGCCCGAAGCGATGCAGTTGCGCTATCTGCAGACGTTGGGCGCGATCGCCAGCGACAAGAGCAACACCATCGTTTTCCCGCTGCCGATGGACGTCCTCTCGCCGCTGATCGAGGCGGCGAAGCGCAAGCCGGCCGGCTAGGAGAAGAAGGCGAGGAAGGGGACAGACCACTAAGAGAACGAAAGGCGATTTCTTAGTGGTCTGTCCCCTATCTTTTTGAAGGAGGGATCCGATGAAGCGGCTCACTGTAACGCTCGCACTCGCACTCGCGACCGGTACCGTGGCGTTGCCGGCTGGCGCTGCGCAGGGTGATGTCGCCCATGTTTCCGGCGGCATCGGCATCGCCGAGCAGCAGGCGCTCAAGGCGCGGGAAAAGGAGTTCAACCTCAAGCTGGTCTTCACCCTGGTGGAAGGCAATTACGTGTCCGACGTGCGGATCACGGTCAGGGACGCCAAGGGCAGGACGATGATCGAGCACACCGCCGGCGGCCCGTTCTTCATGGCAAGACTGCCCGCGGGCAGCTATACGGTGAACGCCGCGTTCCGCAACAAGACGGTCACACGAGAGGTCAAGGTGGGCGAGAGGCTGCGCACCGAGTACTTGCGCTGGCCGAGCGATCCCCAAATCGATTTTCCGCTGCCGCCGGCGCATCGCAAGAACTGACTGTGCCGGGCAGCAATCCAGGCGGCGGGACGAACCGCGGGCGCGACCGCATCCGTCGCCACGGATCAACAGCCGCTCTGCGAATCCTGGCGGATCACTGGCACCGCGACTCCCGTGCCGCGCCCTTGGCTCGCGCCGGGGCACGATCGATCGATTTCTCACCCGCGACAGGCCGCTAGACCGCGCCGCCCTTCCCCCTGCCGGCCCACGACAGCAGCTGTGTCATCGACTCGGCGTCTATGGTGTGTGCGTCCGTGGATGGTGGTTCCCAGCCCGTCGCACCGCGGTGCAGAGTGGCGACGCAATGCGCCGCGCGCCGCCCCAGGTCCGTCAACTGGACCCGGATCCATACGTGTTCAGTGACGTGATCGGTGATATGGCACGAGGCGCCGCGTACTTCGCTGAAAGCGCGGCCCGTGACGCTGACCACGATGAATGCAAGAAATGACACCGCCTCCGGCAGCGCCTCCAGAAAAACGAAGATCCGTTCGTCGTCCCACTCGCTCGCCCCCCGGCGCGAGTCGCCGGTATGGATGACGCTGCCATTGGCGTTGCGCGGGTGGGCCGGGGAAACGACTTCCAGCACGCGCTGATGCCCGTCGAACAGCACGCACAGCGCGTCCAGGTCAGCGGGTTCGACTGCGGCACCGGCTTCCGTGGGGGTCCAGTGCAACCCCATGACGATCTCTTTCAGATCACGCATCGGGCCGGGGCCCGCGCGGTCCTGAGCGTCCGCATCGTCAGCGATATGCACGGTTCTTCCTCCTGCAGCGAAACCGGCGGTTGCGCGCCGGCAATACTATCGGACATCAGTGGTTGCTGGCGGTTCTTCTTGATTCACTGCCTTGACGCCGGTCAGGCCGCGCCGATTGACTGCTCGCACCTCAAGCTTACCCGGCCGGCAACCGGGGCGGATTGATCCAGGTCAACAGCAGGTTACCGTGCGCCGGGTAGGGTGGCGGTGAAGGTGTGAGCAACTCCCGGCCGAGTCGGTAATGCCGTGAATTCACACACCGGAATACGTCTAGAACTGGAGTGCCATTGAGGACTTACGTGCCGGTCGTCGGGTCTCGGCGCCGCCCGCTGGCGGCTGGGCGCGCCCGGCGCAGCGGCGGGCAGCGCGCGGGAAACGTGCTGCGGGTTCTCGACCTCCGGACGCAAGCCGCGGCCGGCGGCCTTCGCGCGCGGGGCAACGGGGCAACGATCCGGAGTCGTGCCGCGTCCGGCGTGCCGCGCTGGCTCCCATGAGCGGCCTGTTCGCCTCGGCGGTATGGCTCACCCTCTACGTTGTGGCGGTGACCGCACCGCTGTTCGTCCTGCTCCTGGGGCCAGTGCCCCCGGCTGGCGGTTTCTGGTGGGATTTTGCGATGGCGCTCGGGTTCGCGGCGCTCGCCATGATGGGCGTGCAATTTGTGCTTACCGCCCGGTTCCGGCGCGCCACGATGCCTTTTGGGATCGATATCGTTTACTACTTTCACCGCTATCTCGCCGTTTTCGCCCTGGCGATCGCGGGCGCGCATTACCTGATCCTGCGCGTGGACAGCCCGGTGACGCTGGGCAGCGCAAATCCGATCGACGCCCCCCTGCACATGACCGCGGGCCGTGCAGCGATCACGCTCTTTGTCCTGCTGGTCGCGAGCTCCCTGCTGCGCCGCCGCTTTGGGCTCGAGTACGACATCTGGCGCCGGGCCCATGCGCTGGCCGCGACAGCCGCTTTCGTGCTTGCCTTGTGGCATGTCGTGGGAACCGGGTACTACGTCGATACGCCGTGGAAGCAGGCGCTGTGGACGGGCTACGGCCTGTTCTGGCTCGCCATCATCGGCTACGTGCGCATCGTGAAGCCATGGAGCATGCTTCGCGCGCCGTACCGTGTCGCCGAGGTGCGGCGCGAGCGCGGCAATGCGTCGACGCTGGTATTGCGCCCGGAAACAGGCGACGGCATACGCTTTCAGCCCGGGCAGTTCGTCTGGCTCACGCTCGGTGCCTCGCCGTTTGCCCTCAGGGAGCACCCGTTTTCGATCGCCTCCAGCGCGGTGCACCCGGGCCGCATCGAGCTCACGATCAAGGCCGTCGGCGACTTCACGCGGGCGGCGGTCGATGTGCCGCCCGGTGAGACAGCATTTCTGGACGGCCCTTACGGCGCATTCTCGATCGACCGGCACCCCGGCGCGCCGGGGTACGCGTTTCTGGCGGGCGGGGTCGGGATCGCTCCGATCATGAGCATGTTGCGCACGCTCGCGGATCGGGGCGACCGGCGGCCGCTCACCCTGCTCTACGGCAATCGCCGCTGGGAGCGCGCGCTCTTTCGCGAAGAGCTCGATGCGCTTGCCGAGCACCTGGATCTCCGTGTCGTGCACATACTGAAAGAACCGCCCGACGGCTGGTCGGGCGAGCGCGGGCAGTTCACGCGGGAGTTGCTCGAGACGCACCTGCCGCGACAGCGTGGCGGACTGCATTACTTCATCTGCGGGCCGACCGCGATGACGCAGTGCATCGAAAAATGGCTCAAGTCGCTGCACGTCGCGCCGGCACGGGTGCACAGCGAGATTTTCGAATGGGTGTGAAACCATGCGCGAACTCCTGGCACGAATCCTCGCGACGCTGACCGCCCTGGCAGTGGTGTGCCTCGCTGCCGGATTCAGCCTCGTGCAGAATCTCCCGCTGCGAGGCGAAACACAGCGTCTGCCCGCGCGCCCGGCCGTGGCGGGGACCGAAGTGGAGCGCTTCGCGGCCGGCCGGGCCGCTTTCGACCGAAACGGCTGCGCCGGCTGCCACTCGATCGGGGGGCACGGCAACCCGCGCAGCCCGCTGGACGGCGTGGGCGGCAAGCTCGACCGGGACTCGATCCGCGACTGGATCATCGCATCCGACAGGGTGAGGGAACGTCTTTCCCCGGGCGCAGTCAGGATCAAGCAGTCGTACGCGGCGCTTCCCGACCACGAGTTACGCGACCTGGTCGACCTACTCGAAGGTCAGGGTGCACGAAGCGATGTCCCGAAGCGTTGATGAGAGGAGTAGCGCCCCGCAGTGCCGCGGCTGCCTGTCGTTGCGATCCTGATAGCGGGTGTCGGCTAAGGGCACGAAAGGCGCGAGGGATCACACAAGTACTTAGCATGTTCAGCGAAAAGACCCGGTAAGACGATGCAGAAAACGGAAGCCAAGGCGCGCGGCGCGGAGCACCGGCCCTGGCACGCATTGACGGTCGATCAGGCGCTGGCGGCAGCTGACGCCAAGCCGGGCGGCCTGGCGCAGGTCGCCGCCAAGGAGCGCTTGTCGCAGCACGGCGCGAACGAGCTGCCGGCGCCGCCGCGCCGCGGACCGCTCGCGCGTTTCGCGCTGCAGTTTCACAACGTGCTGATCTACGTCCTGATCGGCTCGGCCGGCGTGACCGCGGCGCTCGCCCACTGGGTCGACACCGGCGTCATTCTGGGCGTGGTGATCATCAACGCGATCATCGGCTATGTGCAGGAGGGCAAGGCGGAGCGCGCGATCGACGCGATCCGCAAGATGCTCTCGTTGCACGCGGTGGTGGTGCGCGACGGCCGCAAGCGCGAGATCCCGGCCGAGGAGCTGGTTCCCGGCGATGTGGTGGTGCTCGCGTCCGGCGACAAGGTGCCGGCCGACCTGCGCCTGATCGAGGTGAAGACCCTGCGCGTGGACGAGGCGGCGCTGACTGGCGAATCGGTACCGGTCGAAAAGGCGCTGGCGCCGGTCGCGGCCGAGGCGCCGATCGGCGACCGCACGTCCATGGCCTACTCCGGCACCCTCGTTACGTACGGGCAGGCCAAGGGCTTGGCGGTCGCGACCGGCGCGCGCACCGAGATCGGGCGCATCAGCGGCATGTTGCGCGAGGTGCAGGAGCTCGCGACGCCGCTCACGCGCAAGATGGGCGTATTCGCGCAATGGCTCTCCTTCGCCATCCTCGCGGCCTCTGTCGCATTCTTCGCCTTCGGCTACTATCTGCGCGGCTACTCCGCGGACGAGATGTTTCTCGCGGTGGTCGGCCTCGCGGTGGCGGCGATTCCCGAAGGTCTGCCCGCGATCATGACCATCACGCTCGCGGTGGGGGTGCAGCGCATGGCCCGGCGCAACGCGATCATCCGCCGCCTGCCGGCCGTGGAGACGCTGGGGTCGGTCACCGTGATCTGCTCGGACAAGACCGGCACGCTCACCCGCAACGAGATGACGGTGCAGACGGTCATCACCGCCGATGCGCGCTATGCGGTGAGCGGTGTGGGCTACGCGCCGCGCGGCGCATTCGAGGTCGACGACGCAGAGGTCGATCCCGCCGGCCGCCCCGACTTGACCGAGCTCGCGCGTGCCGGGCTGCTCTGCAACGATGCGTCGATCGGCCAGAGCGGCGAGACCTGGAGCATCGAGGGCGATCCCACCGAGGGGGCGCTGCTGACGCTGGCGCTCAAAGCCGGACTGGAGCGGGAATTCGAGGTCAGCGCGGTGCCGCGCACGGATTCGATCCCGTTCGAGTCCGAGCACCGATTCATGGCGACGCTGCATCACGACCATGCAGGCCATGCGTTCGCCTACGTCAAGGGCGCGCCCGAGCGGGTGCTGGACATGTGCGGCTTCGAGCAGCACGGCGGAGACCGGCGCCCGATTGATCTCGCCGCGTGGCACAGGCGCATCGAGGCCCTCGCGGAGGCGGGCCAGCGCGTGCTCGCGCTCGCCATCCTGCCGCTCGATGCGCCCAAAAAAGAACTCGCGTTTGCCGATGTCGAGGCGGGGCTGGAGCTGCTCGGCGTGGTCGGGATCATCGACCCGCCGCGCGAGGAGGCGATCGCCGCGGTGGCGCAGTGCCGGGACGCCGGCATACGCGTGAAGATGATCACCGGCGATCATGTCGTGACCGGGCGCGCGGTGGGCCGCGCGCTCGGCATCGGCGATGGCGCGCGTGCCATGGGCGGGCCGGAGATCGAGGCGCTGGATCCCGCCGGCCTGCGGCGCGCGGTGAACGAGAGCGACGTGTTCGCGCGCGCGAGCCCCGAGCACAAGCTGAAGCTGGTGCAGGCGCTGCAGGCTGAGGGCGCGGTGGTGGCGATGACGGGGGACGGCGTCAACGATGCGCCGGCCCTGAAGCGCGCCGACGTGGGCGTCGCGATGGGCATCAAGGGCACCGAGGCGGCCAAGGAAGCGGCCGAAATGGTGCTCGCCGACGACAATTTCGCATCCATCGCGGCGGCGGTCGAGGAAGGGCGAACGGTCTACGACAACCTGAAGAAAGCGATTCTGTTCATCCTGCCGACCAACGGTGGCGAGGCGGGGGTGATCATGCTCGCGATCCTGCTGGGCATGGCATTGCCGATCACCGCAGTGCAGATCCTGTGGGTGAACATGATCACCGCCGTGACGCTGTCGCTCTCGCTCGCGTTCGAGCCGCCGGAGACGAACGTCATGCGGCGCCGGCCGCGCGATCCCGCCGAACCGCTGCTTTCGGGGTTTCTCGTGTGGCGCATCGTGCTGGTCTCGGTGATGCTGGTGGCAGCCTGCTTCGGACTT
>JBFKNN010000074.1:0-13127 GCA_041629335.1 Burkholderiales bacterium | reverse complement strand
GCGGTCTCGAGCAGGATCGTCTGCAGCCGCTCATCGAGCTTCAACCCCGCGCGCGCGGCGGTGTCGAGCACCATGGCGCGCGTTTTCGAGTCGATTTCGCCCGCGGCAGGCTCGTTGCCCTTCGGCGCGAGCTTGGGCTGCGGCGCGCCGGGAACGAGCTGCGGGCGCTTCGCGCGCCAGGCGGTCGCCTGCTCGTAGGCGTGACCGGCGCGCAGCACCGTCGCTTCGTCGAACGGGCGGCCGATCAGCTGCATGCCGAGCGGGAGCCCCGTTTGCGAGAAGCCGTTGCACAGCTCCAGCGCCGGTCCGGCCGTGACATTGGACGGCGTGAACACGTTCGACTTCTGCCAGAAGTTGACCGTGCGGTGCGCGTCGAGCCGCGGCGCGGGGCCGAAGCCGGCGGTGAGCAGCACGTCGAATTTCTCGTAGAGTTTGCGGCTCTCGAGCACGATGCGCCGGTGCTCGCGCGAGGCGGCGACGTAATCCGCCGACTGGAACAGGCACGCCGGCAGGACGCGGCCGAGAAAATCCCGTCCGAAATCGCCGGGGCGCGCGACGAGCTCGTCGTAGTGAATGGCGAAGAGCTCGGTCTCCGCGATGATGATCTTGAGGTCGAGCGGATCCTGCATCGGCCGCGCGCGGCAATCCGCGACTCTTGCGCCGAGCTTGCGGAAGACAGCGATCGCGTCTTCCATCGCGCGCCGCAGATCTTCGTGCGCCGGCGCATCTTCTTCCCAGTAGTGACGCAGCACGCCGATCCTCAGGCCTTTGATGCCGCCCCTCAACGCGGCGCGGAACCCGGGGATCTTGACCTGGAGGCTGCCGGCATCCGCCGGATCGTAGCCGGCGAGCGCCTGCAGCACCAGTGCGCAGTCCTCCACGGTCCAGGTCATCGGGCCGCAGTGATCGAAGGTGAACGAGTTGGGCATCACGCCGGCGCGGCTCACCAGCCCGTAGGTCGGCATCAGGCCGACGATGCCGCAGTGCGAGGACGGGCCGCGTATCGAGCCGCCGGTGTCGGAGCCCAGCGCGAACGACGCCAGCCCCGCGGCAACGGCCGCGCCGGAGCCTGAGCTCGATCCCCCGGTGAAGTGCTCGAGGTGCCAGGGATTGCGCGCCGGCGGCCACGGCAAGTCGAAGGACGGGCCGCCGTGGGCAAACTCGTGCGTGGCGAGCTTCCCGAGGAGCACCGCCCCCGCGTGCTGGAGCCGGCGCGCAGCGGTGGCGTCGGTCGCGGGCACGTTGTCGATGCAGGTCTTGGAGTGTCCCGAGGTGAGGATCCCCCTGGTGTTGTAGATGTCCTTCAGCGCGAAGGGAATGCCGTGCAGCGGGCCGCGGTAGTTGCCTTTCGCGATCTCCCGCTCCGCCAGCCGCGCCTGCCCGAGCGCGGCCTCGGCGGTCAGCGTGATGTACGCGTTCAACTGCGGGTCGAAAGTCTTGATGCGATCGAGGAACGACTGCGTCAGCTCGACCGGCGAGAGCTTGCGCGACTTGACGAGGCGCGCGGTCGCAGCGACGGAAAGAAAGCACGGGTTCATATCGTGGTCTTGTTCCGGGAAATGGCGGCGCCCTTCTTGCAACGTTGCTTTCGAGCGGGCACCAGCGATTTTACCCGCCCGAAGTCAAATTGACACTGCTTGACCCGGTTTGTATAGTCCAATGCCTGCACGCATCGCGCTAAGAACGAGCAGTTTCTGTCCCCCGGGCGCCGAGGCAACCCCGCGCGCCACAACCACGGAGATCAAGATGTCGAGACTTACACTCAAGCAGGCCAACGTCATTGTCGAGAAGGCGTTCGAGAAGGCGAAGGAAGGCAAGATCAAGCCGCTCGCGGTCGTCGTGCTCGACGACTCGGGCAACATCGTCTCGGCGCAGCGCCAGGACGGCGCGAGCATGTTCCGGATCGACGTCGGGCTGGGCAAGGCGTGGGGCGCGGTCGCGATGAGCTGCTCGAGCCGCTCGCTCGCGAAGCGCGCGAAGGATAACCCCAACTTCCTCACCACGCTCGCCGCCACCGCCAAGGGCAAGTTCCTGCCGCAGCCGGGCGCAGTGCTGATCCGCGATGCGCAGGGCGCGATTCTCGGTGCGGCCGGCGCGAGCGGCGGCACGGGCGAGGAAGACGAGGCCTGCTGCGCCTACGGCGTGGAGCAGGCGGGGCTCAAGGCCGAGATTTGAAGAGACCTCAGGACCAGCGGTTTTTCGAGGAGTGGAAATGAGCACGACCGAGAAGAGCAAGCAGCAGACCCGGACCGAAGGCGCGGTGAAGGCGGGCAACGGACGATTCATCTTCGATTTCACCAAGCTCGCGAAGATCGACGCGGGGACCGGCTACTCCACGGCGCACGGATCGGTGGTCGAGGGCGAGCGCATGCAGTGCGCGCTGGTGACGAAAGAGAAAGGCACCGGCTCACGCCCGCACCTGCATCCCAACGAGCAGTGGAACTACATCGTGAAAGGCACGCTGCGGGTGAAAGTGGCCGATGAGCCGGAGCAGCTGTGCGGCCCCGGCACGCTGCTCTACTTCCCGGCCAACGTCGTGCACTACACCATCGCGACGCAGGACGAGGACGTGGTGTTCTTCGCCGTGAAGGACATGACCCACGGCATCATCGGCAAGGCTGCCGACGGCACCATGGCGGGCGGGCACTACGATGCCGGCTTCGGGCCGGACAAGAAATGAGGGATCCGGGGCCGCGTGAGAAGCCGTGATGGTAGTGGGGCGGATGGTCTCCTGATTCCGCCCCATCGCGGCACGCGTCACTCGTCACCCGTAACTCGTCACCAGCTATTGGTTTCCCGGCGCCTGCTTACATGAAACAGCAGCCAGTGGCGGCAATTGGCATGCCGCTCGCCGACGTCGACACGCCATCGCTCATCCTCGAGCTTGGCGCGTTCGAGCGCAATCTCGCGCGGCTGAAAGAGTCGCTCGCGAACGCCACGGTGGCGGTGCGCCCGCACGCGAAGAGCCACAAGTGCCCGGAAATCGCCCTGCGCCAGATCGCGCTCGGCGCGGTCGGGGTGTGTTGCCAGAAGGTGAGCGAGGCCGAGGCGATGATCGACGGCGGCGTCGCGGACGTGCTGATCGCGAACGAGGTGGTCGGTGCGCCAAAGCTCGAGCGGCTGGCGGCGCTGGCGAAACGCGCGCGCATCGCAGTATGCGCAGATGACGCCGGCAATGTAGCTGCGCTCGATGCCGCTGCCCGCGCCGCCGGCGTCAAGCTTGACGTCCTGGTCGAGATCAACGTCGGGGCCAACCGCTGCGGGGTTGAGCCCGGCGCGGCGGCGGTCGCGCTGGCGCGGCGCATCGCGGAAGCGAAGAGCCTGCGCTTTGGGGGGCTGCAGGCGTATCACGGCAGCGCTCAGCACTTGCGCGGGGTCGGGGAACGGCGGGCGGCAGTGGACGCCGCCGTCGCGAAGGTCAAGGCGACGCTGGCCGGGCTCGATGCCGCCGGAATCAGATGCCCGAAGGTCACGGGCGCGGGCACCGGCACTTATGCGTTCGAGGCGGCGAGCAGCGTGTATACCGAGATCCAGCCTGGCTCGTACATCTTCATGGATGCCGACTACGCGAAGAACGAGTGGACCGAGAGCGGCATCCCGCGCTTCGAGCACAGCCTCTTCGTATGGACGACGGTGATGAGCCGCACCACACCCGACCGCGCGATTGTCGACGCCGGCCTGAAGGCATCGAGCGTCGATTCCGGCATGCCGCGGGTCGCGGCCGCGGACGGCGCCGAGTACGTGAGGGCGTCCGACGAGCACGGCGTGCTGAAGCTGAACGGCGCTGCGGGCTACGCGGTAGGCGACCAGCTGAAGCTCATACCCGGGCATTGCGACCCGACGGTCAATCTCTACGACGACCTCGTGTGCGTGCGCGACGGGCGGGTGGAGGCGATCTGGCCCATTAGCGCCCGTGGCGCGTTGTGGTGAAGGGGGAAGGGGGAAGGGAACACGGCCGACAAGCGTGCGAGTCGTAATTCCGTGCACCATTTGTGATGCCATGTGGGAGGGGGCTTGCCCCCGATAATCGCGAGCAGGCTCGCTCCCACAATCTGTAAACGAATTTCGGATTCACGATACTGGCTTGGAGTTTTCCAACATGCGCTCAATCAAGAAGATCGGATTCATCGGCGTCGGCAACATGGGCAACCCCATGGCCGGCCACCTGGTGAAGGCGGGGTTCGATGTCACGGTGTACGACATCCGTCCGGAGACGATGAAGGCGTTCGTGGCTCAGCACGGAGGCCGCGCCGCCGCCTCGCTCGTTGAGGTCGCGACCGGCGCCGACGCGGTGATCACCATACTGCCGAACGACAAGATCGTGCGGCAGGTGATCCTCGGCGACGGAACCGAGAACTGCGTCGCGGCCGCGCTCGGCAAGGGCGCGGTCGTGATCGACATGAGCACCAGCAGCCCCACCGCGACGCGCTCGCTCGCCGCGGCGCTCGAGCCGCGCGGCATCGCAGCGATCGATGCGCCGGTTATGGGCGGCGTGATCTTCGCCAAGGACGCGAGCCTCGACATCATGGTCGGCGGCGACGCGGCCCTCGTCGAGCGCGTGCAGCCCCTGCTCAAGGCGATGGGGCGCAACATCATCGTCTGCGGCGGCATCGGCGCGGCGCACGCGCTGAAGGCGCTGGCCAACTACATCAACGCCTGCACGCTCATCAACAGCATCGAGGCGATGGTGGTGGGCAAGCGCTTCGGCCTCGACACCCAGATGATGGCCGATGCGCTGACCACGATGTGCGCGGGCCGCAACCACCCGATCGCCAAGAAGATCGTGCCGCAGGTGCTCACGCGCAAGTACGGCACCGGCATGGCGATGGCGTTCATCGCCAAGGACGTGAAGATCGCGGTCGACACCGCGCACGAAATCGGCGCCGCCGTGCCGCTCGGCGAGAAAGTCGCCGCGCTGTGGGCCGACGCGGTCGAGAAGCTGGGCGGGGAGCTTGACCAGACGGAGATTGCGCGGTATTGGGAAGAGGCGAGTGGCGTCTCGCTGGCGCTGGACAAGGCGTGATTAGTGATTGGACGCAGGCGACAGATCGCCTGTTTGCTGTTCATTCTTGCTGCGGTGCGCTGAAGCCGCACCCTACGCACAGGTCACCGGTCATTCCTTTCAATACCCCCTTGAGGGGTACGGGTCACGATTCTAGGAGTAGAAATAGATGGCACAAGAAAAGACTAAAGTGGTTCTCGGGACGGCAACACCCGGCGGCGGCTTTCCCGCCTATGGCTGGCCGTACGCGGAGGTGCTCAACGAGGCGGACGCGACGCTCGCGATCGAGCCGATCAACACCAAGGGCAGCAACGAGAACGTGGTGTCGCTGAACGAGGGCAAGATCGACATCGGGCTCGTCACCGGCGAGGTGACTTATGAGGCGGTGAACGGCCTCGGCCGGCCGAAAGCGGACAACATCCGCATCATCAACGCCACCTATTCGCAGGCGGGCATGTTCATGGTGCGCGCCGACAGCCCGTACAAAGCCATCTCCGATCTGAAGGGCAAGCCGATCGCATGGGGTGCGTCGAGCTCGGGCTTCATCGTGCTCGCGCGCTACGTGATGGACGGCCTCGGCCTCGACATGAAAAAGGATTTTGAGCCGCACCTGCTCGAGAAAGCGGGCGACGGCCCGCCGATGGTGCTCGACGGGCGCGCGGCCGCGATGTGGGGCGGCGGCGTCGGCTGGCCGCCCTTCATGGCAATCGCGAAGGGCCCGGCGGGAGCGCGGTTCGTCCCGCCGAGCGCGGAAGAAATCAAGCGCATTCAGTCGAAGCACTCGTTTCTGAAAGCGACGACCATGCCGGCGGGGAGCTATCCGGGGCAACAGGGCCCCGTCAATTCGGTCGGCTCATGGCCGTTCGTGCTGGCGCGCGCTTCGCTGCCGGACGACGTCGCCTACCGCCTGGCGCGCGCGTTGCACAAGGGCCATGCGGTGCTGGCCAGCCGCCTTGGCCAGGCGCAGGAGTCGACGCTGGAGAACACGCTCGCAGCGGCGCCGACGCGCGAGCTGATTCACCCCGGGGTACTCAAGTACATGCGCGAGATCGGGTTGCTCAAGTAGTGCCCGGTGACCATTGACCGGTTGGGGGAAAAGGATTCGGGCGGAATTGTAGGGCGGAGCTTCTGCCCGCCACTCCACCGACACCACCAACCAAACCGGTGCGCGAATAATGCGCCCTACGACAGGATTTGAACCGCCTGAATGGTGCGCTAAAGCCGCACCCGACGCGAGTCGTTTGTCTTAAAAGTTGAACGGCAAGGTGCGACCGGTCACTGGTCACCGGTCATTCTTTTCAATACCCCATCTTTCTATACCCCCTTGAGGGGTGCTTGAGGGGTACGGGTCACGCTTGCCTAGAAGCCGTAGAGCCGCTTCGGGTTGTCCACCAGCACTTTCTGACGCGTCCCGGCGTCGGGGATCCAGTCGGCGAGGAGATCGGCCAGGTCGCCGTCGTTGGGCATCGCGCCCTTGGCCATGACGTGCGGCCAGTCGCTGCCCCAGACGATGCTGTCCGGGTTCGCCTTGATCAGCGCATGCGCGAACGGCGTCACGTCGGCGTGCGGCATGGCGCTGGTGGAGATGCGGTACGGCCCGGTCAGCTTCACCCAGCAGCGGCCGTTGCCCACAGCCTTGAGCAGGGACTTGAATCCGGGGTCGTTGATGCCCTTGTCGGTGCGCATGTAGCCCAGATGGCCGAGCACGGTGTCAACCGGGAAGCCGGCGAGGGTATGGGCGAGATTCGGAAACTCGTCTACGTGCATCAGGAATTCCATGTGCCAGCCGAAAGGCTCAATGCTCTGCGCCAGTTTCTTCAGCGACGCGAGCGGCAGCGTGCCGGCCTTGCGGTCCTTCACGTCGACGATGTTCACGCGCACGCCGCGTATTCCCGCATTGTGCATGACGTGCAGGTCCTGCCCCGCGATGTCCTCGGGCACGACGGCTACGCCGCGCAGGCGCTGGCGGTCGGTCTTCAGCGCTTCCAGCATCACCGTGTTGTCGGTGCCGTAAACGCTCGGCTGCACCAGCACGGCGCGCGCGACGCCCAGCGTGTCGAGCATGCGACGGTATTCGGGCAGCAGGCAGTCGGGCGGCGTATACACCCGCGCGGGCGAATAGGCATAACGCGCCGCGGGTCCCAGGATATGCGCATGGCTGTCGCAGGCGTTGGCCGGGAGCGCGAGCTTCGGCTTGCGCGGCTTGAAGTCGGGAGGCGCGCAGGGCGGCGCGCCGGCATCAGCTTTTGAGTTGGTCATGTCCTTGAATCGCTGGTTCTGCGTTAAGCGGTTGCTGCCTGCGCCCCTGCCTCCTTGAGGCCGGGCATGGTGAATCTGATCTCCTGCAGCTCGGAGGCGAGCGCAGCCGACTCCGCCTTGGTGAGCTCGATCAGCGGCGGGCGCACCGTCGCCCATTGCGGATCGTCGCCGAAGTGCGCGATCCCCGCCTTGAGTGCCGAGATCATGGTGTATTTCTTGCCGAAAGCATTGCGCACGACGTCCAGCGCTTTTTGCTGGTCCTCGGCGCTGTTGCTCTGCCATTCACCGAAGAGCTTGTGGATCGCCGCCGGGTTGACGTTGGCAGTGGCCGATATGCAGCCCGCTCCGCCGTGGCGCATGTTGGCGAGCAGGAACGACTCGCTGCCGGCGAACACGTCGAAGCCCGACTTGGCGAAATTGTCGAGCATCATCTTGGTGTTGTTCCAGTCGCCCGAGCTGTCCTTCATGCCGGCGATGGCGTGCGGATACTTCTTCAGCAGGCGCTCGACGAGCTTGGGCGTGATGCCGATCACGGCAACCGGCGGGATGTGGTAGAGATAGATGCGGAGCCGATCGTCACCGACGCGCTCGATGACCTCCGAAAAGTTGCGGTACAGGCCTTCCTCGCTCACGCCCTTGTAATAGAACGGCGGCAGCATCAGCACGCCCGCGCAGCCTGCCTTCACGGCATGTTCGGTCAGCCGCACGGAATCGGAAAGCGCGCAGCAGCCGGTGCCGGGCATCATCCGGGAGGGATCGACGTCGGCCGCCAGCAGCGCATCGAGCAGCGCGATGCGCTCGTTGACCGATAGCGAGTTGGCTTCGCTGTTGGTGCCGAAGACGGCGAGCCCGGAATTCTGCGTGAGCAGCCAACGGCAGTGCGCCGTGAAGCGCTGCGGATCGGGGCTCAGGTCCGAATTGAATGGTGTGACAACGGGCGCGAGTACGCCCTTGATGCGTTTCTGTTGACTCATGGCGCTGTGTCCTCGTGACGGGATCGGTCGCGAAAATTCCGGGAACGGATGTTGCGGATTCTGCATCGGTGACTGACGCTTCAGGATAACATACCGCGTCGGGCGGGCAAAAGCGGCCTTGCCGCCGCGCCCGCTGTCCTGCTACGCTACGACGCGCCGTCCGCGGGCCCGCGGTTCCGAAAGAACAGGCAATTCAGACGCGCGGAAATCCTTGCTGGCGAAATCCGCGGCGCAACAACGGACTGTGGACGGCCATATCCTCGCGCACCGGCAAGTAACGCGATGAAACTGATCGTCGCAGAAAGAAGAGATCATGAGCACGTTGAAAGTCCTGGGCGCCGGGCCGGTCAAGCGGGGATTGACGCTGCTTGCGGAAAGATTCGAGAAGACTGCCGGGCATCGCGTCAGCGTCGAATTCGCCGGCGCGCCGAACGTCCGGGAGCGGGTGCTCGCGGGCGAGGCGGTCGACGTCGCGGTCGTGCCGCAGGCGACGATGGAGGAATTCGCGCGCGGCGGGAAAGTCGATGCCGCCAGGAGCGTCGTGGTCGGGCGTTCGCGCATGGGCATCGCGGTGCGGAACGGCGCGCCGCGGCCGGACATCGGGACGGTGGAGGCGTTCAAGCAGGCGATGATGAAGGCCGATGAAATCGTCTGCAACGTCGCGTCCAGCGGCGTCTACATGCTCAAGCTGCTGGAACAGCTGGGCATCATCGGCGCGCTGAAGGACAAGGTGCTCAAGCTGCCCAACACGGTCAAGGTGATGGAGCATGTCGGCACAGCCGCCGGCCGTGCCATCGGCGTCGGCCAGCTTGCCGAAATCAGCGAGCTCGTCGAAAAGGGGGCGTCGATTGCGCTGGTCGCGCCTTTTCCCGATGATATTCAGAACGTGACAGCCTACAGCGCCGCAGTGACCGGCGCGAGCGGCGACAAGGAAGCCGCGGCTGCGCTCACCGCTTTCCTCGCGACCCCCGAGGCAAAGGCGGTATTCGCGTCGACCGGCATCGACTGATTCCTGATCCCGGAGGGCTTCAAAGCATGGCAACCATCAAAGTGTTGAGCGCCGGTGCGGTCAAGCGTGGCGTCGCGCAGATCGCCGCGGAATTCGAGCGCGCCGGCGGGAACCGCGTGGCGATCGAGTTCACCCCGGTGCCCGAGCTGCGAAAGCGGATTGCAGCGGGCGAGGCGGCAGACGTAATCGTCGCAACGCCGGCGGCGATGGACGAATTCGCCGCGCAGGAGAAGATCGTGCCTGACTCGCGCGGCTTCATCGGCCGCTCGCGCATGGGCGTGGTGATCCACGCCGATTCCCCGGTGCCGCCGCTCGGCGACACGGCCGCGTTCACCGAGGTCCTGCTGTCGGCCTCGGAGGTGGTCCGTAACGAGGCCTCGAGCGGTCTATACGCCGTGAAGCTGCTGGACAAGCTCGGGCTCACGCAGAAGTTGGGGTCGAAGATTGTCGTGGTCAAGACCGGCGCGGCCATTATGGAGCACGTCGCCGCTCACCCGCCGGCAGCCGTGGGCCTCGCGCAGATATCGGAAGTAATGGTGACGATCGACAAGGGCTGCAAGGTGAAGCTTGCCGCGCCCCTGCCCGACGAAATTCAGAACATGACTAGCTACGAGGCCGCGGCCGCGGCGGCAAGCCCCGCGCCGGACGCTGCACGCGCGCTCGCGCGCGCGCTGGCCTCACCGGAGGCGAAGAAGGTCTTCGCCGCAACCGGGATTAGCTGAATCCGAGGCGCGCGCTGCGCGCTTTTCCCCTCGCGCCACCGCCGGCACGCGACCGCGTGCCGCCCAGTCCCAATTCGCCGGTGTAATCGTCCGGCGCGATCTTGATCCGCTGCCCGTGTCCCGGCAACCCTGCCCGCGGATGCCGCCTCCCATGCCGTCCCGAACCCGCCGCGCGCGGCACGGGCTTGACGTACCGGTTTTCATATATAGAATACATTTTCAATATGCTGAAAACACAGAACGGCGTGCAGGGGGCGCTCTCCCGCACGCTTGAAATCTTCGAGACCTTCGGCGCCGAGCAGAAGCCGCTGTCGCTGTCCGAGATCGCGCGCGCGATCGGCGCGCCGGCGAGCAGCTGCCACCTGTTGTTGCGCACCCTGCTCGGCCGCGGCTATCTGTATTCGACCGGGCGGCGCAAGCTCTACTACCCGACGCGGCGCCTGTACGAAGTGGCGTGCGGTATCGCCGCGCACGACGCGCTGGTCGAGGAACTACTGCCCGTATTGACCGCCCTGCGCGATCGCAGCGGCGAGACGGTGATCCTGGGCAAGCGGCAGGGTGACGCGGTGCTGTATCTCGATGTGCAGGAAAGCAGGCACACGGTGCGCTACACGGCGCGCGCGGGCGAATTCAAGCCGATGCACTCCAGCGCGATCGGCAAGGCACTGCTCGGGGCGCTACCGACCGAGGCGCTCGCCGAATGGCTCGGCTCGCACCGGCTCGAGCGGGTAACACCGCATACGCTGGTGAGCGCGGCGCAACTGAAGTCGAACCTGCAACAGGGCCGGAAACGGGGATACTTCATTACGCGGGGGGAAAACGTGGTCGACGTCATGGCGGTGGCCGGCGCCGTGGCGCTGAAGGGCGAGACGATCGGCATCGCTATCGCCGGCCCGGTGCACCGGATGGAGCCCGCGCTGGCGCGGCATGCCGAGCTTCTGCTCGGCACCATACGGCGCGTCCAGCGGGAGCGTGCGAAGTGAGCGGCAGCGCGCCGATGGTGACGGCCGAGATCGCCGGTGGCGTGTTGAACGCGACCATCAACCGGGCGGAGAAACGCAATGCGCTGAGCCGCGGGCTGCTGGGGGAGCTCAAGCGCGTGTTTTCGGACAGCGCGGCCCTCGGCGGGCTGCGCGTTGCGGTCCTGCGCGGCGCCGGCGACCGGAGCTTCGCGGCCGGCGGGGACTTGCGCGAGCTGGCGCTGGTGCGCACACCCGAAGACACTCGGCGCATGGCCGAAGAAATGCACGATGCGCTCGACGCGATACGGGCTTTCCCGGTGCCGGTTGTGGCGGCGCTCAATGGCGATGCGCTCGGGGGCGGCGCGGAGCTTGCCGTTGCGTGCGACTTTCGCGTAGCGGCGGCCCATGCGCATATCGGTTTCATCCAGGGCCGGCTCAACATCAGCACCGCCTGGGGCGGCGGCGAGGACCTGATGCGGTTGATCGGCAGCGCGAAGGCGCTGCGTCTGCTGGCAGCGAGCGAGCTGCTGGACGCGGCTGCCGCACTGGATCTCGGCCTGCTCGATGCGGTGGGCGCCCCGGATGAATCGCTGCAGGCGCTCGTCGATCGCTTCATCGCGCCGTTCCTGCAGCAGGCGCCCCAGGTGCTGCGGGCGTTCAAGGCGCTTGCGGCGGCGACGCGCAAGGGACTGCCGGGAACCGCGGTGCGCGAGATCGAAACCCGTCACTTGGTCGAAACCTGGGTCCATCCCGATCACTGGCAGGCCGCCGACCAGGTGCTCAACCCGAAGAGGCCGACATGACCGTTAAACCCGCACCACGACCCGGCGCGGCGGATGCGTACGAGCCGCGCGAGCCGCAGCTCGCGCCCGCGAGCGGCTCGGGAATTCCGATCCCGGTCGTCGCCGGCGCCGACCCGACGCGCGCCGCGCCGCTGGAAGCGCCCGGCAGCTATCCCTTCACGCGCGGCATCTTCCCGGACGGCTACCGCGGCCGGCTGTGGACGTTCCGCCAGTACTCGGGTTTCGGGACTGCGGAGGAATCGAACCAGCGCTACCGCTTCCTGCTCGAGCAGGGGCAGACCGGCCTGTCGGTGGCGCTCGACCTGCCCACCCAGTGCGGCTATGACCCGGTCGACCCGATGGCGAAATCCGAAGTTGGCAAGGTCGGGGTGTCGCTCTCGACGCTCGCCGACGCCGAAGTGCTGTTCGATGGCATCGACCTCGCCGGCATCTCGACCTCGTTCACCATCAACGGCACGGCCGCGATCATCTACGCGATGTACCTCGCGGTCGCGGACAAGCATGGCGTGTCGCGCGAGAAGCTGACCGGCACGATCCAGAACGACATCCTGAAGGAGTACGTGGCGCGCGGCACCTGGATCTTTCCGGTGCGCCCGTCGATGCGGCTCATCGCCGACAGCGTCCTCTACGCGAACGAAGCGACGCCGCGGTTCAATCCGATCAGCATCGCCGGCGCGCACGTGCGCGACGCGGGCGCCACCGCGGTGGAGGAAATGGGCTATACGCTCGCGAACGGGCTCGCGTATGTCGACGAGCTCAGGCGGCGCGGGGGCGACGTGGAGCGATTCGGCCGGCGCCTGTCGTTCTTCTTCTACGTGCACATGGACTTCTTCGACGAGGTCTGCAAGTTCCGCGCCGCGCGGCGCATCTGGGCGCGGCTGATGCGCGAGCGCTACGGCGTGCAGGATCCGCGCGCGCAGCATTTCCGCTTCGGCGTGGTATGCGGCGGCTCCTCGCTGGTCTCGGCGCAGCCGTACAACAACGCGATCCGGGTCACGGTCGAGACCATGGCCGCGGTGCTGGGCGGCGCGCAGTCGATCTTCACCTGCGCCTACGACGAGCCGTTCCAGATCCCGACCGAGTTCTCCGCCGAGCTGGCGCTGCGCACGCAGCAGATCATCGCGTATGAGAGCGGCATCGCCAAGACCGTCGATCCGCTGGGCGGCGCCTATTTCGTCGAGGGCCACACCGACCGCATGGAAGCAGGAATCCTCGAGGTGATGCGGGAGATCGACGCCTACGGCGGCGTGGTCAAAGCGATCGAGGACGGCTGGCTCCAGATGAAAATCGCCGAGCGCGCGCGCGAGCGCAAGCTCAAGGTCGACCGCGGCGAGACCACCGTGGTCGGGCTCAACGCGTTCCGGCGCGCCGACCAGAGCGACGGATTCGGCGAAGT
>JBFKNN010000073.1:0-13426 GCA_041629335.1 Burkholderiales bacterium | reverse complement strand
CGGCGCGCAGTTGATCATCCACAACGCGCCGTTCGATATTGCCTTCCTCAACCATGAGTTGAATCTGATCGATTTGAAGCCGATCACCGCATACTGCCCCGAGATCATCGACACGCTGCGCATGGCGAAGGATCTCTTCCCCGGCAAGCGCAACAGCCTCGACGCGCTGTGCGATCGCTTCCAGGTGGACAACTCGGCGCGCACGCTGCACGGTGCGCTGCTCGACGCGGAGCTTCTGGGCGAGGTCTATCTCGCGATGACCCGCGGCCAGGAAAGCCTCATGATAGAGGTCGACGAGACCCCGGCCGCGGCCGCAGCTGCGCAGGTCGCGATGGACGCAGCGGCGAAGCTCGATCTCGTGGTCGTTCACGCGAGCGCCGACGAGCTCGCTACCCACGAAAAAGTCCTCGCCGATCTGGACAAGGCGAGCGGCGGCAAGTGTCTGTGGAAACAAGCCGGCCCGTAGGGTGCAGCTCTAGCGCACCATCACCGGCGTGAAATGCTGAAAATCCCGTATGAGCCGGTGCGCTGAAGGCGCACCCTGCAGCCGCTGCCACGAATCAACAATCACCAAACAGTCTTATCAATACCCCCTTGAGGGGCACGAATCATGCTTCTCAACGATCCAGTCGGATCACGGCTCACAGATCACGGATCACGGGTTTTCGCACCAGTCACCGGTCACCGGTCGCCGATCACCGGCAGCACCACATCATCCATCGGCACGTGCATCAGCTCGAGCAGCTTGTCGAACGAATCGGCGAACGATTTCACGCCCTCGACCTGCAACCGCCTGCCGACGGCTTCCATGTCGATCCCGAGCTTCGCCAGCGCCTCGAACTGCCGTCGCGCGCCATCGACATCCTGCTCCAGCGTTGCGGCCGCCTCGCCGTGGTCGCGAAACGCGTCGAGCGTCGCATCGGGCAGGGTGTTGATCGTCTCAGGGCCGATCAGTGGCTCGACGTACATTACGTCGCTGTAGGCTTTGTTCTTGGTCCCGGTGCTCGCCCACAGCATCCATTGCGGGCGCGCCCCCTTCTTCGCAAGGGCGGCAAACGCCTCGCCCTTGAAGGTTCTCTTGTAAGCCTGGTAGGCGAGTTGGGCGAGCGCCACGCCGGACTTCCCGCGCAGATCGAGCGCACTGCCCCCTTTTGTCTCCAACTCTTTATCGATCAGGGTGTCGACGCGGGAGAGAAACAGGCTCGCCACGGACTTCACACGCCACGCTTCGCCGCCGCCTTCAACGAACCTCGTCAAGCCGCGGATATACGCCTGTGCCACTTCGTCGACGTGCTTGAGCGAGAACATCAACGTCACGTTGATCGAGACCCCTTCCGAGATCAACGTCTCGATCGCCGGGATGCCTTCCGGCGTCGCCGGCACCTTGACCAGCAGGTTATCGCGCGAGACCGCTTTCCGCAGCCTGCGCGCGGCGGCGACTGTGCCCTGGGTGTCGTGGGCGAGGGCCGGTGAGACTTCCAGGCTCACGAAGCCGTCTTCGGCCTGCGTCTTGTCGTAGACCGGGCGCAGCAGATCGCACGCTTCCTGGATGTCCGGGATCGCCAGCCGTTCGTAGCGCTGCTCGGGCGAAAGCCGTGGGTCGCACTTGAGCCCCGCCATCTCGTCGAGATAGCGATCGCTCTCGCTCATCGCCTTGTAGAAAATCGTCGGGTTCGAGGTGACGCCCGCGAGCCCGTCCTCGTCGATCAGCTTTTTCAGCTTGCCCTCGTGCAGCAGGGTGCGCGAGAGGTTGTCGAGCCAGACGCGCTGGCCGAGCGAATGCAGTTTCAGAAGAGAATTCATGATAAGAACAGCCCTCAAAAATAAGTCGCTCTCCGCCGGCCGTAGGGTGCGGCTTCAGCGCACCGGGCCGGTGGTCCGCGGCCGTAGAGCAAGGGCTGTGTGGCGCGCTGAAGCCGCACCCTACGGATTGATTGTTCGGCGGGAAAGCACAGGACGCGAGGTGACATGTTTCGAGTGACGCAGTACATGCGCGAGGTCGCGCAACCCACGCCGGTCGGACCCAGGCGCGATGCGCCGGGGCCGGTCGTGATCTGGAACCTGATCCGGCGCTGCAACCTCACGTGCCGGCACTGCTATTCGGTCTCGGCCGACACCGACTTTCCGGGCGAGCTCTCGACCGCCGAAGTCTTCGCCGTGATGGACGATCTGCAGGCCTTCGGCGTGCCGGTGCTGATCCTCTCGGGCGGCGAGCCGCTGCTGCGGCCCGACATCTACGACATCGCCGCGCGTGCCAAGCTGATGGGGTTCTACACCGGGCTGTCGAGCAACGGCACGCTGATCGACGAATCCAACATCGGCCGCATCGCCGCGGTCGGCTTCGACTACGTGGGTGTGAGCCTGGACGGCATTGAGGGCACGCACGATCGCTTCCGGCGCATGCCCGGGGCGTACCGACGCTCGCTTCGCGGCATACGGCTCGCGCGCGACGCGGGCATCAAGGTCGGCGTGCGCTTCACCATCACACAGGAAAACCAGCACGCCCTGCCGGCGCTGCTCGAGCTGATCGAGTGCGAGAGGATCGACAAGTTCTACCTGTCTCATCTGAACTACGCCGGGCGCGGCAACGTCAACCGCAAGACCGACGCCTGGCACGCCACCTCGCGCCGGGCGATGGACCTGCTGTTCGATACCTGCTGGCGCCAGTTGCAGGCGGGGCGCGCCAAGGAGTTCGTCACCGGCAACAACGACGCCGACGGCGTGTATCTGCTGTTCTGGGTGCGGCGGCACTTCCCGCACCTCGAGGACCACATGCGCGCGAAGCTCGCGCAGTGGGGCGGGAACTCCTCCGGCGTCAACGTCGCCAACATCGACAACCTCGGCAACGTGCACCCCGACACCATGTGGTGGCACTACAGCCTCGGCAACGTGAAGAGCCGACCGTTCTCGGAGATCTGGCGTGACACCTCGGACCCGCTGATGGCCGGGCTCAAGGCACGCCCGCGCCGCGTGAAGGGCCGCTGCGGCGAGTGCCGGCATTTCGACATCTGCGGCGGCAACACGCGCGTGCGCGCCGAGCAACTGACCGGGGACCCGTGGCAGGAGGACCCGGCGTGCTATCTCACCGACGAGGAGATCGGGGTCTCGGGCCGCGGCGGGCGCGTCATCGTGACGCCGTACTCGCGCCAGCGCGAAGCGCCAGAAAATCCGTTAGAAGTCGCAATAAAATGAAAAGAGATTTGAACCGCCAGGACGCCAAGGCCGCCAAGAGAACAATGACAGGAACGGAATCGCGGGAATGAGAAGCGCCGCAAGGGATTATTGAAATACCACGAATGGCTCTTTTGCAACGATGAAGGCACGAAGGCGCGGATGGGCGGAATAGTAGAAGACCTGAATCGAGCCGCAAGAGTCCGTGCGACCGTGGTTAATGTGCAGTCGATTGATATGGGTGATAAGTCATCTGGTGCTTTTCTTGGCGCACCCCTCAAGGGGGTATTGAAAAGAAGCCTTGGCGTCTTGGCGGTTCCGTTGATCTTGTTGCTCGCATCGCTTGCGACCGCGCCTGCGGCGCAGGCTGCGGATCCCGCACTGCTGTATCAACAGCATTGCGCGGTCTGCCACGGTGCCGACCGCCTCGGCGGCATGGGCCCGGCGCTGCTGCCCGAAAACCTCGCGCGGCTGCGCCGCGGCGAGGCGCACAAGGTAATCGCCGCGGGGCGTCCGGCGACGCAGATGCCGGGGTATGCCGGCCAGCTCGACGCCGAGGCAATCGAGGCGCTCGCAAAATTCATTTACACGGCGCTGCCCGAGCTGCCGGCGTGGGGCGAGCGGGAGATTCGGCGCTCGCGCGTGGAGCACGTCGCGGCCGGCTCGCTGCCCGCGAAGCCCGTGTTCAAGGCCGATCCGCTCAACCTCTTCGTGGTGGTGGAAACCGGCGATCACCACGTGACGATACTCGACGGCGACCGTTTCGAGCCGATTCACCGCTTCCCCTCCCGCTTCGCGCTGCATGGCGGGCCGAAGTTCACGCCCGACGGCCGGTTCGTGTTCTTCGCCTCGCGCGATGGGTGGATCTCCAAGTTCGACATCTACAACCTGAAGACCGTCGCGGAGATCCGCGCCGGCATCAACACGCGCAACGCGGCGGTGTCGGGCGACGGCCGCTACGTGATGGTCGCCAACTACCTGCCGCACACGCTGGTCCTGCTCGACGCGGACCTGAATCTGATCAAGGTGCTGGAAGCGCGCGACCGGGAAGGAAAGCACACCTCGCGCGTATCCGCCGTATACGATGCGTCCCCGCGCAAGAGCTTCGTTGCCGCGCTCAAGGACATCCCCGAAGTGTGGGAGATCAGCTATGACGAGAAGGCCGAGCCGATCCCCGCCGGTTTGGTTCATGACTTCCGTTACCAGGAAGGCGCGTTTATTCCCGGCCGCTTCAACCCGCGGCGCAGCGTGCTGACCGAACATCTGGACGATTTCTTCTTCACGCCCGCCTACAGCGAGCTGATGGCCACCTCGCGCGACGGCGGCCAGGGCCAGGTGGTGCAGCTTGACGTGCGGCGCAAGATCGCGGCCGTCGACATCGCCGGCATGCCGCATCTCGGCTCCGGCATTACCTGGAAATACCAGGGCCGCACGGTGATGGCCACCCCGAACCTGAAGCGGGGGCTGGTGACCGTGATCGACATCAAGGACTGGAAAAAAGTGAAGGACATTGCGACCAACGGCCCCGGCTTCTTCATGCGCAGCCACGAAAACACGCCCTACGCCTGGGTCGACGCCATGATGAGCCCGCGCCGGGACACACTGCAGGTGATCGACAAGCGCACGCTCGAAGTGGTGGGCGAAGTGCGCCCCGAGCCGGGCAAGACGCTCGCCCACGTCGAGTTCACGCGCGACGGGCGCTACGTGCTCGCGAGCCTGTGGGAGATGGACGGCGCGATCATCGTGTTCGACGCCGCAACGTTCAAGGAAGTGAAGCGCATCCCGATGGTGAGGCCCGTGGGCAAGTACAACGTCTACAACAAGATCACCCGCTCCGAGGGCACCAGCCACTAGGAAAACCCGAGACAGACCACGTTTTCGATGGCGAAAACGTGGTCTGTCCCCGGTTTTGTCCTTCGCGTAAGCTTGCGCCATGGTTTCCCTGTCCCCGAATTTCGAGCGGGCAATCGCGCGCTTCGACGCCGTCAACGGCGAGGATCCCAATCTCGAGCCGGATGAGGGCGCGCCGCAGGCGAGGGAGCTCGTCTACGCGCGGCGCATGAGCGCGATGCTCGAGCGCTTTGCGCCCGGCGCCTCCGAGGCGGTGCGGCTCGCCGCGCGCTGCCAGCACATCCGGCGCTGGGACATCCCGCGCGCGGACTACCCGCGCACGCCCCCCGGCTACAAGGCGTGGCGCACGCGCCTGCAGCAGCATCATGCCGAGATCGCCGGCGAGATCCTGCGCGAGGCCGGCTACGGCGACGACATGGTCGGGCGCGTCGCGTCGCTGCTGAAGAAGGAAAAGCTCAAGCGCGATCCGGACTCGCAGCTGCTGGAAGACGTGGTGGCGCTGGTGTTCCTCGAGCACTATCTCGCCGGCTTCGTCGCGCAGCATCCCGAGTATGACGCGGTGAAGCTCGGCGACATCGTGCGCAAGACGGCGCGCAAGATGTCGGCACGCGGTCGCGCGGCGGTCGCGCAACTGATCCGGCTGCCCGAGCCGCTCGCCCCGGTGGTGCTGCGCGAACTGGCCGCGACGGCCCCGGCGCCCTAGCGTAAGCCCCTGTTTTATCGATGTGATCGTTAGCGGCGGGTCAGCCGGCGTAGCGGCCCAGGGCCGCGACGTCGAGGATCACGATGCGCCGGCCCTCGACCTTGATCAGGCCGTCCTCGGTCAGGTCGTGCAGAATGCGCGAGAAGTGCTCTGGCGTGAGATTGAGCCGCGAGGCGATGACCGTCTTGCTCGTCGGCAGCTCGACGCTGACCGCGCCGCCATCCGCGCCGGTGTCGGCTTCGCCGCGCAACAGATAACCGATGACGCGCTGCGTGCCCGAGTGCAGCGTGTAGGCCTCGAGGTCGGTCACCAGGCCGTGCAGCCGGCGGCTCAAGCCGCCGATCATCTTGCGTGCGAACCGGGGGTCGCGATCGATCTCCTCGAACATGACGCCCTTGGCCACGTGCAGCAGCATCGTGTCGGCCAGCGCCTGTGCATAGACCGGGTACGGCTTCTCGGTGAACATCACGGCCTCGCCAAAGCTCTGCCCCGGGCCCATGATCTCGACCACTTTTTCCGCGCCCTCGGGGGACGTGAAGGCGAGCTTCACCTGGCCGTAGATAATCAGGTGAAAGCCCTCGCACGCATCGCCCTTGCGGAACAGCACTTCGCCGCGCGCGGCGTGTATTTCGCGAGCGCCGGCTGCGATGCGATCGAGCTCGGCCGCCGCCATTTCCTTGAACAGCGGCAGGTTGGCGAGAAAGGCCTGGGTCTTGATTGGCGCGTTGGGCACGGGGTGGCCGGGCACAGCGGCCCGATCCTTCAAAGCCGCCTATTATCCAGCAACTGGCGCGGCGCGAGAATCATCATGATCGGTCCCGCGGGCCGGCGGCCGCGCTGCGCAGGGATCCGCGGGCGGAACTATTTCGCGCAGGCGATGCCGTAGGGTATTGAAGCCCCTTGAAGTTTACGCCCCCCTTGGTGCGAATCCACAGCGGGGCTGGTTGGACATACGCGCGATCCGGCACGACACCATTTTCGAGGAGGACTACAATCGGTTTACCTCCGGCGTGCACGGAGGCAATCACAGGCACACAAGAGGCGGCGGTCCTCGCCGCGGGCAAGGGGCGCGATGCAAGCGCATTCGTGTCCGCCCGGCGTGAACCGCAGTGGCGTTCACAACCACCTGGAGGAGGAAGCACATGAAGAAGGACCATGCAGGACTTTGGCTGCCCGATACGGAGCCCGAAGAGGATGGGTCGCCGCTGAAGGTTGATAGCGGGCGGCGGCATTTTCTGACCGGCGTCGGCGCGCTTGGCGCCGCCGCTTCGTTTCCCGGCCTGATCGTCGCGCCCGGCACTGCGCGCGCGGCGAAATGGCCGGAGCGCCCGATCACCGCGGTGGTCATGTATGCGGCAGGCGGCGGCACCGACACCGTGCTGCGCGCGCTCTCGGCCGAGATGGCGAAGTCCGCCGGCTGGGAGATCAACGTCATCAACAAGCCGGGCGCAGTGGGCGCGGTCGCCACGAGCTTCGTGGTTGACAAGCCCGCGGACGGCTACTGGTGGCTCGGCGCGGCGAACTACAACAAGTTCGTGCGCGTAATGGGCGATTCCGATTCGGTCGCGTGGCGCGACTGGCAGTACTTCCAGGCCGCGAACTCGCTCGCGAGCTGGTCGGTCAAGCCCGATTCGCCGTTCAAGAGCTTCCCCGAGGTGGTCGAGTACGCGAAGAAGAATCCCGGCAAGCTCTCGATCTCGACCTCCGGCACCGGCGGGCTCTGGCACGAACTGGCCGCGATCATCGCCCAGGCGGCCGGGATCAAGCTGCGCTTCGTACCGTACAAGGGCGGCAAGCCCGCGACGCTCGCCGGGCTGCAGGGCGAGGTCGACATCGCCGGTGGCGGCGTGCACGAGCACATCGACTTCGTGAAGACCGGCAAGCTGCGCTGCCTGCAGCAGACCGGGCCGACCGATATCAAGGTACCGGGCGGACCGACTCTGCCCTCCGTCGGCAACTTCCTGCCATCGTTGAAGTCGATGCTGCCGGTCGGCGGCACCTACAATCTCGCGTTGAAGCGCGAGACGCCGGTAGAGATCCTCAAGGACATCGAGAAGGCGTTCGTCGCGGCGGTCAAGTCGCCGGCGTTCAGCAAGCTTGCCGAGAGCAAGTACTTCTCGATCGACATCCGCTCGGGCGAGGCGGCCGATCGCCGCGCCGCGCAGCTCGAGGCGCTCACGGCGGCCACGTTCGCGGAGCTGAAGGACCAGATCGGCAAGCAGCCGAAGACCGCGGTCCAGCTCGGCCTTCCCAAGCCCGAGCAGTTCGACCAGTGGTGGCCGCCCAAGGGCTACAAGCCGCGGATGGCTTGAGGCCCGCGCCGGTAACCGGCAGCGTGGAAGCAACCGCAGCACCGCGTCCCCTCCTTCGGGTGGGGACGCGCCGTACCGATCATTTCGGAAACGCTTGACGGACCATTTCCGCACCGCACTTTCCCCCTGTCCCTGCGGGAGAGGGGGAGGTGGTGAGGGCCGCGCGGCGACGAACACGCGCCGAGCGCGGTAGTTGGGGAGGTTTCCAACCCGCATGAGCACGGACCAGGACGACGCGCGCATTGCCAAGGCGAAAGCGAAGCTCGAGCGTGGTTTTCAGGGCGAAGAAGACCTCGAGGGCTTGTCCACGCCGCAGAAGGATTTCATCGCGGCATGCGCGATCGCGGCCTTCTCCGTTTTTGCGCTCGTGCTGGCGTGGCAGTGGCACAATCCCGGGCACTTGAGGTTCACGCACCCGGGGCTGCTGCCGATCATCATCGGCGTATCGCTTTTCGCCATGGCGGTGGGCCTCGCCATCCGCGCCGTGCGCGAGGGCGGCGCAAGAAACCTCGGCAGCATTTTCAGGGGCGCGCCGGACGCGGACGAGCAGGGCTACGGGCCGCGGGTGTGGCTGCTCGTCGCGCTCGTCACGGCGCTCGTCGTCCTCGTCGACATCGTGACGTTCCGCATCCGCATCCCGATCGGCGGCTTCGAGTATCGGATCTCGAGCTTCGAGTGCGTGGTGATTCCGATCATCACGGTGATCATGAAGGTCTTCTGGCGCGCGTCCTGGGTGCGCTGTTTCCTGGTTGCGGCAGTCTCGGCGCTGCTGCTCGCCGCCGCCTTCCGCTGGGGCTTCAAGATCCCGATGCCGGGCGTCGACTAGCCGGGAAGCGCCGCCATGCTCCTCGAACAGCTCCTTACCGCGCTCTCGCCGTACCTGATCTTCGTCTGCCTCGTCGGCGTGACGCTCGGCATCCTGTGGGGCGCAATGCCGGGGCTGTCGACCACGATGGCAATGGCGCTTCTCATCGGGCTGTCGACCGGGATGAGCCAGAACGTCGCGATCATGTTCATCCTGGGCGTCTTCACCGGCAGCGTCTTCGGCGGCGCGATCTCCGCCGTGCTGATCAACATTCCCGGCACGCCCGACGCCGTGCCGACGATGATCGAGGGCTATCCGCTCGCGCGCCGCGGCGAGGGCGGGCTCGCGCTGGGAACCGCGATCGCGGCGTCCTTTCTCGGCAACTGGATCGGCATTCTGCTGCTCATTGCCTTCATCCCGCTGGTGCTCAAGATCGCGCTCGAGTTCCGCTCGTGGGAGATGTTCCTGCTCGCGATGTGGGGCATCGCGATCTCGGGCACGATGTCCTCGGCAAAGCGGCCGATGAAGGGCTGGATGTCGGGCTGGATCGGCCTCATCTTCTCGTTTGTCGGCCTCGACGCGATCCACGGGGTGCCGCGCTACACCTTCGGCAACTCGCTGCTGGAGGACGGGATCAACTACATCCCGGTGCTGATCGGGCTGTTCGGCCTGTCCGAGGTGCTGCGCGTGCTGCCGCAACTGCGGCCGGTCGGCATTCCTGCGGAGGTCGGGCGGGTGATCCCGCCGCTCAGCACGCTGTGGAAGTACGCCGGTACGTCGGTGCGTTCGGGCCTGATCGGCACGGTGATCGGCGCGATCCCCGGCGCGGGCGCGAACGTGGCTTCGTTCCTGTCCTACGACATCGGCCGGCGGCGCGCGAAACCCGAGGAGCGCAAGAAGTGGGGCACCGGCAGCTACGAGGCGATCGTGTGCTCCGAGGTCGCGAACAACGCCAACATCGGCGGCTCGATGCTGCCGACGCTGACGCTCGGCATCCCCGGCAGCGCCGCTGCCGCGGCGTTCCTCGCGGCGCTGGAGCTGAAGAACGTAGTGGTCGGCCCCACGATGCAGACCGAGCACCCGGGACTGATCTACTTCATCTACATCGTGCTGATCATCGCCAACTTCCTGATGTACGGCATGGCGATCGTGCTGGTGAAGCCGTGCGTGAAGCTGTTCAGCCTGCCGCAGACGCTGCTGATGCCGCTGATACTGCTGATTTGCGTGCTGGGATCGTACGCGGTCGCGCTCTCCTACCTCGACGTGTACGTGATGCTGATTGCCGGCCTGGTCGGCTATACGCTGAGGCGGTTCGGGTTTCCGCTCGCGCCGATGGTGCTGGCGATCATTCTGGGGCCAATCGCCGATGAAAACCTGCGCCGGGCGCTGGTCGTGATGGAGGGCAAGTCGCTCTGGACCATCGTCAGCGACCACCCGGTCGGCATGCTGCTGGTGGTGGTCGTGCTTTATACGTTCTACGACGGCATCTTCCGCCGGCGCTGACGCCGCCTGGGCGTCAAGACCGTCAAGAACGGATTAGCCGCCAAGGCCGCCAAGAACGCCGAGAAGAGCAAAATCAGGCGGAAATAAGAACCAAGCGGAATCGTCTCACGATGTCGCAATGATGCGTGCTCACCGACAGTTCGAGCGACGCTTCTTTGTAGCCCTCGTGCAGGTTGGTCCCGTCCGCGACGCCGCCGTAAGAGTCTTATCTTTTCCTTGGCGGCCCATGGTTTTCGCGCAGCGCCGAAAGGCGGCTACGACAGCCGCTCGCGCAGGAACGTCGCGAGGCGCGGCGGCAATGGCAACTCGGCGCGGTCGAGCGCGTTCTTCACCCGCAGGCCCAGCTCGGTGTCGCCCTCGATCAAGAGCCGCCGGTCGAAGAACAGCGTATCGGGGTCCTCCTTGCGCAGCGCGAGCAGCAGGAAGTCGCGCGCCGCGGCGCTGATCGTCGCGTCGGGCGGAACGGCGTCACCGCACGGCGCGTAGCCGCCGGGCACGATGCGCAGCGTGCAGCGGATGCCGGCGTCCCGCACGGCAAGCCGCACCACCTTGCCGTGGACGCGCTCCGCGTCCTGCGCTTTGAACAGGTCGCGCAGGATGGCGTTCAGCGCGGCTGAAAGCACTACCGAATGCGGATATTGCGGCAGCCCCGCGAGGAGCGCCGCGACCGGGCGCGGGACGGCGGGAATCTTCATCGAGCGCGCTCCGCGGCGCCGCCGCTGCGAGCCGGCACGAGCTCCATCACCTTGCCGAGCAGGGCGCCGTCAAGCCGCGACTGTGCGCGGAACGTGCCGGCGTAGGCCTGCGCCTCCTGCCTGAGCTCGTAGCAGTTGGCGCCGCCGACATCCATCAGCACGGCCGGCACCCCCGCTTGCACGAACGCGCGGTGGCGCTTGACGAAGAAATGGCTGCAGCACATGCCGATGAAGGCCTGCACGTTGGCGGCTTTGAGCCTGGCGAGGGTGGCCACCAGGCGCTCGTAGTTGGTGATGGTGATCACTTCCATGCCGCGCTCGCGAGCGAGCCGGTAGGCGTCGCCGACTTCGCACTTCCCGCATTCGGTGCAGCCGTCCCGGTGCCGCCACTTGCACCACGTCGGTTTGGCGCAATATGGCACGAGCATTACCGCCGCGCGCTCGAGAATCGCGGGCGTCGTGAGCCGGGTGCCTGCGGCGTAGGGCATCAGCGCGTTGACCTGCGCCGTGCTGAATTCGCGCTGCGCGCGCAGGCCCTGTTTTTCCACCAGCTGCTGCAACAGGCTCAGGAGATCGTCGGTGTTCCAGTCGATCGTCTGCGCTTCGCGCCCCCGCATGAAATGCCGCACGCAGCCGCCGAGCAGCGCGGTGGGCAGGCCGCGCAACACATCCTGCAGCTCCTCGAGCAGGCTCGGCGGCGCGAGGTGCGCGTCGGCCGCAAGCTCGACACGCTCGAACGCGTCGCCCGCGGGCGCGAAGGCCGCGCGGGCGCGCAGCGTGCCGCCCGGCGTGTGCGCGAGGCTTTCCACCTGCGCCGCGTCGTCGCCCCACACAATGCTGCGCGATGCGGCATGTTCGGCGTCCATGCCGGCGAGGTCGAGCGTGATGTGTTCGATTGGGGCTTGCGTCGGCCGAAAGCGCAGATGGAGCTCGTCGCCGAAAGCCTTCACCAGCGCGGCCTGCAGCTCGCACGTTTCGACGCGGCGCTCCAGGCACTCGTCGAGCGCGGTCACGCCGTCACGCGCCGCTGCGAGCCCGTCCGGCGAGAGCTTCTCGGTCGGCAGGCGCAACGCTTCAAGCATGGCGCGCACGTCGGCAGCGACGAAGACCGTGCCGTGGAGCAGCAACGCCTGGCCGCGCAGCGCCGCGAACACGGTGCCGAGCTTGCGGCCCCGGGCCTCGATGTCGTTGGGACGCACGGCCGTCGCGTGGACGCCGAGCAGGCGCAGGCCGCGGGCGACGGCCGTGGCGAAGCGCGAGAGGGACCGCGCAAGGTCGGTCTCGCGCCATGCTTTGGGGCGGCGCAGGATCAGGCTGAAGCCCAGCTGATCGGCATCCAGATAGAGCGCACCGCCGCTCGAGCAGCGGCGCGCGATCTCGATGTTGTGGGCCGCGCAGTAGTCGACGCGCACCTCGCGCGCGAGCGCCTGGTGCAGCCCGAGGCTGACGGTCGGCGTGCTGCGGTAAAAGCGCAGTATGTCGTAGTACTGGCGCGCCGCGCACTGCTCGAGGCGCTGGCGGTCGAGCGCGTGGTTGAATACCCCGCTCGCGAGCCCGCTATCGTAGACGGCGATGCTGCGCGGATGTTTCATGCCGCCTCCCGGATCACGCGGTGCGGCGCTGCATGCCGGGCGCGCCGTGCCAGTAACCGTTGCATAAGGCCCCGGGTGCGAGCGCTTCGAGCCGGTCGGCCGCCGCGTTCCCGGGATGATGCAGGGCGTCGCGGTAGAGCGCGATGACGTCGGCGGTGTGCGCGGATTGGGGGCTCACGCGCGCGACGTCGATGCCGGCCGCGGCCATCGCCGGCAGTTCGGCGAGCAGGCCGAGCACGGCGGCCGATTGCGTCTGCACGCCGTTCAGGACCAGAAACGGCCGGCCCTCCCGCGTGGCGAGCGCGAGGCCGTCCGCATGCTCGATGCAGCGGAACGCGCAGTCGTCCTTCTGCAGGTTGTAGCGCCGGGCGGTGAAGCAGCGCGCGGAGTGCGCGAGCGGCAGGCGGCCATAGACCAGGACTTCCGTCTCGACCCCTTCGGGTCGCCGGCGCTGCAGCTCGGTGAGCGTGCCGTGCGGCAGCTCCACCGGCGCGACCCAGCGCTCGGCGCCCAGCCCGGCGAGAAAAGCGAGCGTCTGCGGGTTGTAGATGTTGAGCGAAGGCCCGGCCACGAACGGGCCGCGGTACTCGAGCAGGCGCACCGCACCCATGTCGTTTGCTTCGACGCGGAAGCGCCCGTTGGCGGCGATCTTGCGCACGGTCTTGAGATCCGACTCGGACTCGATCAGTGCCTGCGTCGAGAGCACCACTTCCTTGCCGGCTGCCGCCAGCGTTCCGGCAAGATCGAGCCAGTCGGTGAGCCGCAGCTCGTGCCGGCGCGAGCACACCGTCTCG
>JBFKNN010000072.1:0-13561 GCA_041629335.1 Burkholderiales bacterium | reverse complement strand
GCGGCACCAAGACCTGCGGCACCAAGACCTGCGGCACCAAGACCTGCGGCACCAGCGCCGCGCGTGAAGGTGCTCGGTCCGCTGCCGCCGGTATCGACGCTTCCGAGGTCGCCTGCCCCGGCGGCGCCCCCCGAGGAGCGCGTGGGCGTGGTGACCCATTACTTCACGCACCTTGGTGTTGCGTCGGTGTGGATGGAGTCGGGCAGCCTCAAGGTCGGTGACACGGTGCATATCACCGGCCACACCAGCGATTTCCGCCAGCGTATCGAGTCGATGCAGGTCGAGCACCAGGATGTCGAAGAGGTCACAACCGGACAGGAGTTCGGTCTGAAAGTGGTCGAGCACGCGCGCGAGCACGACGTCGTCTACAAGGTGATCGAGCTGCCAGCGTAGGCGGCGCCCCGCGGCTGGAGGTGGTCCCGGGCGCACGGTCAGCGCCCCGGTCTCCCAGCATTGGATGAGACTCAATCGAGAGAGCCCGCTCGCCCGGCTGATGGACAGCTTCCCCCGCGCCGGCCGCCTCGAGTGGATCGGATTGCGGCCAGCCCCGCGCGCACCACTCGTCGCAGTGAGTCACGTCGAAGCAATCGCCGACCACGGGCTCATCGGAGATCACCGTGCGGCGCGGCCCGGAAGCGCGCGCCAGGTCTCCTTGATCCAGGCCGAGCATCTCGCAACGGTCGGCGCCCTGCTCGGGCGCGAGCGTATCGCGCCTGATCTGACGCGGCGCAATCTGGTTGTCTCGGGAATCAATCTTCAGGCCTTGCGCGATCACCGCTTCGAGATTGGCGGCGTGATTCTCGAAGGAACCGGCCCCTGCGACCCGTGCTCGCGCATGGAAGCGAATCTTGGTCCCGGAGGCTACAACACGATGCGCGGTCACGGTGGCATCACCGCGCGGGTGGTGACGGGCGGCGTGATCTGCGTCGGCGACGCCGTCGTGTTCCGTCCGGCTCCTGCGGATGAGCCCGCCCGGTCGCCCTTAAGTCTGACTTAAGGGTTGACCACTAGGATGTCCCACAAGGGTGCGCATGACGCGCATCCCACATAACCCGAAAGGAGGCGCATGATGATTTCGAGCTATGTGATTGCGATTCTGTCCGTCGTGGCAGTCGTAGTGATCGCCGGTGTGACGTATTTGGCGGCCACCGGGAAAAAGAACGAGACGATAGACAAGACCAAGATCACCGGCAAAGACTGATAACGCCAAGGAAAGCGGCGTCGTGGCGGGCGTGTACAGGCGCCGCGGCGGCGCGGTCAGGAGTCACTGCACATATGCGCTTGCTGCTGGTCGAGGATGACGCCATGATCGGCGCCAGCGTGCAGGACGGCCTGCGCCAGGACGGCTTTGCCGTCGATTGGGTGCGCGACGGCAATGCGGCCGAGCTGGCGCTTGCCAATGAGCGATACGATCTGGTTCTGCTCGACCTCGGGCTGCCCGGCAAGAGCGGGCTCGACGTGCTCGCGGCACTGCGCAAGCGGGGCAGCGTCGTGCCGGTGCTGATCCTGACCGCGCGCGATGCAGTCGGCGACCGCGTCAAGGGCCTCGACAGCGGCGCCGACGATTACCTGGTCAAACCCTTCGATCTCGACGAGCTCGCGGCGCGCGTGCGCGCGCTCCTGCGGCGCCAGGCGGGGCGCGCCGAACCGGTGATCCGCCACGGCGAGCTGGCGCTGAATCCCGCAACCCACGAGGGCACGCTGCGCGGCGCGGCGCTGACGCTGACCGCGCGCGAATTCGCGCTGCTGGAAGCGCTGCTCGAGCGCCCCGGAGCCATTTTGTCCAAGGCCCAGCTCGAGGAGCGCCTTTATGGCTGGAACGAGGAAGTCGAGAGCAATACCGTGGAGGTCTACGTGCACTCGCTGCGCAAGAAGCTCGGCGCCGACTTCATCCGCAACGTGCGTGGCGTCGGTTACATGATTCCGAAGGCCGCGAGAAGCGCATGAGCTCGATCCGGCGGCGGCTGCTCATCGGGCTCCTGGCCGTGGCACTCGCCAGCGGCGTCGTTGCCGCGGCCGGGGTTTACCTGCAGGCACGGCACGAAGCGAACGAAATGTTCGACTATCAGTTAAAGCAGATGGCGCTGTCGCTGCGTGACCAGACCTTCCAGGAGCTCGTACAGACCGAGCCCTCTGTGCTGGAGGAGCATTTCGATTTCATCATCCAGGTGTGGCGCAACGACGGCGCGCGCCTGTATTTCTCGCACCCGCGTCCCGGCCTGCCAAACCGCGCACGCCTGGGCTATGCGACGGTTGACGCGGCGGACGGGCGGTGGCGGGTGTTTAGCATCGAGCAGCGGGGTCTCGTGTTCCAGGTGGCGCAGCCGATGAGCGTGCGCAACGAACTGGCGGCGGCAGCGGCGCTGCGCACCCTGCTGCCGTTCGTGCTGCTGCTGCCGGCGCTGGGCCTGCTGATCTGGTTCACCGTGGGGCGGGGCCTGCGTCCGCTCAACGCGATGGCGCGCGCGGTGCGTGCCCGCACGCCAACGGCGCTCGCGCCGCTGCCCGAGGCGGGGATGCCGGAGGAAATCCAGCCGCTTGCCGCCGCGCTGAACGACCTCTTGCGCCGGCTCGACCGTACACTCAGCGCGCAGCGCCGCTTCGTCGGTGACGCCGCTCACGAATTGCGCACGCCGCTTACCGCGCTGCGGTTGCAGGCCCAGCTTGCCGAGCGCGCGGTGACGCCGGAAGCGCGTGCCGCGACCTTCGCGACGCTGAAGGAAGGGCTAACGCGCTCGGCCCATCTCGTCGAACAGCTGCTCACGCTCGCGCGCGAGGAGCCAGACGCTAGTGAGCGGCCGGTCGCGCCCGTTGACCTTGCAGCGCTGGCGCGTGAGGTGATTGCGGAGCAGATGGTACTGGCCGACGCCAAGCGAATCGACCTTGGCATGAAGGCTGCTGAGCCCGCCACGGTCGAGGCGGACCGTGAAGGGCTGCGCGTGATGCTGAGAAACCTCGTGGACAACGCCGTGCGCTACACGCCGGAAGGCGGCACAGTGGACGTTGCGGTGTCGGCGGACACTGGGGCGACGGTGGTCGAGGTGAGCGACTCCGGCCCGGGGATTCCTGCCGCCGAGCGCAGGCGCGTTTTCGACCGCTTCTACCGCGGGGGCGGTCATGATCTGCCGGGCAGCGGGCTCGGGCTCGCAATCGTGAAAAGCGTCGCCGATCGCCATGGCGCCGAGATCGCGCTCTCCGACGGACCGGGCGGGCGCGGCCTTGCCGTCAGGGTGGTTTTTTCCAAGGGCTCGCGGCCGGTGCCGGCCGAAGCGCGGCTTAAGCCTGGTTTAAGCGAGGCCGCCTAGGATTTCGACCATCCATGCACGGGGGGTTCCGTGCGCAAGACATCGATGGAGGTCGACATGAAACGGATAAACTTCAAACGCGGGCTGTTGGTTGCCGCAGTGGCGGCGGCGCTCGCAACCGGCGGGTTCCAGGCGTGGTCCTCGGTGTCCCCGGTCAAGAACAGCAATCCGCCTGCGACGGCGGCAGTCGCAGCGCCTGTCGCGACGGCGCCCACGCAAGCGCTCCCGGACTTCACCGCGCTGGTCAAGCGTTACGGCCCGGCGGTGGTGAACGTCAGCGTCAGCCGCAACGTCCAAAGCGCGGGGGGTATACCCGAGATCCCGGGGCTCGACGAGAGCAACCCGTTCTATGAGTTCTTCCGGCGATTCCAGATTCCGCAGCCTGGCGGACAAATGCCGCAGCAGGGGATGGGCTCCGGCTTCATCATCGGGGCCGACGGGACGATTCTCACCAACGCGCACGTGGTGAACAAGGCCGACGAGGTCACCGTCAAGCTGTCCGACAAGCGCGAGTTCAAGGCCAAGGTCGTCGGCACCGATCCGCAGACCGATATCGCGGTCCTGAAGATCGACGCCCAGAATCTGCCCACCGTCACACTGGGCGATTCGAAGAGCGTGCAGGTCGGCGAGTGGGTCGTGGCGATCGGCTCGCCCTTCGGCTTCGAGAACACGGTGACGGCGGGCATCGTCAGCGCCACGTCACGCTCGCTGCCGGAGGGCACCTACGTTCCGTTCATCCAGACGGACGTGGCCGTCAACCCCGGCAATTCCGGCGGTCCGCTGTTCAACATGAGCGGGGAAGTGATCGGCATCAACTCACAGATCTACAGCCGCACCGGCGGCTACCAGGGCCTCTCCTTCGCGATCCCGATCGACGTCGCGGTGAACGTGAAAGAGCAGCTCGTCCAGCACGGCAAGGTGACCCGCGGCCGCATCGGCGTGACAATCCAGGAGGTCAATCAGTCGCTCGCCGACTCGTTCGGCCTGGACAAACCCCGCGGCGCGCTGGTGAGCTCGGTCGATCAGAGCGGACCGGCGGCGAGGGCCGGCATTCGGGTAGGTGACGTCATTCTGAGCGTCAATGGCGAGCCGGTTGCGCGGTCCGCCGAGCTGCCGCCGCAGGTGGCCAGGCTCACACCCGGCAGCGAGGCGAAGTTCGAGGTCTGGCGCAACGGCAACAAGCACATGGTCAGCGTGATCGTGGCGGAAATGCCGACCACCGTGGCCTCGAGCGGTCCCGCGGCGGCGCTGAAAGCCGGCGGCAAGCTCGGCCTCGCAGTACGGCCGTTGAGCCCCGCCGAGCGCAAGCAGGCCGACGTAAGCGGCGGACTCGTCGTCGAGCAGGTTAGCGGCCCGGCCGCCAAGGCCGGCATTCAGCCGGGGGACATCGTGCTCGCGCTCAACGGCACGCCGGTGAAGAGTGCGGACGAGCTGCGCCGGCTGGTCGAACGCAACGGCGGCGACACGGTGGCGCTGCTGGTGAAACGCGAGGACGCGCGCATCTTCGTGCCGGTGAAGATCGGCTGAGCGTCGTCCGCGCGGCGCGGCGTCGGCGCTGTATTCCACGGAGATCGGCGCAGACACGGGGCCCGGCCGGGAAGGCCGGGCCCTGCGATGGGTGCCCGCCGCGGGCTGTAGCGCGGGTGTCTAGTTTTTGATCAGCAGCCGGGAAAAAGGCGAGGAGCGCCGCTCTCGATCGGAATTGCACAGCCTGTCGACAAGCTTATCCACAGAATCTGTTGATGGTCCGGGTGCACGGCTGCGCCCACCTCGCCAAAGAATGAAAAACCCCCGCCCAATGGACGGGGGTTTTGCTTTTACTTCTGCGGCGGCTCAGATGCCGAGCATTTTCTTGGCCTTGCCGAGAGCCGCCATCGAGTCGGCGTGCTTGCCAGACTTGTGCAACTGCTCGCCGTCAGCGCGCAGCTTCTTAACTTCCGACATCTGGGCATCGGACAGTTTGGCGCCCGGCAACGCAGCGTCGATGGCCTTCATTTCTTTCGGGCATGAACTTGCGAAAGCGGTGGCGCTGGCGAGCGCCAGGCCGACGGCAAGAATCAGGTTGCGGATTTTCATTTGGAGCTCCTCTCGTGGACTGCGGGTTTGAACGGCGGACCAGTCTAAGCTGCGCGGGCGCCGGCGGCAACGGTGCGGTCGTGGCGTGTTGCCCCGGCCGCGGGTAAAATTGCTTGAAACATAAGGCGTTACGCCCGCTCGCGTGGCTTCAAGACCGCTAACATCGCAGACCAGGCAGTTATTCCGCCCCACTCCGGGCTGGATCGCGCGGCAGCTCGCGCGCCCCGCGCCGGAGCCGGATGCGCGCGATCTGCACGTCATCGCCCTCGCGGAGAATACGCGCATCACGCATGCCGCGGTACTGGTGCCGCTGGTCGGGCGCGAAGAGGGCGTGAATGTTCTCCTCACCCAGCGCACGCCGCACCTCTTCGACCACGGCAGCCAGATCAGCTTCCCCGGGGGGCGCGTCGAGGCGGCGGACGCAAGCCGGGAAGAGACCGCGCTGCGCGAGACCGAGGAGGAGATCGGGCTCGACCGTGCCCGGGTAACGCTGCTCGGGCGGCTGCCGGATTACGAGATTCCGTCCGGTTACCGCATCACGCCCGTCGTGGGCTGGATTGCGCCGCCGTTCGAGCTGAAGCCCGATCCGTTCGAGGTAGCCGAGGCCTTCGAGGCGCCGCTCGCGTATTTCCTCGAGCCGTCGAACTACCAGCGCCGCGAGTACCGGTTCCACGGGCGGCACCGCCATTATCTGGCGATCCCGTATGAAGGCCGCTACGTCTGGGGTGCCACCGCCGGAATGCTGTACAGCTTGTGCCGCATGCTTCAGGGTGTTGGGTACTCCGAGGACTGACCGTCCGTGCCAAGACCGCGCGTTCCCTCAACACCCGCGGTCCTGATGCTGCGCGCGGCCGGCGTCGAGTTCACGCCGCATTTCTACCACTACGAGGAGCGCGGCGGCACCGCCGTGTCTTCGCGCGAGCTCGACGTGCCGGAGCACCACGTGGTGAAGACGCTGGTGATGGAAGGCGACGCCGGCGCACCGCTCATCGTGCTGATGCACGGCGACTGCACGGTATCGACCAAAGCGTTGGCACGCGCCATCGGCGCCAAGCGCGTTGAGCCGTGCCGTCCGGAGGCGGCGGAGCGCCACACCGGCTATCGCGTGGGCGGCACCTCTCCATTCGGCACCCGCCGCAAGCTACCGGTCTATGTCGAGCGCTCCGTTCTTGAGTTGCCGCGCATCTACCTGAACGGCGGCAGCCGCGGCTTCCTGGTTGGGATCGAGCCGCAGACGATCGTGCGGCTGCTCGGCGCCGTGCCGGTCGAAGCGGCGATTCCGCGGTGACGATCGGGCTCGCATTCGAAGCGCTTGCGGTCGTGCTCGTGATCGGCGCCGGGTGGTTCTGGTTCGACAGCCTGCGCGCGCGGGAAGCGGCGGTTGACACGGCGCGGCGCGCCTGCGCGGCTGACGGGGTCCTGCTGCTGGACGACACCGTCGCGCTGTCCGCCGTGCGGCTGCGGCGCGGCGCGAGCGGCGCGGTCTCGCTGCTGCGGATCTACCGCTTCGAGTTCAGCGACACCGGCAACAATCGGCTCGAGGGGAATGTGACGCTGCTCGGCGCCGCGGTGCAGGCGCTGTACCTGGCGCCGCATGGGGAGGCCGGGGATCCGCGGCGTCTGCCCTAGGCAATGCGGCCGGCATAGAAGCGCGCCGGACGATGTGGCAACATAGCCCGCGTCGGGCGTGGCGGGTGCGAGCTCCCGGCACAGCGAGAGGGTGACTGGAGCGAGCGGCGAGTTTCGCGCCCTGAGCAAGTTCATGCCAACGCATCAAGCGGGTCATTATGTGAGGGACTCTTGCCGATGGCGGATGCGCCCAAGATAGGCCTGATCATGACCGGGGGTGGTGCGCGCGCCGCCTACCAGGTGGGCGTGCTGCGCGCCATCGCGGAACTCATGCCCCGGATCGTGCGCAATCCGTTTGCCATTGTCTGCGGCACGTCGGCCGGCGCGGTCAACGCCGCAGTGCTCGCAGCGAATGGATCCAGTTTCCGCCGCGGCGTGCGCGAGCTCTCGCGCGTATGGAGGAATTTCACCGCCCACCATGTGTACCGCGCCGACCCGGCCGGGGTTTTGCAGAACACGGGGCGCTGGCTGCTCGCGGCGCTCGCGGGCGGCGGCCTGGGCAAGCAGACCGCGGTCTCGCTGCTCGACAACTCGCCGCTGCGCAAGCTGCTTGCCGCGCGGCTGAACTTCTCAACCATCCAGGCGGCGATCGACGCGGGCGATCTCACGGCGGTGGCGGTCACTTGCTCGGGCTACTCCTCCGGCCAGGCGGTCACCTTCTATCAGGGCAAGCCCGACCTGCAACCGTGGAAGCGCGCCCGCCGCCTCGGCGTGCCCATGCCGCTTACCGTGGACCATCTGCTGGCCTCGTCGGCGCTGCCGTTCATCTTTCCGGCGGTCCGCATCAACCGCGAATACTTCGGCGACGGCTCGATGCGCCAGCTCGCGCCGATCAGCCCGGCGCTGCACCTGGGTGCGAACCGGCTGTTCATCATCGGTGTCGGGCGCCAGCTCATCAGCGAGCCCCAGCGCGTCCGCAGCGACACCTACCCCTCGCTCGCGCAAATCGCCGGCCACTGCCTGAACAGCATCTTTCTCGACAGCCTCGAAGTGGACCTCGAGCGCCTGCAGCGTGTGAACCGCACGCTCACGCTGATCTCGCCCGCCGCGGCCGCCCGCAGCGGGGTCTCGCTGCAGCACGTGGATTTCCGCCTGATCTCGCCGAGCGAGGAGCTGGAGCAGATGGCGACGGAATACGCGCACGAGCTGCCCCGGGCCGTGCGCGTGCTGCTCTACGGCGCACGCACGCGCAGCGGCTCCAACCTGCTTTCCTACCTGTTGTTCGAGAAATCCTACTGCAACGCGCTCATCGAGCTCGGCTACCGCGATACGATGCGCGAACGCGACACGCTGCTCGAGTTCTTCGGCTGGCGCGGCCCGTCCGCGAGCTGAATATTCGGAAAATGGCCGCCAGACCATTTCCCGCACTCCATTTTTCCTCGCCAGTTGCAAGCCAAGCCAGGGGATGAGGGACGGAGCGGCACCACCGGGTGACGCGCCGCAGGGCGCCGCGGTCAAGGCCGCGGCGCCAGCCCCGGTGCCGGTGGTTGCCACGCCCTGCCAGTGCCGGTATAAAGGAGATGCAATCTCCCAAATTCTCCCGGGGCACGGTCAATGAGTAGAGCATTCGTCAAGGAAAGCGACGACGATCTGGTGGCGGGCGAGCTGCCGGAACGGCCGGTGCCCGCGCACGCGAACTACGTCACGCCCGCCGGCCTGGAGCACTTGCAGCTGCGGGTGAGGGACCTGCAGGAGCAGCACGAGAAGCTCAAGGCCGTGTCGGGCGAGGAGTCGGCCGCCAAGCAGAAGCTGCGCGAGGTGGAGCGCGACCAGCGCTATTTCAACGCGCAGCTCGAGCGGGCCGCCGTCGTCGATCCGGCGAGCCAGCCCCGCGACAAGGTCCACTTCGGCGCCATCGTTGCCATCGTTGACGGGGACGGGCGCGAGCAGCGCTTCAGCATCGTCGGGGACGACGAAGCCGATGTCGCCGCCGGCAAGATCAGCTGGGCGTCGCCGCTCGCGAAGGCGATGATCGGCAGCCGCGTCGGCGATACCGTCAAATGGCGGCGTCCTGCCGGCGAAACCGAACTCGAGATCGTCGAAATCAACTATCCGGAGTAGCCCCGACGACGGTCGCGCTGCGGCGGCCGCCGTGCGCAGGCCGCGGCGCGCGATGCCCGGGTGAAATTGTGATATCTTCCCCGGCTGAAACCGCTACCGGAAGCCGCGTCATGAAATTCCTTGCCCTCGTCGTCGCCCTGCTGATCGAGCAGGCGCGTCCGCTGCGGCAGACGAACCGCGTATACCAGTGGTTTGCCAGCTACGCCGCGGCGATCGAGCGGCACTTCAATGGCGGACTCTACAACCACGGCATCATCGGCTGGCTGCTCGCGGTCCTGCCCGCGGTCGCGGTGACGATTGCCGTCTACGTGCTGCTCGCCGGCGCGAGCAAGTTTTTCGCGCTCGCGTGGAGCGTGGGGGTGCTCTACCTCACGATGGGGTTTCGCCAGTTCAGCCATTACTTCACTGAGATCGTGATGGCGCTGCGCGAGAACCGTCTTGACGCGGCGCGTGCCGATCTCGGTCGCTGGCGCGGCGCATCCGCCGCGGAATTCAGCGCGAACGAGGTCGCGCGCGTGGCGATCGAGCAGGGATTGGTCGGCGCCCACCGGCACGTCTTCGGGCCGGTCGCGTGGTTCATCGTGTTCGGGCCGGCCGGTGCCCTTGCCTATCGCCTCGCCGCGTTGCTGGACGAGCAGTGGGGGGCGCGCAGCGACTCGGAGTTCGGCGAATTCGGCCGTTTTGCCGCAAGGGCGTTCTATTGGTTTGACTGGCTTCCGGCGCGCCTGACCGCGGCGAGTTTTGCCATCGTCGGCAATTTCGAGGATGCGGTTTATTGCTGGCGCACCCAGGCGCTGTCTTGGGCCGATCGCGCGCAGGGCGTCATCCTGGCCGCGGGTGCGGGCGCGCTCGGCGTGCGGCTGGGCGACTCGTTGCGCGAGCCGGGCAGCGTCTACCTCCGGCCCGAGATGGGCATTGGCGAGGCTGCGGATCTCGATTACATGCAGAGCGCGGTGGGTCTCATCTGGCGCGCGCTCGTGCTGTGGATGTTCCTTCTGTTTATCCTCACCGTCGCGTATGCCCTGGGCTAGCGCCCGTGCGCTGACGTCGTAAGGGGCAGGCCGCGAGCCCGCGCCGCCGCTGCGTCCGGCTGCCGCTCACCACTCACGGCGTCCGGCCGCCAATTCTCTCGCGATCTTGCGGTAGGAGGCGAGCCGCCCGGGCGCGGCCCTGCCCGCGTCACACGCGGCAGCGATCGCGCAGCCGGGCTCGTCGAGGTGGCGGCAGTCGCGGAACCGGCATCGACCCAGGTGCTCCCGAAATTCAACGAACGCGTGCGCGGCCTCGTCGATCGCCAGTTGATGCAGCCCGAAGACCTGCATGCCGGGCGAGTCGATGATGTCACTGCCGGCGCCGAGGTGGTAGAGCTCGGCGTGGGTCGTGGTGTGGCGCCCCGAGCCGAGTGCGGCAGATATCTCGGCGGTGCGCGCCGCCGCGTCCGGCACGAGACGGTTGATGATGGTTGACTTGCCCATTCCCGACTGTCCGACCAGCACGCTCGTTTCCCCCTGGAGGAATATTTGCAGGGGCCGCACGTCGCGCTTCGCGGAGATTTCGACCACGCGGTAGCCGAGCGCCTGGTAAAGCGACAGCGAGCGTCGGGCGTCGGCGGTTTCCGGCAGGTCGGACTTGTTGAGCGCGATGAGCGCCTTCATGCCGCCATGCTCGGCGGCGGCGAGGCAGCGGTTGACGAGATCCTCGTTGAACGGGGGCAGCGGCGCGACCACGATCACGATCTGGGTCACGTTCGCCGCGATGAGCTTCTCGCGGCGTGCGTCCGAGCGGTAGAGCAGCGTCGAGCGCGGCGCCGCGTCTTCGATCACGCCGCGTCCGGAGCCGTCGGGCACGAGCGAGACGCGGTCACCGCAGACCAGATCGCGCCGGCGGCCGCGAACCATGCAATCGAGGACGGCTCCGCCGGCAAGCTCGACACGGTGCCGGCGTCCGTAGCTCGCTACGATCTGGCCCTCGGTCCGAAGCGACGGCGTACCCTGCCTGTTGAGTGCCATCAACGAGCCGCCACGAGCTGCTGCTCGAAAACCACGAAAAGCAAGTGATCTGTACTCCTCCGGGGGGTACTCAAAAGAATGATCCGGGATCCGAAGCGGTGTCGCATGTTGTTCGAATCACGGTTCACGTCTTCAGCGGCCTAGAGGTCGAAGAGCTTGTCGAGCTTTGCGGCGCAGATGAAGTCGTTCTCGGACAAGCCCTTGATGGCGTGGGTGACGTACACGATCCGGCACTGGTTGTAGCCGACGGTAATGTCGGGATGGTGGTCCTCGCGGTGCGAGATCCACGCCGTCGCGTTGACGAAAGCCATCGTCTGGTAATAGTTCTTGAACGCGTAGGTCTTGGCGATCACGCCGCCCTCGAGGGTCCAGCCGGGCAGGTGCTTGAGCAGGGCGGCGGCCTCGGCCGGCTGGAGCGGCGCGACGCCGCCTTCGCACGGCTTGCATTTCTTCGTGGCAAGATCGGCAACGGTTTCGGTCATGATGTCCTCACGTAAATCATGGCGAATGGCGAATGATGAATCGTACCCGCTTGACGGGTGCGGCTCATAGTTCACGAATCACGCCTTTTGAAGCCTGGCGATGCGCGCCACCGCCGGCGGGTGCGAGTCGTAGAATGCCGAGTGCACGGGGTCCGGCGTCAGCGTGGAGGCGTTGTCCTTGTAGAGCTTGACCAGCGCCGTCGCGAGATTGGCGGAAGAGGCATTCTGCGCCGCGTACTGGTCGGCCTCGAATTCGTGCTTGCGCGAGTACATCGCGCCCACGGGCTGCAACAGGAAAGTGAAGCTCGGCAGCACGATGAAGAACAGGATCAGCGCCATCGCCGCCGAGGGCGAGGAGACGTTGAGCCCGTGATAGAACCAGTCCTGCTCCGCAAGGTAGCCGAGCACGGCGAGAAAGCCGAGGCTCGCCGCGAAGATCCAGGCCATGCGCTTCATCACGTGCCGCAGCTTGAAGTGGCCGAGCTCGTGCGCCAGCACCGCCTCCACCTCGGGCGGGTCGAGGCGGGAGAGCAGGGTGTCGAAGAACACGATGCGCTTCGCTTCGCCGAACCCGGTGAAGTAGGCGTTGCCGTGGCTCGATCGCTTCGAGCCGTCCATCACCATCAGGCCCTTGACCTTGAACCCGCAGCGGGCGAGCAGGCGCTCCACGCGCTCCTTCAGCTCGGCGTCCTGCATCGGCGAGAACTTGTTGAACAGCGGCGCGATCCACGTCGGATAGACCGCGAGCGTGAACAGATTGAACGCCACCCAGGCCACCCATGCGTAAACCCACCAGTAGGCGCCGGCCTGGTACATCAGCCACAGGATCAGCGCGGCGAGCGGCAGGCCGAGAGCGGCCGCAATCGCCAGCGACTTCACCATGTCGGCGAAGAACACGCCCAGTGTCATGCGGTTGAAGCCGAACCGCTCCTCGATGCGAAAGGTGCGGTAGAGGCTGAGTGGCAGCTCGATGACGGTCATCACCAGCGTGAGCAGCACGAGGAGCGCCAGCCCGCGCGCGATGTCGCCGCCGAACCAGCCGGTCGTGACATCGTGCATTGCCTGCAGTCCCCCGCCGAAGGTGAGCCACAGCACGAGCACGACGTCCACGGCCACGCTCGCCATGGCGAGGCGCGTCTTGGCGCAGGTGTAGTCGGCGGCGCGCTGATGCGCGTCGAGGTCGATCTCGTTGGCGAATTGAGCAGGCACGGCGCCGCGGTGCGCCTGCACGTAGCTGACATGGCGCCACGCGAGCCACAACTTGGTCGTCGTGGCGAGCGCCAGCGCGCACAGGAAGATCAGGCCGAAAGCGGTCACTGGTGATTAACGTCCCGTTGGAAGATGTGACACAATACCGAGGCAAATTATCATCGATAATTATGGCACAGGACCCGAATAACCTCATCTGGATCGACATGGAGATGAGCGGCCTTAACCCCGAAATCGACAGGATTATCGAGGTGGCGGTCGTCGTCACCGGCCCCAAGCTCGACCTAATCGCGGAAGGGCCGGTGCTGGTGGTGCACCAGCCCGATGCGCTGCTCGACTGCATGGACGAATGGAACAAGGGGACTCACGCCAAGTCCGGGCTGATCGAGCGCGTGCGCGCCTCGACGCTCACGGAGGCGGCAGTCGAGGAAGCCATGGTCGCCTTTCTCTCCCGGCATGTCCCTTCCGGCGTCTCGCCGATGTGCGGCAACTCGGTGCACCAGGACCGCCGTTTCCTCTCCCGCTACATGCCGAAGCTCGAGGCGTATTTTCTCTACCGCAACCTCGACGTGAGCACGTTGAAGGAACTGGCGAGGCGCTGGAAGCCCGAAATCATGGCGGGCCTCACCAAGCACGGCAAGCACGAGGCGCTGGCCGACATCTATGAGTCGATCGAGGAGCTGAAATACTACCGCGAGCACCTGCTTAAAGTATGAAGGCGGAAGGAGGAAGGCGGAAGGAGGAAGGACAAATCAAAACCCAACGGTGCCATCATGCCGATGCCTAGATC
>JBFKNN010000071.1:0-13602 GCA_041629335.1 Burkholderiales bacterium | reverse complement strand
GGGTCTTCGCAAAAGGCGCCGATTCCCTTGCGGAATCGGCGCCTTGTTTTGGCGCGCCTTTTAGGGGACAGACCACTAAGGCCACGGAACCCTGCGGCCTTAGTGGTCTGTCCCCTTAGATCAGGAGGGATTCTCCGCCGCCACCGCGCCATTGACGCGCGCCGGGCCCACGCGCCCGACGAGCGGCAGCTTAATCGACAGCGAGAACGGATTCACCCCGAAGGTGAGTCCCAGCACGTTGACTTCGAGACCCTCGATGTCGCTCACGATCAGGCCGAGCAGGCCGAACAGCGACACCTGGATGCCGCTGCCGCTCGGCGCCTTCGCGAACAGGCTGTCCGACAGATAGTCCTTGCCGATCGCAGTGGCCGGCAGGTCGAGCTCGAGCTCGGGCACCGCGCGCGCAACCCACGCGGTGAAGGTGTTGGAATTGGGACCCGGCCAGACGCTGTATTCGCCCGCGTGCGGATAGGCGCGCGCCGCCTGGTCGATGCGCGCGATGAGCGGTTCCGCGCCGTCGCCGCGCTTCTCCGCGAGCAGCTCGGGCGCCTTGCCGAACCAGCGCCCGTCGGGTGCGCGCTCGTGGATCACCAGCGCCGAATCACTCCAGCGCAGGCGCCAGCCGATCACCTCGTAGACGGTGTAGCGCTTCGCCGCCTTGGGCTTCACCGCGATCCAGGTGTGGATACCGAAGTAGCCGCGCCAGCGCACCGCCCGCGCGCCGTACACCTGGACGATCGCTTCGGGGTTGAGCGCCGGGTCGGGCGCAAGCCCGACCGGCTCGCGGCTCGCGGTGCGCCAGTCCTCGTGCCCCGACACGCGGCCGGCGGCGAGCGCGAACACCACCGCGCCCGCGGCAAGGCATAGGCCGACGATCTTCGATGCGTGGTTTATCTTCATCACCGCTCAATGATAAGGCAATTACGACGGAACACGAAAGCCATGAATCGTGAACCGTGAACCGTGATCCGACCAGAGCGGCGCTGCGCGCCTCGCGCATGCATGGGGACAGACCACTAAGGCCGCGAAACCCTGCGGCCTTAGTGGTCTGTCCCCTTAGATGCCGAGATAGCTCGACTTGACCTCCTCGTTAGCCCACAGCTCATCCGGGCTGGAGGAGTAGACCACCTGGCCCTTGCTCATTACGTGCACGTAGTCGACCAGCTTCAACGCGAGGTTCGCGTTCTGCTCGACCAGCAGGATCGAGAGGCCTTCCTTCTTTAGCTTGGCGATCGCCTCCCACACGCCCTGGATGATGATCGGCGCGAGCCCCTCGGACGGCTCGTCCATGATCAGGCAATCCGGATTGGTCATCAACCCGCGGCCGATCGCGAGCATCTGCTGCTCGCCCCCCGAGAGTGTCTTGGCGCGCTGGGTGCGCCGTTCCTTGAGCCGCGGAAACAGCGCGTAGACACGCTCCGCGTTCCAGCCGTGGCGGCCCTCGCCGCACTCCGCCACCGCGAGGTTCTCTTCCACGCTCAGCGTGGGAAAAACGCGGCGGCCCTGCGGCACGAGCCCCAAGCCGCCACGCACCGTCTCGAACGAGGACACGCGCGTGATGTCGGCGCCCTTGAAGATTATCCTGCCCCGGCGTGGGGGATTGAAGCCGACGATCGACTTGACGAGCGTGCTCTTGCCCACGCCGTTGCGCCCGAGCAAGCCGACGATCTGCCCCTGCTCGAGCGTGAGCGACAGCCCCTGCAGCACATAGGCGTCACCGTAGTAGGTATGGATGTCCTCGACTTCCAGGATCGCCATGGCTCAGCCCGTCCCGAGATAGATCTGCTGCACCCGGTCGCTCTGGCGGATCTTCTCGGTCGGCCCCTCCTCCACCAGCTCCCCGAAGTGCAGCACGGAGATATGGTCCGCGATGTCGAACACCACGTCCATGTCGTGCTCGATCAGCAGAATGGCGAGGCTCGGGTCGAGCCGCTTGAGAAACTCCGCCATCTCGCGCGACTCGCCGGAGGAAAGTCCCGCTGCGGGCTCGTCCAGCATCAGGATCTTCGGATCACTCGCCAGCCCGAGCACGATCTCGATCTGGCGCTGCTCGCCGTGCGAGAGGTTGCGCACCTCGAGGTCCCGGCGGTCCCAGTAGCCGGCGGCCTCGAGCAGCTCTCGCGCCCGGTCGTAGAGATCGCGGTAGGAGGACAGGAAGCGCCACATCACGAACTTCATCTTGCGCACGCCGCCGATCGCGAGCAGCACGTTGTCCAGCACCGTCAGTCCGGGAAACAGGCTGGTGATCTGGAAGGTGCGGGCCATGCCCGCGGCCGTGCGCCGATGGGCAGCCCAGCCGGTGATGTCCTTGCCGAACAGCAGCACCTCTCCCGAGGTCGCGGGCAGGACGCCGCTGACGACGTTGAACAGCGTCGTCTTGCCGGCGCCGTTCGGGCCGATGATCGCCTTGCGGTCGCCGGGCAGCACCTTGAGGCTCACGTCCTGCACGGCATGGAGCCCGCCGAAGCTCTTCGACAGGCTCTTCAACTCGAGCACCGGCGTGGTCACGGAAATCTCTCCTTCAGACAGACCGGGGACAGACCACTATTTCCCCGCGCTCTCCTCTCCCCGGATCGGGGAGAGGGAATGGCGGCGGCTCTCGATCAATCGCAGTGCTTGCACGGCGGATAGTCGCGGCTGTAGACCGGCTGCTTCAGAAAGTCGGCCTTGCCGTATTTCCAGAACTGGCCGACGTTCGGGTAGCTCTTGATCACGGTGTTCCACAGCTCGTCCTGCGGGTAGCCGTGCATCTTCTTCTTCTCGACCTTCTTGATATAGATCGTATGCACCGGATTGCGCATCTCGTCCAGCCGCACCGGCCCGCGCACTGCGTCGAGCTGGATCTGCGACATGACCTCGATGAACTTCTCCGGGCCCGGCCACCTGCCGCCGGTTTTCTTCAGCGCCTCGTGGATCCACTGCGCGGTGGTGTAATTGCTCTCGGAGTAGTACGAAGGGACCTTGCCGTATTTCTCGCGGTACTTTTTCACGAACGCCGCGTTCTTCGGCGTGTCGATCGCCGCGCTGTACTGCAGCGCCGAGACGTGGCCGATCACCTCGTCACCCATCGAGGGCAGCACGTATTCGTCGTAGCTCGTGCCACCGCCGATCACCGGCTTCTTGATGCCCGAGTCCCTCAACTGCTTCGGCAGCTGCAGGGCCATCGGCCCGACCATCAACGTGAAGATCGCGTCCGTGTCCTTCTTGATCTGCGGGATGAACGGTCCGAAGTCCTTGGTCCCGAGCGGCGGCCACATCTTCTGGATGACCTGGCCTCCGCAATCCTCGAACGCCTTCTGGAACCCGCCCACCACCTCGTAGCCGAAGGCATAGTCGGCGGCGATCGTCACGATCTTCTTGTAGCCCTGCTCGCACGCCCACTGGCCGAACGGGTGGCTCGGCTGCGAGCTGGTCCACCCGGTACGGATCAGGTACGGGTACTTGTCGCTTTCGCGCTGCGTCAGGTCGTCTGCGGCCGCGATCGAGGACACATAAACCGTCTTGTGCCGCGTGCTGACGGGCGCGAGCGCATAGCCGGTGGACGCGAGTAGCCCGCCGATGAACATATGCACCTTGTCCTGGCGGATCAGCTTCTCGGCCTTGCGCACGTTGACCGGCGGCTTGCCCTCGCCGTCCTCCACGATGAACGTCACCTTGGCGCCGGCAAAATTGCCGCCGGTCTCGTCGAGGTACATCTGGAAGCCGTTCGACATGTCCTTGCCGATCTGGGCGAAGGGGCCCGTCAACGGCGCGAGAAAACCGATGCGCAGCTCCTGTGCGGCGTAAGCCGGCGCCGCCGCCGCGCCGATCCCGAGCACGACGCATACCGCCGTCACTGCCCGCCCGAAGCTCGTCGTGAATCTGTCTTTCATGGTTTGCCCTCCTTTGAGTGAGACGCAGACTTCATTTGCCCTTCGCCGGCCCGCGCGCGCCAGTTGCGCACCCGCGCCGGAATTCCCATCAGGCCGCCGGGGAGATAAAGAATCGTCAGCACGTAGACCCCGCCCAGCACGTACAGCCACCATTGCACCAGCGTGCTCAGATAGTCGCGCAGGAAGGTGACGACCGCTGCGCCGATCGCCCCGCCAACCAGCGTCCCCGGCCCGCCCAGCACCACCATCAGCAGCGCGTCGACCGAGGTCGTCAGGATCACGTCCTCGGGGCTTACCAGCCCGTTCATGTGCGCCCACAGCACGCCCGCGAGGCCGCCGAATGCGCCGGCGATGATGTAGGCGATGTACTTGTGCAGCCACGTGTTGTAGCCGAGGATGCGCATCCGCAGCTCGCGCTCGCGTATGCCCTCGAGCGTGCGGCCGAACGGCGAGCGCACGAGCACGTAGAGCGTCGCCAGTGTAAGCACGAAGAACCCGAACACAACGTAGAAGAAAGTCACGTCGTCCGCGAGCGAGATTCCGAATTCCGGCCGCGGCGGCAGGTTGATGCCGTTGTCGCCGCCGGTCAGCGAATTCCAGCGGTAAGCGAGCCCCCACACGCACATGCCCAACGCAAGGGTGATCATCAGGAAGTAGACGTCCGTTGCGCGAATGGCGAACAACCCGAAGAGCGCCGCGGTCGCGGCCCCGAGCAGCATGCCGAGCAGGATCACCACCCAGAAACTCCAGCCGAGACCGAAGCCGAAGTCGCTCGCGAGAATCGCCGTCAGGTACGCGCCCATGCCGAGGAAGGCCGCCTGCCCGAGCGACGGCAGCCCGGTGTAGCCGAGCAGCAGGTCGAGGCTCATCGCGAGGATCGCAAAAACCAGCGCGTGCGTGACGAGGGTGATCACGTACGAGCTGGAAAACGGCGTCACCACCGCCACCGCCAGCAGGGCCGCGATCACGATCAGGACGTTGCGCTGGTTTCTCATGCGCGCCTCGTCAATCCCTTCCGAAGAGGCCCGTGGGCTTCAGCGCCAGGATCAGCACCATCGGCGCGTACAGCGTGAAATACGAAACCTCCGGGAACAGCGCCTTGCCGAAGTTGTCTGCGAGCCCGACGATGAGGCTGCCGGCGGCCGCGCCGCCGAGGCTGCCCATGCCGCCGATGATCACCACCGCGAAGGCGAGCGGCAGGATCTCGAAATCGAGCCCGGTGTAAACGCCGAGAAATGCGCCGCCGATGGCGCCGCCGAGCGCCGCGAGGAACGCGCCCAGCGCGAAGATGAACATGGACACGCGCGATGTGTCGATGCCGACCCCACGCGCCATTTCCGCGTCGTCGACCGCCGCGCGCACCGTCGCGCCAATGCGTGTCTTGTCCATCACGAGCCACAGGACGAGGCCCATCATCACGGCAACACTGATCATGAAAATACGGTATCTCGGAAAATACATGTCGCCGACCCGCTCGCTGCCGGTCAGCATCTCGGGCGGGCTGATGTCGAGCGGGTCGCCGCCCCAGATGTCGAGTGCCGCCTGCTGGAACAGGAAGGCGAACCCCACCGTCAGAAGCACCTGGCGCAGCGGGTCGAACCCGAGCGGCCGCAGGAAAACCCGCTCCATGAATAGCCCGAGAGCCGCGATCGTCAGCGCGGCGACCGGCAGCGCGAGCAGCCATGACCCGGTGGTCCAGATGACCGTGAGGGCGACGTAGCCGCCCAGCAGGAAGTACGAACCGTGCGAGAGGTTGACGATCCGCATGACGCCAAAAATCAGCGACAGGCCGCTCGCCAGCAAAAACAGCAGCGCGCCGTAAGAGATGCCGTTGAAGGCCTGGATCAGCCAGAACTGTGCATCCAATCCCAACTTCCTTTCTTATCGGGTCGTCTCGGGATGGATCTGAAACGTCAGGAATGGCGTTGCATCGGCAATATTACAGGGCTTCCAGCATCGCGCAAAGCGTGACGGAAAGCGCGTGCGAGCAAGCGCGTAAGGGGTGAAGCGGGAGAAGTGCGGCGTCGATGAAAATGCGTTTCGTTTCACGCGCTTCGCATGCTTTCTGCCTCACGCTTATCTGACACGGTCACTGGTCACCAGCTCGTGCATGTTGCCCTTGAGCAGTCCGCGGTCGCTCAGGTAGCGCCGCCCCTTGCGCGCCAGCGCGAACATCGGCTCCGAACCGTTCACCGGCGCGTGGACGTACTGCCACGTAGCCAGGAATCTGAGCTGGGATTCCACGCACTGGATGTTGATCTGGCACGCCTGCGCGATCTCGTGCGGGTGTCCACGCTCGAATTGCGAGAGGTACTCGAGCGTCCTCACCGCATCGCTGTCGAGCGTCTCCCATTGCTGCAAGTACTCCGCCAGCTCTTCCTCGAGGTCCGCGTTCTCCGCCCTGAGGCGCTCGTTTTCCTGCTCCATTGCCTCCAGCTCGGCGCGGTATTTCGCCGCAGCCGGGACGTCATTCAACAGCTCTGCAACCAATCCCACCGTAACTCCCCTTCTCGTCAGGAAACAAAGGCGCTAATTCTATATGGCACCGCGCACCCGCCACCAGTATCGGCCACCGGTCACGAGTCGCGGTTCACAGCGAATTAGTCGGACCCGGGACCACGGCTCGCGGGGTGCGGCTGTAGGCCGGGTGAAGCCCACCGCTGCCAAACGGCGGGCTGCGCCCGCCCTGCGAACTACGCGTGGTGCGCTAAAGCTGCGCCCTACGACTCCTCTTGCTCCGCCTTCCGCCTTACTGGTTACCGGTCACGGGTCACGGGTCACGGGTCACCGCTTTACGAGCGTGCGCATGAACGCCTGCATCCCGTAGTGCAGCGCAATGAATGCGCCGAGTTCCATGATTTCGGCCTCGCTATAGTATTTCTTCATGCCGGCATAGAATTCCGCGTCCACGCTCGCGGGATTCATGTACATCTGGTCGGCGTAGCGCAGCGCCCATTTCTCCTTCTCGGTGAAAAGCTTGCTGCGCTCGTAGTCGTCGCAACCGGCCGTGATGGTCGCCTCGTCGAGGCCTGCCTCGAGCGCTCTCACCGAGCGCAGTTTCGCGAAGTACGGATCGCCGGAGCGGCGCGTGAGCTGGATGCGGACGATCTCCTTCAGCCGGTGATCGACGTTGCCCTCGGCATGCGACATCAGCATCGCGCGCAGCAGCGCCTTGGCATAGCTCGGCACGTGCGCCAGGATGCGCGGGAAAACCTCGTCGGGCACGCCGAGCGCCTGGCAGCGCTCGATCAGCGCCTTGAGCTCCGGGTCCCTGATCTCCGAATGATCAACCGGCTCGATCTGGGTCATGACGCGACCCTCTCGGGCGCGTCGAGCGAGACCGGGGAATCGCCATAAATGCGCGCCGATTCCGCCTGATCCACCAGCCGGCCGTCAGGCGCGAACATCGGGTAGAACTTCAAAGTGCCGAAGAACGTGTGATAGCCGACATTGAAACCGATGAAAGCGCCGAGCTCGACGATCTCTTCCTCGGAATAGTGGCGCCGCAGCTCGTCGTAGAACGCCGCGTCGATCGCATCCGGATTGGTCGCCATTAACTCGCTGTAGGCGAGCGCGAGCTTTTCGGCCGCGGTCCACCTGTCGCTCGCGCGATAGTTCGCGATGCCATCATCGATTCTCTCCTCGGTCAGGCCTTGCCGCTTCGCCGAAGCGGACCGGACGTTCCCTCAGTAGCTGCAAGTCGCCATGCGCGAGAGTTGCACGCGGATCACTTCCTTCAGCTTGTGATCGATGCGGCCGGTGTTGAAGATGGTGTCCCAGGCCACGAACATCGCCTCGCACAAATCGACGTTGTGGCCCATCATCGCGTGGAACGCCGGGTCGGGCGCGCGGTTCACCAGGCACTTCTCGATATACGGCTGGAGCTTGGTCTTCCTCAGCTCCTCGATGTCCAACATGGTGATGTTGGGCATGGTCGGTCTCCTTTGCAGAATCCGTCGGATGGAATGCGGAATGTGGTGAGTATAGATTATCGGCGCGGCAACGCGCGATCCCGCGATCGCGTGAAAGAGAAAGCGCGGGAACTCGTAGCGCGCCACGATCACCAACAGTGTAGTCACTGATGCGGCATTCTCAGTCGCAACACGGCGCGCGAGTGTAGATTTCCTTGCGCGACTTCCAACTTGTGAACTCTCAAAATCGTATGCTGTCTAAGTATTGTGCGATGCATCACGCGCACACGCATCGGTTAAGCTAATCGACTGTGCACTAAGGATTTTCGATAGCTGCTACCGAGTGCGGAATCGACACCTCGCTGTCTCGCATGAGCATCTGCTGGGACGACGCGCCGAGGAATAAGATTGAATAACCTCTTTAGCCAGCGCGCGCATGGCTTTCAGCTGTGCTACCGGCAACAAGCTCGAGGGACAACGTTCCATCGGGGTGTTTGCAGTCGGAGACGTCGCCACTCCACGCTCCATTGCGTTAGCTCCACGGCGCATGACCGAGCACAAAAACTGGCGGCATGAGCGATGCCCGGATTTCCGCACCGGAGCAGCCGCATCAGCAATCAAATGAGGAGGATCACAAATGAAGAGACTCTTTAACTTCAACGTTCGTGGGCTCGCCCGCACCGTCGCGACGGTCGGCGTCTCCGCGGCGATGCTGGGCCTGGCGGTTGCGAGCAACACCGCCATGGCGGAAGTGGACTTTTCCGGCAAGCGCATCGCGGTGATTGTTCCCTTCAGTGAAGGCGGCGGCACCGACAGCTACAGCCGCTTCATGGCGCCGTACTTCGAAAAGCATCTGCCGGGTAATCCCAAAATCATCGTCGTCAACCGGCCCGGCGGCGGCGGCCTCACAGGCGTGAACTACTACGCAGCCAAGGCCGAGAAGGACGGCACCTGGATTCTCGCGCTGTCGACCTCGTCCCAGTCGAACTACATGCTGGGCGACAAGCGCGCGAAATTCGACATGGAAGACTTCGTTCCGATCATCCTGTCGCCGCGCGGCATCACGCAGTACGTGCGCAGCAACCTCGGGATCCAGAACGAGCCGACGCTGAAGGCCAAGATCGAGAAGATGCGCAGCTTCCCGCGAGAGCAGCTCGTGTTCGGCGGCAAGACTCCAACTTCGGGTGGTCTCGCGCTGCGCACGGCACTGAGCCTGCTGGGCATCGAGGTGAACAGCGTGTGGGGCCTGGGCGGCAACGGCCCGATGGCGCTCGCGTTCGAGCGCGGTGAGTTCACCGTCAATTACGACAACACGCTGTCGTTCCTCAACAACCGGGCGCACATGATCAAGAGCGGTCTCGCAGTTCCGCTCTACACCTTCGGCGTGATCAACGAGGACGGCTCGATCGGCCGTGACCCGGCCCTGCCGGATGTGCCGACATTCAACGAAGCGTACGAAGCGGTCTACGGCAAGAAACCCTCCGGCCCCGGGTACGAAGGGTGGAAATCGCTGATGGCCGTGAGCGTACCGCTGTCGAAGTCGTGGAACCTGATGGCCGGCACTTCGCCCGAGATCGTCGAAGTCTGGCGTGAAGCGGCGAAGAAGGTCTACGGGGAAATCATGCAGACGGCGAAAGGTCAGAAAGTCTTCGGTCCCTACAAGAACATCATCGGAGACGCGGCAATCGCCATCCGCGACGACGGCACCAAGCTCAACCCGGAGGCCGCCAAGTGGCTCTCGGCGTACGTGAAGGACCACTTCAACATCACCATCGCGGCGAAAACCAAGTAAAGTAGCCGCTGCGGCAACACACGGGCACATCAGTGCCCTCAGGACAGGGGCCCGGCCGAGCGCCGGGCCCCGGCCTGTCCAATAATACGAATACCCGGTCGTCAGCCGGCGGCCCAAAGAGGGGGAGACGCAAGCGATGGTCGATATCTTTCTTGCAGCGCTGGCTCAGCTACTCGAGCCGTACCACCTCTTGTTTCTGTTTACCGGGGTCGTACTCGGCCTCCTGGTGGGCATCCTTCCGGGTCTGGGCGGGATCGCAGGGCTATCCGTGCTGCTGCCGTTCGTGTTCGGCATGGACGCGTCGCATGCGCTTGCGATGATGATCGGTCTGCTCGCGCCGACCGCAACCTCGGACACGTTCCCGTCGGTGCTGATGGGTATCCCCGGCACCTCGGCCTCGCAGGCGACGGTGGTCGACGGCTTCCCGATGGCAAAAAGGGGGGAAGGCGCGCGCGCCCTCGGCGCGGCGTTCACCGCCTCCATGATGGGCGGCCTCATCGGCGCCCTGTGCCTGACCGGCGCGATCTTCGCTGCGCGCCCCATTATCCTGGCCATGGGCTTCGGCGAGCAGCTCCTGCTCGTCATCCTGGCGCTCTCGATGATCGGCATGCTGACCGGCACGAGCGCGCTGAAAGGGCTCGCCACCTGCTGCGTCGGCCTGCTGCTCGGCACCATCGGCACCGCGCCGGCGACCGGCGAATTCCGGCTCGTCTTCGACTCGATTTATCTCTCGGACGGCATTCCGATCGTAATCGTCGGCCTCGGCATGTTCGCCGTGCCGGAAATCGTGGACCTCCTGCGCCGCAGCACCCGCATCTCCGAGACCGCCACGCTCGGTCACGGCTGGCTGAAGGGCTTCAAGGACGTGCTGATTCACTGGTGGATCATGCTCCGCTGCAGCGCGCTCGGGTGCCTCGTGGGCGCGCTGCCGGGCCTTGGCGGCTCGGTGGTCGACTGGATCGCCTACGGGCACGTCATCCAGACCACCAAGAACCGCGAGAAATACGGCACCGGCGACGTGCGCGGCGTCATCGCGCCGGAGTCCGCCAACAACGCGAAGGAGGGCGGCGCGCTGATCCCGACGCTGCTCTTCGGCATCCCGGGCTCGGGCAGCATGGCGATCCTGCTCGGCGGCTTCATCCTGATCGGCGTCGAGCCCGGGGTCACGATGATCACGCAGCATCTCGACCTCACCTTCACCATGATCTGGTCGCTTGCGCTCGCCAACGTCGCGGCCACGGTGCTGTGCCTGCTGCTCGCCAACCACATCGCGAAGCTGACCACGATCCGCTACGCCTACCTTGCGCCGTTCATGCTGGTGCTGATCTTCTTCGCGGCCTACCAGGCGACGCGGGAGTGGTCCGATCTCTTCGCGCTGTTCGCGATGGGCACGCTGGGCGTCTTCATGAAGCGCTTCGGCTGGTCGCGCCCGGCGCTGCTGATCGGCTACTTCCTCGCGCCGCGGCTCGAGCCCACGATCTACCAGGCCTACCAGGTCTACGGGCTGACGTTTTTCGAGCGGCCGATCGTGATCGGGCTGGTGGTCGCGACCGCCCTGTCGATCTGGGCCGCGTGGAAGTTCTCGCCCAACAAGGGCAAGACCTACAAGGAGACGGGCGAGCACGGCGCGAGCGACCGCAAGCCGCAGCTCATCTTCGCCGGGGCGATACTCGCGTTCGTCGCCTACGCGCTCGTCGACAGCTTCAACTACACCTGGTACGGCGGGATCTTCATGGAGATCGTCGCGATCATCGGGCTCGCGCTCATGGTGCCGACGCTGTACTTCATGGTGCGCTCCGACAAGCCGGTCGGGATCCTCTATGACGCGGAGCGCACGATCAAGGCCGAGTACAGCAGCTACCACTACCTCGGCTGGATCCTCGGCATGTTCGCGCTGGTGGGGCTCGTCGGCTTCCCGTTCGGCTGCGCGCTCTTCATCTTCCTGTTCATGCAGGTGAAGATCGGCAGCCGCCCCGTGAAACACGCGCTGATGGGCATCGCGGGCGTGAGCTTCCTCGGCATGATGTCACACTTCCTCACGCTGCGGTACCCCGCGGGACTGCTGCAGTACCTGGTCGACATGCCATGGTGGCTCGGCGGCTGACGTTCCTCCGGCCGCCACAAAGCCCTGCCTCGTGTCGGGCTTTTTCTTTGGACGGCGGAGTCTTGAGCGCAGATTGGTCGCGCCTGCGCGCGGCGTCGCGGTTACCGGCCAACGGCCGCTCCCTGCGTGCCGCCGGGCATTCAGGTGTCGCCCGCGCGCCTAATTTGCTAAGCTCGGGCGAATACCCTTGAGGAGGTCACGTGACCCGAACTCATACCCCGGCGTGCGTCGATCGATGCTTGTCTGCCGCAGACCCGTGCCCATGCTAGCCGCCATGCTGCGCCGCGCGCTCGTCGGCTGCGTGCTGGCGTTGGCGCTCGCCGGCTGCCAGTCGCTGCCGGAGCTGATCGACGCCACCATGAAGCAGGGCGAGGCGCTCTACGACCAGAAGAAATACGATGAGGCGATTGCCCGGTTCAACGAGGTGCTGCACCGGGATCCCAACCACTTCCGCGCACACGTCTGGATCGCGCGCGTGCAGATCGCCAAAGGCGCATGGAATCCCGCGATCGCGAGCGCCCGCAGGGCCTGGGCGCTTGCGCCCAGGCATGCGGATGTCGTCCCGGTGCTGGCGCAAGCGCTGTTCGGTGCCGGCAATGCGGCCCTCGGGACCGGGAGGTTCGGCGAGTCGATTCCCCTGTTCATGGAATACCTCGAGCTGCAGCCGGGCAATCCGTCCGCCTGGGTCAATGTCGCCCGCGCCTACCTTGGCGAGAAGCGTTTCGCCGAAGCCCTCGCGTCCGTGTTGCGCGCCCTCGGGATTTCCCCGGACGGCGCAACGCAGAAGGAAGCGCTCGACCTGCTGCTCGACGGCGCGCGCCGCGCTCTGCTCGAAGGCGATCTGGCAAACGTCATCCGTTTCCTGTCGGAGTATCTGAAGATCGACCCGGCAAACCTGCGCGCCTGGCTCGATCTTGCGCGCAGCCACCTCAAGACCGGCGACTATGACAGGGCGCTGGCGGCGTTCGCCGACGGCCTGAAGCAGGGCGGCGGCGCCGAGCGCGGACAGTTGTTGCGCGAATTGCTGGACGCGGGCAACCAGGCCTTGTCGGGCGGCCGGCTTCGCGAGGGCACCGCGCTGCTGCGCGAATACGTTACGCACGATCGCGGCAACATCGAGGTGCTGCTCAACCTCGCCCGGGCGTCGTGGATCGCCGGCGAGCGCATGCGGGCAATCGATGCACTGCGCCAGATAAAAGAGGTCAATCCGCGCCACCAGGAGGCATTGAAATACATGCTCGGGCAATGAACGGCGCGAACCCGACCGGAGCGGTAACCGGCCTCGCCCGTGCGATCTCCCGGGAAGATCTCGCCACCCTTCCGATCCGCCGCTATGACGGCGAGGTGCGGCTGGTGGCGACCGCGCGAGACCTGGACGCAGCCCGCGCAGACCTCGCACAGGAGAGCGTTGTCGGCCTCGACACCGAAACCCGGCCCGCTTTCCAGAAGGGCGAGAGCTACCTGCCGTGCCTGGTCCAGGCGGCCACCGCACGGGCGGTATACATCTTCCAGCTACGCCGCGCGGAAACGTTCCCGGCGCTCGCCGAGCTGCTGGCGGCACCGCGCATCGTCAAGGCCGGCGTCTCCCTGGCCGAAGACCTGCGACAGTTGAACCGGGTGTTTCCGTTCGAGGAGCGCAACGTGCGCGACGTGGGTGTTGCCGCGCGCCGCGCGGGGCTCAAGCAGACCGGCGTGCGCAACCTCGCCGGCATCGTCCTGGGCTTCCGCATCCCGAAGGGCGCCCGCACCTCGAACTGGGCCGCCCCGCGCCTGACGCCGCACCAGATCACCTACGCCGCGACCGATGCCTGGGCCTGCCGCGAGCTTTATCTGCGCTTTCAGGAACTGGGTCTGCTGTCGTGACGAATGTGGCTCGTGGCTCGTAGGGCGCGGCTTCAGAGCGCCGCTTCGCTGCCTCGAGCC
>JBFKNN010000070.1:0-13686 GCA_041629335.1 Burkholderiales bacterium | reverse complement strand
GGCGCACCGTATCTGCTCACCCAAGTATCCCTCATGCTGGTCGACGTGCCGGCGATGTTCTTTCTTGCCCTGGCCGGCTACGCGGCGCTCGCGGCCGTAACACGGGGCGGGATCCTGCGGCTCTTCGGGGCGACCGTGGCACTCGCCCTGGCGTTGCTCGCCAAGTATTCGGCCTGGGTCGCGCTCGGTTTCTTCCCAGTCCTGGTCCTGGCCAGTGCCGGTCATGAGCGGCGTCTAGCCCTCGCGCGCGCCAGCGTGATCGTCCTCGGCGCCGCGGCGCTCGTGGGCGCGTTCCTGCTCGCGAAGGCGGAGGTCGTCGCTGGCCAGCTGGCGCTGTTCTGGAGCTACCAAGTGCCGGCGCTCGGCGGCTGGCAGGAAAGCGCGGTTTCGACCTTCTTGTTCCAGATCCATCCCTTCGTCACGCTTGCGGCGCTGGGCGCGGTTGTGCTTGCCGTCATCAAGAAAGATTGGCGCTCCGCGGGGATTGGCTCGATCGTGCTGCTCGTGTTCCTGCCCGGGGTCGGGCGCATTCGCTATCTCGTGATCCTGATGCCGATGCTGGCGCTGATGGCTGCCTGCGGCCTGCGCGCGATCCGGGAAATCCCGACGCGCCAGTTCATCGCGGCGTCCGCGGCGGTCTCGGCACTGGTAGTGGCTCTGGCAGGCTATCTGCCATTCCTGCGCACGACGAGTGCCGTGAACCTCCAGCAGGCGGGCGCGCTGCTCGATGCCATGCAGGGCGATACCGTCGAGGTCATCGTGCTGCCGCCGACGCGCTCCAGTGTGAATCCCGCCGTGGCCGTCCCGCTTCTGGACCTGTACACGCGCAAGCGCCTCGTCTATCGCCGCGATCTGAGCCCGGCGCTGTCACCGCCGCCCGGCGCAGTGGCCATCTCGCCCGTCCGGTTCACCTGGGAGTTTCCGGATGCCCCCTTTTTCCTGGCGCCGCCCGAACCGCAGATGCCAGTGGTGGTGGTGATGAGCGCTGCGGACCAGCCCGCGCCAGAAGCGGCGGCGAGCCGGCTCGCCGATTACGCCGAAGCTCGGCGGCTCGTTCTAATCGACCGGGTGTTCCGCTACCAGACCCTGGTGCGCATTTATCGACCGACGTGATCGCGCCTGTTTGAGAGGACTCGTTATGAGTGAATCGAAGAGAAGATTCTGGGTGTTCGCCATCGTCGGAATTCTCCTGCTCATCACAGGGGCGACCTACGCCTACCACGAGTACTATCTCTACCTCACGGTCTACCTGTGGTTCGGGTTCATCTACGGCATGTGCCTGCAGTACGGGCGTTTCTGCTTCTCGTCGGCGTTCCGCGATCTGTTCGCCGTTGGCGTTCCGCGCATGGCCGTCGGCATCATGATCGCCATTGCGCTTTTCGCCCTCGTGAGCGCATTCGTCAGCGCCACGGGGCTCAGCACTTTCCACTCGGCGCCCACCAGCGTGCACGCGGTGATCGCCGGGTTCATCTTCGGAGTGGGGATGTGTTTTGCCGGCGGCTGCGCCTCGGGCTCGATGTACAAGACCGGCGAGGGCAACATGAACGCAGCGCTGGTGGTGCTCTCCATCAGCGTCACGCAGGCCGTCTTTGTGGACATCGGCGGCTGGGCCAACAGTCTCGTGCCGGAATCCTGGACGAAGTCGGCAGAGACGAAGGGCCTGCCCGCGTCGATCACCGTGACCGACGGCTGGGTGGACCAGTATCTCGCCGGCTACGTGTGGGACCAGCCGGTGATGAGCTTTGCCACCATGCTGGGCTGGACCGACGAATCGATCCTCGGCGCCTTCCTCGGCAATTTGCTGCTCGGCGTGGTGGTGCCCGGCGCGCTGCTGCTCGTGATTGTCTACTTTTTCTGGTCGCGACGCGCTTACATGAAGAAGCGGCTCGCGGCGGACCAGACGCCCCCCGGCTTTCGCGCCGAGCTCGCCGGCTACTGGGCCATGATCATGGCCTCCAAGCGCACGGCCATCGCCGGACTCGCGCTCGGGATTGCCGCGGGATTGCACATGTACGCGATCCAGGGGTTGCGCGTGAAGTACGGCGTGCGCAACGCCGGCCCCCTGCTCGAGCGCCTCGGTTTCGACTTCGGCATATCGGTCAACGGCACGGTGTTCGATCCCGGCTACTGGTATGTGACGACCCAGGAGGCGCAGTGGGTCGGCTGGGTGATGCACAAGCTCGGCTGGAACCAGATGGACAACATCTTTTTCGGTTTCAACAACGGCGTTCCCAATCCGCTCATCAATCCCGCCGACTGGATGTCGATCGCGCTGTTTGCCGGCGCGGCGGTGATGGCGCTGCTGTTCAACGAATTCAAGTTCAAGAAGCCGACCCTGGAAACCGCTACCTGGGCGATCATCGGCGGCATGCTCATGGGTATCGGCTCGCGGCTGGGCCTGGGCTGCAACGTCGGCGCGTTTTTCGTGCGCGTCTCGCAGGGCGACCCCTCGGGATGGCTGTTCGGGCTGGGCATGATCGGCGGCGCCTATATCGGGGTCAAGTTCTTCAACTGGTGGACCGAGCGCCAGATGGCACGGGAGTTCGCGACGAGTTAAAGCAACGGAGGAGAGACAACATGAAATTCGAGAAAAGCGGAGACGGCCAGTACCTCTTGGATGTGAAGGGCTATGTCTGCCCCCATCCGCAGCTCTACACGAAGAAAGCGCTGGAACGGCTCAAGCCCGGGGAAGTGCTGGAGCTGCAGTTCGACAACCCGTCCTCGGGCGAGTCGATCGCCACGATGTGCGACAACACCGGTGACGAGATTCTGGACCGCAAGCAGGAAGCGGGCCTGTTCGTCTGGCACGTTCGCAAGGCCTGATCAGGGAGCCGCGCCATGCGCAACAGCTTGTGGATCGTGATCGCCATCGTGAGCACCATCCTGGGATTCGTCATGGGCTACGCCACCGCCCCGATGGTGGAGACCGGCATGCTGACCGGCAAGGGCGGCAAGCCCGCGGCCGCGATCGAGAGCGCCAAGGAGATGGAGCAGCACTACAAGGATCTTTTCAAGGAGAAGTGAGATGGCCTTGAGCGCCAACGTTCACCAGGAAGAGCGAGCGGCCAACGTGGGCCTGTGGGCTGCCGTCGTGCTCATCGCAACCCTGTTCGGATTCGTCCTGGGCTACAGCGTGTCCGCGCGCACCGGCGTGGAGCCGGGCTATTTCGACGCAGCCGAGGCGGGCGGCTACGGCGTGGCGCCGACGAGCACCACACCGGGCATGAGCGAGGAGGTTCGGAAGTATTACGAGGGGCTCATGAAATAGGGCGCGCCCCTGCCGGCAGCCTCTCGCAGCCGGATCGCCGGCGCCCGCTCAGCCAATCGAGGAGTCGACATGCGGAAAGTCCTGCTTGCAGTGAGTTCTTCCAAGGGTTCGGATGCCGGTGTCAAGGCGTGCGCGCGGATCTTCTCCGCTGCGCCGCCGGAATTGGTAGTCCTGTTGCACGTGCAGCAGCTCGGGGGCGGGCCGACCGTGGGGCACGAGCGGATGAGCGATGCGGAAATCGAGACGCTGAAGGAAGAGCTTGGGCGCACGGACGGCCTGGAAAAGCTGCAGGAAAAATCCCGCGCGATTCTGGCTCACCACAAGAAGAAATTGCAGCAACGAGGCATCCGCTCCATCAGCACCATCGTCAGGACCGGCCACGTCGCCGAGGAGATACTCGAAACTGCCAGGGAGGAAAAGGTCGAGCTGATCATCATTGGCAACACCCGCGGCCTGGTCGCAAAGCTCATGATGGGCGATGTCGCAAAGGCGGTTGCGAGCGAGGCGGGCGTGCCGGTGCTGCTGGCGCGGTAGCGCGGCGCTCGGCGACATCGCGCTGCGACATGATCGGGCGGCCAATGATTCGGATTGACGGCGATGTTGTCGTCTGCGGCGGCGGGCTCGCCGGCCTTGCAGCCGGTCACGCGCTGGCGCGCGCGGGATGCGGCGTTGTCGTGATCGAAAAGCAGCCCGTCGTCGGCGGGCTGGCGCGCACGATCGAATACCGCGGTGCGCGCTTCGACCTGGGCGGGCATCGCCTGCTGACCGACAACGCGGCGGTCGGGCGCCTCGTGCGCGAGGCGACAGGAGAAGAGCTGTTGAGCGTGAAACGCGCGAGCAAGATCCTCGTGCGCGGGCGTTACTACGACTATCCGCTCAAGCCCGTGAACGCCTTGGCCGGGCTCGGCGTGCTCTCCGCGCTCGCCGTGGCCGGAGATTACACGCGAGAGCAGCTCAGGGCCTGGCTCGCGCCGACGCCGGCCGTCAGCCTGCAGGACTGGGTGGTGCGACATTACGGGCGCCGCTTGTTCGAGCTCTTCTTCCGGCCCTACAGCGAGAAGGTCTGGGGCATCGACTGCGCCCGGATCAGCGCGGACTGGGTGGCGCAGCGCATCCAGGGCATGACCCTCGGATCAGCCCTCAGGGAGGCCTTTTTCCGGACCGGCCGCCGCAGGCGCACGCTCACCGACCGGTTTCTTTATCCGGCGCGCGGGATTGGTGCAATTGCAGAGGGGCTCGCGCGCAAGATCGAACAGGGCAACCGCGTGCTCACCGGCCGCGAGGTCGCGCGGATTCGCCATCGGGCGGGGCGTATCGAGAGCGTCGGCGTCCGAAACGGTGCGGCGACGGAGGAGTATCGCGGGCAGGTGTTCATATCCAGTCTGCCGTTGCCGGCCCTGGTTTCGCGCCTCGATCCCGCGCCGCCCGCGCGCGTGCGGGAGGCCGCCGCGGGCCTGCGCTACCGCGATCTGGTGATCGTGGCGCTGTTGCTCAACCGCGAACAGGTCACGGACCAGACCTGGATCTATTTCCCGGATCCGGACATCCCCATCGGCCGCGTTCACGAACCGAAGAACTGGAGCAGACGCATGGCGCCTCCCGGCGCCACCGTCCTCGTGGCCGAGCACTTCTGCTTCCGCAACGATGCGCTGTGGCGCGCGACCGACACTGAGCTCGTCGACCGCACGGCACGCGAGCTGGCGCGCCTCGGCCTGATCGCGCAGTGCGAGGTTTACGATGGCAAGGTGGTGCGGGTCCCGCATGCCTATCCGGTCTTCGAAGTCGGCTACCACGAGCGCTGTCGCATCATCTCCGACTACTGCGCCGGGCTTGGGAATCTTCACCTGATCGGGCGCACTGGCGCTTTCCGCTACTACAACATGGACCACGCCATCGAGTCGGGGCTGGACGCGGCGCACGTCGCCCTCGACGGCCTCGGCGCGCCACAAACCGCGCTCCCCCGCACCGGGACCGACTCGTGAGGTGCGCGCTCATCATCCCCGCCTGGACGCCTGAAGAAATCTTCTCTTCACGCACGGCGCCTTCGCAGGTTAACTACTGGCAGCCGCTCGGGACGCTCTATGTCGCGGCCAGCCTGCTGCAGGCCGGCCACGACGTGAGGTTGTTGAACGGCGCCTTTCTCACCCATCAGGAAATTCTGCGCCGGGCGCGGGAGTTCAGGCCCGAAGTGGCGGGAATTTACGCAACGGCCTTCGGTTGGCCGCGCGCGCTCACAACCGCCGCCGATCTCAAGCGCATGGACGCGAATATGTTCGTCTGCGCCGGCGGCCCGTATCCGATCGCCGCCCAGGAGCGCTGTCTGGCGTCGGGCGAGTTCGATGCCGTAGTCACCGGGGAGGGCGAGCACACTTTCGTGGGGCTGCTCGACCGGCTCGCGCGCGGCGAACGGTTCGAAGGCGTCTTGGGCATCGCATACCGCCGGGACGGGCGGGTTGTCGCGAATCCGCCCCGGCCGTTGATCGAGGATCTGGACGCCTTGCCGTTCCCGGCGCGCCGGCTGCTGGAGGGCGCGGAGCGCTATCTGCCGCCGCCCGCCACCTACCGGCGCACACCGGTGGCGACCATGATCACCTCGCGCGGCTGCGACCGCCGCTGCCTCTTCTGCTTTCAGATCGACCGCGGCCGCAAGGCCGGCCGCCGCGGCGTGCGTTTGCGCAGCGTGGAAAACGTGCTCCAGGAGATCGAGTCGTGCCTCGCGCAGGGTTACCGCGAAATCAAGTTTCTCGACGATTCCTTCGCCGCCGATCGCGACCGCGCCATGCAAATCTGCCGGGCGATCCGGGCGCGGCGGCTGGATTTCACCTGGTTCGCCTCGGCCTGCGTCAACCAGGTGGACAAGCCGCTGCTCAAGGCCATGAAGGACGCCGGCTGCTGGGCCATCCTCATGGGCGCCGAGAGCGGCGTGCAGAAGAACCTCAACACGCTGCGCAAGGCCTGCACCCTGGACCAGATCCGTCAGGCGGTGCGCGCGGCCAAAGAAGTGGGGCTGCAGGTCAGCACGCCCTTCCTCTTCGGCATTCCGGGCGAGACTTTCGCCGAGGGCTTGAAGACCATCGAATTCGCGCTCGAGCTTGACCCCGACTTTGCCAACTTCCACTGCCTCACGCCTTTTCCCGGCACCGATCTCCACGACGGGGCCGGGAAATTCGGCAGCCGGTCCGCGGAGCTCGCGGACTACACCTACCAGGGCGCGGCGTTCACCCCCCACACGATGACGCGCGAGGAAATCCAGCAATTGCGCCAGCTCGCGTTCAGGCGCTTCTATTCGCGGCCGGCCTTCCTGCTGCGCAGGCTGCTGCAAGTCCGGACCCTGCGCGACGTTCACGTCGCGGCGCGCGGCGTGAAAAGCCTGTTCTGGCTGTGGGCCGGCAGGCGTCTTTTCTATCGCGGCGGAAAGGAAGAAGCGGTCTCGCGCCCAGGCTGAAACGGCGCAAGCCGCAGGTACGCGCGCGCCAGCGCAGGATACAGCCGCGGGTTGAACAGGATGTTGGTAATGAAATAGCACTCGTGCGTGCAATGGCAGCGTCCCTGGCGGATGGACTCGAGGACCTCCCGGGTGCGGGCGCTGCCCAGGACCCGGCGCACGTCGTAGCCGTGCTCGCGCAAGTTTCCCAGGCTGTGCGGCAGCAGTTCGCACGCGAACAGTTCCCCGCTCTCGTTGAGGACGAGGTTCAGCCGCCCGGCATAGCAGGGCGCCTGCCGCTTCTGCTCGACCAAGGTGCGGTAGATCATGCGCCGCTGGAGGATGTCCTGCGCCGCTTTGAGCCGCCCGCCATTGAAGCGGTAGGTGGCTGCCGTGCGCGCCGTAAGCGCGTCTTCCAAATGCTCTGCTGCCAGTCGGTACTTCGCGGGATCGATCGCCTTGCAGCGCGCATCGGGCGGGTCCCCGCGCACGAGGGAAACCGTGTGTGCGCGCAGATTCGGCAGCCCGCGCACGAAATCGCCGAGCGCGCCCACTCTGTCCTGGTTGTCCGGCAGCAGCACCGTGTTGATACCGAGCTCGAAGTTCGCGTAGCGCTCCGGGAGCTTTGACAGCAGCCGGTAGGTCCGCATCGCTTTCTCGAAGCTGCCGGGGGTGTCGCAGATACGGTCGTGCTCCTCGCCCACGCCGTGGAGCGAGACCTTGACCACCACGGTGCTGCTGCGGCAATGGCTCAGGATCTGTTCGGTTCCTTCCGCGGTCAGCTCGGGCAGCAGGCCGTTGGTGGAGTAGAGCATGATAGCGGGGCGGTTCCGACGATAGAACGCGCGGCTCAGGTCCACCAGATCCTTGCGTAGATAAGGCTCACCGCCCGAGAAGGCGAGCCACAGGAGCGGGCCCAGGGATGAGGCGGTCCGCTCGACCTCCTCCAGCGAGAATTCCCCGGGCTTGGGCTGCCCGCGCTCCGCCCCGTTCAGGTAGAAGCAGAAAGGGCACCGCGCGTTGCAGCGGCGCGTCACAAAAAAGGTGAGCTGGATCGGTCGCCGCTTCCAGATCACCGAGGGCAGGTGGCGAAACGGCGAGTACCTCACCGGACACTTTCCGTGCGGAAGGCCCTGGCGAGAAAGGCTGCGGCGCCGCCGAGGGCGCCGGCGCCCACGGCCAGCGGATACACGAAAAGGTAATAGAGCGTCGCGGCCGCGGCGAACGAGCGGCCTCCCGCTCCGATGAACGCCCGCACCAGACCGCGATTGACCAGCAGGTCGCCGGCGAGCACAAACCGCGCGAGGCCGAGCCACCCCGGCGCCTGTGTCAAGACGTAGCCGCCCAGGCCCAACATCCCGGCAAGGCACGCCGCGACGTTCGCCTTGAGTTCGTGGGAGGCCGTGCCGGAATCAGCGAAGAGATCCCGGTTGCGCAGCGAGTACAGAGTCCAGTACCTCGCCTTGACCCAGGCGTTGCGCAGGGAGCGAAGCAAGGTGAAGTTGAAAATGTGACGCACCTGGATCGCGGGATCGATGACGAGCCGGCATCCGGCGCGGCGCAGGCGGTGGCTGAATTCGACGTCCTCAAGGATCGGCATGGGCCCCTCGGCAAAGCCCCCGTGACGATTGAAGGTCTCCGCGTGGATCGCCAGCGCATGGGTTGCCACGTAGTCGGGATCTGCGGCGCGCTTGGTTTCCGAGTAGTGGATGAACGCCGATTGAAAGCGGCTGAAGAAGGAATCGTCGTGGGGCCGGGCGGTGTAAGTGCCGCCTACGATCGTCTGCGGACCGCCTGCCGAGAGCGCCCGCGCAGCCAAAGCCAGGGTATCCTCGCGCGGCACGCAGTCGGCGTCCGTAAAGAACAGCAGCCGGGCGCAGGCATGCGCCGCCCCCGCGTTCCGCGCGCCGGCAGCCCCCTGATGCCGGGCAAGCCGGATCAACCGGCAGGGATAGCGGCGGATGATTTCGACGGAGTCGTCAGTCGACGCATCGTCGACCACCACCACCTCGAAGTCCTGGCCAACCCGGGAAGCGAGCGCGGCCTCCAGGCACCGGGCAATGGTCGCCGCGCCGTTGCGATTCGGGATGATGATTGAGATCAACAAGTTCGGATCGTAAGGGCCGCCCTGACTCTGCTGACATATTCATCGCGTTCAACTCGCAGCAAAATGATGCATATACATCATTTTCTCGGGCAGGCGCCAAGTGTCTAATTCTTCGGTAGGTATCCGGATTCATGCGAGGGAACTGCGCAGAACAAGACGCTTCAAAGGCGTGAGGCGCGGGTGAGTCTGGCCGAGCGAATCGTATCGACAAGGAGGAGTAATCCATGAACAGTAAGCTGAACTGTCAACGTGGCATCACGGGGCTGCTGGCGTTGGCGTTCGTCGCATGGGCTCCGGTAGCCGGCGCCAAATGGGCGAATCCGCAACTCCTGATCACGCCCGATGAGCTGCAGCAAAACCTTGAAAGAAAGGATTGGGTGGTCGTCGACTGCCGCGAGCTGGAGGACTACATCAAGGGCCACATACCGGGCGCAATCAGCCTGGGGAAAGCCTGCGGTGACGCCTTGCGGGACGCTTCGAACCGAGTCCTGCCCGTGAAGAAGTACGAAGATGCGTTCAGCCGGGTCGGGATCGGCAACGCCAGCCATGTCGTGGTCTACCACGGCGACATGAGTGACTTTACGGATGCGACCGTCGCTTTCTGGATCCTGGAGTGGCTCGGCCACGACAAGGTGCGCCTGCTCAACGGCGGCGTCGACGCGTGGCGCAAGGCGGGCGGGCGGCTCAGTGACAAACCGACGAAGAAGGAGCCAGCCACGTTCAAGGCCAACGTCGTGGCCAGCCGCTTCTCCTCGACGGACGAAGTGGTGAAGATTGCACAGGGCGCGACCAAGGGGGTGCAGCTGCTGGACTCGCGGACCGACAAAGAGCACAAGGGGGACGACATCCGCTCGGTGCGCGGCGGTCACGTGCCGAACACCACGCTCAATGTCTCGCACCTGGACACGCTGCCCAAGGTGAAAGATCCGAAAACCGGCAAGATGGTCAATATAGCGTATCTGGACCCGGACATCACGGCCAAGACGATCGGAAAGCTGGATAAGAACTCCCGCGTGGTCGCCTACTGCCAGACCGGAACGCGCTCGACGCTGACCTACTTGCAGTTGCGCCTCATGGGGTACAAGGATGCCGCGAACTGGGACGATTCCTGGCGCGTCTACGGCGCGAAACTGGAATATCCGGTTGCGGATGAGCAGTGGTTCAACTTCGCGGGCGTCAACAGCAAGATGAGGAGACTCGAGGATAAGATCAAGGCGCTCGAGGCCGCGGCCGCAAAGCCGGCCGGCAAGTAAGTCCCGGCCTGCAGGGAGTGCTACGCCGGAGGGCATGCATGGCATGCTTTCCGGCATTTTTTTCCAATCTGCTGAAGGCGCGCAGCGTGCGGCGTATGCCCACGCGTCAAGTCCGCAGCCGACTTAATCTTGCGGGCGCCACGGGCGCTGTCGAATGACGGGGAACATGAGGGTGCTGGTTGCCGGCGGCGCCGGGTTCATCGGCTCGCACATGACCAAGATGCTGCGAGAGACCGGGCACGAGGCCGTCGTCTATGACAACCTCTCGCACGGCCATCGCGACGCCGTGTCGCAGGCGCAGCTTGTCGTCGGCGACCTAGCCGATTCGCGGCGGCTCGACTCGCTGTTCGCCGCGCACCGCTTCGACGTCGTCATGCATTTCGCGTCCTTCATCGAGGTCGGCGAGTCGGTATCGAATCCCGCCAAATACTACCGTAACAACCTCGCCAACATGGCGACCTTGCTCGCCGCGATGGCGCAACATGGCGTTGCACGCATCATTTTTTCCTCGAGTGCGGCGGTCTACGGCGAGCCGGGCTGCGTTCCGATCCGCGAGTGCCATCCCCAACAGCCCGTCAATCCCTACGGACGCACCAAGCATATGGCGGAGAAATTGCTGGCCGATTACGGACGCGTGCACGGTCTTGGCTACACGTGCCTGCGCTATTTCAACGCCGCCGGGTCCGATCCAGACGGCATGCTTGGCGAGCGCCACACGCCGGAGACGCATCTCATCCCCTTGGCGCTGCAAGCCGCATCGGGTCGACGCTCCTGCGTGACGGTGTTCGGCACTGATTACGACACGCCCGACGGCACCTGCATCCGCGATTACGTGCACGTAACGGACATTTGCCGCGCGCACCTCCGTGCCATGGATCGGCTCTGCGCCGGAGCGACGAGCGGCGCCTTCAATCTCGGCAGCGAAAACGGTTACTCGGTGCGGGAAGTCGTGCAGGCCGTGTCGCGCGTCACCGGCCGACCGGTGCCGGTGGTCGAAACGGGCCGGCTGCGGGGCGATGCGACGCGGCTTGTGGCAGATGCGCGGCTGGCGCGCTCGGAGCTCGCCTGGTCGCCGCGCTATCCCGACCTCGACACAATGATCGCGCATGCCTGGGCGTGGGAGCAGAAGACCGTTGGGGCGGAATCCAGGCGTACCGGGTCGGTTCGCGTCGGCGGCCTCGTCGCTGCATCCGGTTGAGCAAGCGCCCCTGCAGCATACGACGGGGATTCCGTGAGCGAAACGGTCGCGCCGACCGACCGCGGACTGCGCCGGCGGCTGAGGCGCTCCGGTCAGTCAATGCGATAGCGTTTCAGCTTGCGTGCGTCGAGGGTGAGGCCGATGCCGTGGCCTTCGGGCAGGATCAGCATCCCCTCCCGGATCACCAGGTCCCGGTCGGCGACGTGGTCCTTCGCATCAATGAAGCTCGAGAACTCGTGCGCGTGCGGCGTCGCGTACGTGCACGCGAAGTGCGCGGCGGCGACGCAGCCGATCTGCATGTCGGCCTGCGTGCCGTTGTGCGCCGGGGTGTAGAACGATTTGGCGAGCGCGAGAATCTGCCGCGATAGCGTGTAGCCGGTGCGCGCGCACTTGATCACCAGCGCGCGGATGCCACCGAGCTGGAGCTCGTGCAGCACGTCGTCGGGCGTCATGCACGAGTCGTCGCCCGAGATCGGCACCCGCATGCGCTCGGCGCAGAGGCGCTTGCCGGCGCCGTCGCGCATCGGGATCGGCTCCTCGATCAGCGCGACGCCGACCTCCTCGAAATACGGTGCCTGCTCGAGCAGCACCTGCGAAGTGTAGCCCTGGTTGCAATCGATGGTGATCTCGTGGTCGTCGCCGACCAGCTTGCGCAGCTCGCGCAGAAGCTTCACGTCGCGCTTGCGGTCCATGCCGCACTTCACTTTCCACGCCCGGAAGCCGTACTGCTCGATCATGCGCTCGGCCTCGGCGAGCATTTCCTTGTTGCTGCCGAGCATCAGCCGGCGGTTCACCGGCAGCGGCTTCACCGTGCCGCCCAGCAGCTCGGCGCACGAGATGCCGAGCGACTTCGCCTGCGCATCGAACAATGCCATGTCGATCGCCGCCTTGGCGCTCGGGTTCCAGGCGAAGGCGTCGAATACCGCCCACAGGCCTGCGATGTCGAATGCGTCGAGGCCCTTCAGCCGCGGCGCGAAATGCTCGCGAATGATGGCGACGATCGAATGCTGGGTTTCGCCATAGATGGTCGGCCGCGGCGGCGCATCGGCGATGCCCTGCGTGCCGTCGGTCAGCGTGACGGTGACGATCACGTTGTCGATCTTGTCGATTCTCCCGCGTGCCCACTTGATCGGATGCTTGAGCGGCACCGCGACCGGAATCGCCTCGATGCTACGAATGGCGAGCTTGCCGGATGCACGGCTGCTACGGCGCTCGCCGCCTTCCGCCTCTCGCGCTCTTCCTCTCGACTCAGTTTTCATGCGTAGTCACCGCGATGCGCTACCGGCCACTGGTCACCAGTCACTGGTCACGCCTCTAATAACTCGTTGGCCAGTTCCTCAACAAATGCTCCCCCACGCCGTTCTTCATCCGCATCCGGTGCACCTGCAGCGTGCGGACCAGGTACTCGCGCGTCTCGCGCGGGTCGATCACGGTCTGCGCTTCGTACAACTCGGCGAGTCCCCACGCCGAGGTGTCACGCTCGACCTCGGCTTTCAGTTTCGCGAAGCGCTCGGGATCGTCCTGGTAGCGCACGCCGTAGAGCACGTTGACCGACACCGCCGGGTCCATGAACCCCAGGTCGGCGCTGGGCCAGCAGGCGACTTCGTCCGCGTTGCGGCCGCCCGCCATGTTGATGTACGCCTGGCCGTAGCTTTTTCTCATGATCACGGTGATTTTGGGCACGGTGACGAGCGTCAATGCGTTCATCCAGTTGATGACCTTGCCCGGCATGCCGCGGATCTCGCCCTCGACCCCGATCAGGAACCCCGGCACGTCGACCAGGAACACCAGCGGCACGTTGAACGAGTCGCACAACACCATGAAGCTGGTGACCTTCTGGCACGCGTCGGCATCGAGCGCGCCGCCCTTGTACATCGGATTGTTCGCGATGAAGCCGACGCTCTTGCCGTCGAGGCGCGCGAGCACCGTGGCAATCGACCGGCCGTAGCGCTCCTTCAGCTCGAAGGTCGAGTCCCTGTCGGCGACCGCGGCGATGACCTTGCGCACGTCGTAGACCTTGTTGCGGGACTCGGGAACGATGTCGAACATCTGCTTGCAGGCCTCGTCGGAGCCGGGCGGCACCGGCACCTCGGGCGGCGGCTCCATGTTGTGGCTCGGCAGGTAGAACAGGAATTTCTTGATCGCATCGAGCGCCTGCTCGTCGGTGTCGACCGCCATATCGGCGAGCCCGGAGACGCCGGTCAGAAGCTTCCAGCCGCCCAGGTCCTCAGGCTCGATCGGCTTGTTGATCGCGATCGAAGTCACGTTCGGGCTGGCGATCGCCATGATCGCGCCCTTGCGCATCACCACGAAATCCGACATCGCGGAGTACCAGGTCGAAGAGCCGTAGCACTGGCCGAGCAGCGCGGAAGCCCACGGCGTCTCGCGCAGACGCTGGTACTCGGTGGCGTCCTGCGCGATGATCGCGCGGCCGGC
>JBFKNN010000069.1:0-13839 GCA_041629335.1 Burkholderiales bacterium | reverse complement strand
GAGGAGCGGTTGACGCTCGCGCTCGAGGGATCGCGGCTCGCGCTGTGGGACTGGGACATCGTGAAGGCCGAGATTTACTTCAGCAAGGAATGGCAGGAAATGCTCGGCGCGGCGCCCGAACCCATCGTGACGTCGCTCGCAGCCCTGGAAGAGCGCGTTCATCCCGACGACCTGCCGCGCCTGTCGCAACACCTGAAGGATGTCCTGCAGGGCGCAGCGCGGCAATACGACATCGAGCACCGCGTCAGGACCGAGCCGGGCAGCTGGATCTGGATACTCAGCCGCGGCAAGGTGGTGGAGCGCGATCGCGCGGGACGCGCGCTGCGGTTGACCGGAACCAGCGTCGATGTCAGCGAGCGCAAGCAGACCGAGCTGCAGCTTGCGCACCAGGCAACGCACGACGCGCTGACCGGGCTGCCCAGCCGCGGCCTGTTCTATGACCGCCTGCAGCAGGCGATGGGCCGCAGCCGGCGCAACCGCACGCTGATGGCCGCGCTCTACCTCGACATCGACAACTTCAAGCAGTTCAACGACCGTCTCGGCCACGCCGCGGGCGACGCCGTATTGAGGGAGTTTGCGCGTCGCCTCGCGGGTTCGGTGCGCTCGATCGACACCATCGCCCGGCTGGCAGGGGATGAATTCGCGGTGATCCTGCAGGAGCTCGCCACGCGCGACGACGCCTGCCGGATCGCCGAGAAAATCCTCGCCACCATGCGTCCGCCGTTCGCGCTTGCCGCGGGGAGCACCGACGTGGGCACGAGCATCGGCATCGCGTTCTACGATGGCGAAGACCCGGCCGACACCGACCGGCTGCTCGCGCGGGCCGATCAGGCACTCTACGCGGCCAAGAGCGCCGGACGCGGCATGTACCACGTCGCGAGCTGATCGACCTACAACAAGCCATCCTTGGTCAGTCCCTGGCGCAGCAGAATGCGGCGCAGGCCGGCTAGCGCCTCGATCTGGATCTGGCGCACTCGCTCGCGGGTGAGCCCCAGATCGAGCGCCAGTCGCTCCAGGGTCGCGACATCGTCCCCGCTCAACCCGTAGCGCCGCTCGATCACGTAGCGCTGCTTCTCGTTAAGCTGGCCGAGCCACTGCTGCACCTGCTCAGCAATTTCCGCGTTCGCAACCCGCACGTCGGGCGGCAGGCTCGATTCGTCGGGCAGCGACTCGCCCACTGACAGCATGGGATCGACCTCGAGCGGCGCATCGAGCGATGTGGTGCGCTCGTTATGCCGCAGCACCCGGTGCACGTCCTGCGGCTCCCAGCCCAGCAGGTGCGCGATGTCCTCGGCGCCCGCGTCCCGGCGCCCGTGATTCTCGAGGTGACGCCGCGCCCGCAGCACCACGTTGAGCTCCTTGATGACGTGCACCGGCAGGCGCACCGTGCGCGACTGGTTCATGATCGCGCGCTCGATGTTCTGGCGGATCCACCACGTGGCGTAGGTCGAGAAGCGGAAGCCGCGCTCGGGCTCGAACTTCTCGAGCGCGTGAATCAGGCCCAGATTGCCTTCCTCGATCAGATCGAGGAACGCAACACCGCGATTCAGGTAGACCTTGGCGATGTTGACGACGAGACGGAGATTGTGCTCGATCATCTTCTGGCGCGCGCCGAAGTCGCCGGCCCTGGCGAGCCGCGCGTATTTTCGCTCTTCTTCGGGCGTGAATACGGGATTCTGGCCGATCTCGTTGAGGTAGAGCTGCGTCACATCCGAAAGCAGATCGGGCTCACGCGCCGCGCTCTGGGCGCCGCGTTCGTTCTCGCCCTGGTCGGCCCCGGGCTCGTCGCCCTCCGCGTCACCGGGAATGGGCGGCGGCCTCCTCATGCCTGGCGGTCTGGCAGCAGCTTCACCGGGTCCACCGGCTTGCCGAAGCGACGGATCTCGAAATGCAGCTTCACCGCGTCCGCGTCGCTGTTGCCCATCTCGGCGATCTTCTGGCCCCGCGCAACCGTTTCCCCTTCCCGGACCAGCAGCTGGTGGTTGTGAGCATAGACCGACAGGAAAGTATTGTTGTGCTTAATCACGATCAGCTTGCCGAAGCCCCGGATTCCCGTTCCGCTGAAGATCACGCGGCCTGCCGCGCTCGCCACCACGGGCTGCCCCAGCTTGCCGGCGATCGCGATGCCTTTCAGCGTGTTGCTTTCACTGAACCCGCTGACGACTCTGCCCGCCGCCGGCCATATCCAGTCGAGGCTGTCCTCATCGCGCGCCGCCTCCGGCCTGGTCGCCGTCTCGGGCACGGGCTTGACCGACGCCATCTGCGCGTAGACCCGGTCCGAATACGGCACGCGCACGCCCTGCGGCTGCGACTTGATGGTATCCGCTCCGGCGACCACCGAGTCGCCGATCGGACGTGATTCCACCGCCCGCGGCGCACCCTTCAGCGGCGCGGTGGTGACCGTGCCAGGCGGCGGCGTGAGCCGCAGCTGCTGGCCCTCGCGGATGCGCGCCGGGTCGATGTTGTTCCAGTCGGCGAGCTCACGATAGTCGAGCCCGTGATCGAGGGCAATGCTGTAGAGCGTATCGCCCCGGCGCACGGTGTAGAAGCCCGCCCGGGCTTCGGGCGCGTGCGGCGCCGCTTTGGCAATCGACGGTGCGGCGGGCTTCGCGGACGGCGGCGGCAGGCGATCGATCACCGGCGCCTGGCGCGTCGCCCCGCAGCCCGCCAGCAGCGCGAGCAGACCGGCTGCGAGCAACGTCATTCGAGCCATGCGCATCACGGCCCCCGTCATTCGAAACCCGGCAGCAACGGCACAAACTTGACCTGGTCCATCTTGCGCTCGGTGTATCCGTTCGCCGTGCGCTCGATCACGCACAGGCGCTGCTCATTGCGGCTGACCATCGGCAAGATCATTCTACCACCGACCTTGAGCTGCTCGAGCAGTGAATCCGGCACGTGCGTGGCAGCGGCGGTCATGATGATCGCGTCGAACGGCGCGATCTCCGGCATCCCGAGAAGCCCGTCTCCGTGCCGCAGCCGCGCGTTGGTGACGCGCACTTCGCGCAGCAGCCGGCGTGCCCGGTTGACCAGCGGCGCCAGACGCTCGATCGAGTAGACCTCCTTTGACAGCCGCGACAGCACGGCCGTTTGATAGCCGCAGCCGGTGCCGATCTCGAGCACCTTGGCCGGGCTGCCCCCGGCGCGCGCGAGCTCCGTCATGCGCGCGACGGTGTGAGGGTTGGATATGGTCTGCCCGAAGCCGATTGGCAGGGAAATGTCTTCGTAGGCGCGGCTTGCCAGCGCCTCGTCGACTAACAGGTGCCGCGGCACCTCGCCCATGACCGCGAGCACCACCTCGTCCCGGATGCCCTGGCTGCGCAAGCGTGCCACCATGCGCATTCGCGTGCGCTGGGAGGTCATGCCGATGCCGGAGTGTTGGCCCGTCATGTGCCCGAGTCGCTCATGCCAGCCACGATTTGACCGCTTCCGCCTGTGAATAGCGGGTGAGATCGACCTGCAGCGGGGTGACCGAGACCACCTGGTTCGCCGCCGCGAAGAAGTCCGTTCCTTCGCCCGCGTCCTGCGCGCTGCCCGCCGCGCCGATCCAATAGGCCACATCACCGCGGGGCGTGCTGGTCTTCACCACCGGCTCGGCCTTGTGCCGCTTGCCAAGCCGCGTCACCTTCATGCCCTTCAACTGCCCGTACGGCACGTCCGGCACGTTGACGTTGAGCAGCACGGCCTGGTCGAGCGGCCTCACCCGGAAGCGCTCGACGAGATCGAGCGCGACGCGGGCGGCGGTATCGTAGTGCTCGCGCCCCGCGGTCACCAGCGAAATGGCGATGGAGGGAATGCCGAGCAGAAAGCCTTCGGTGGCCGCGGCCACGGTGCCCGAGTAGATCGTGTCGTCCCCCATGTTGGCACCATGGTTGATGCCAGACAGCACGATGTCCGGTAACTCGTCGAGCAAGCCGGTCACCGCGAGGTGCACGCAATCGGTCGGCGTGCCGTTGACGTAATAGTAGCCATTGTGTGAGCGCTTGACCGTGAGCGGCCGGTCCAGCGTGAGCGAATTGCTCGCGCCGCTGCGGTCGCGCTCGGGAGCAACTACGGTGACCTCGGCCAGCGGCGACAGCGCCTGCTCGAGCAGGCTCAGTCCGGGCGCGAAATATCCATCGTCGTTGCTCAACAGTATGCGCATGGGAAAATGCCCAAGATCCCCCCGTCCGCGCGGCCCGGGGAACGGCGCGGATCCCGTGCCGGCGCCGCCGACCGGGTGTATTGTCGTCCTGCCGGATGTCGTTTGCCGGCGCCGAATTATAACATTCACTGCAGCGCGGCGAGACACGGCTTCGAGCCCGCTTTGCTGATCGCTGCTGGCGACAGGTGCCAGGCAGGCGGCCCCGCCGCGCGCACCGGCGCTGATCCAAGGACAGCCTGGGAACATGATAGGATAGCGCCCTCTTTTCTTCAGTTCCGTTCGCTCGAATCCCCATGGCCAATATCGGATTTCGCATCCTGCCGTTCGCAAAACGCCCGCCATCGCGCCTCGTCACGGCGCTCGAGTCGCTCGCGACCTCGCTCATCAGCGACAACATGCACCGGCTGCACTCGATCGCGGCCGAGTTGCGCCCGTACCATCGCAAGGGCAAGCTCACCGGCCCCGCGCTCACCGTGCGAGTCCCGCCAGGCGACAATCTTCTGGTGCACAAGGCGATTGACATCGCGCGTCCGGGCGACGTCATCGTGGTCGATGCCGGCGGTGTGCTTGCGCAGGCGATCATCGGCGAAATCATGGCGAACCTGGCTGCAAGTCGCGGCGCGGCCGGCATGGTGATCGACGGCGCGATCCGCGACGCCGATGCGCTGGGCGCGGGGAATTTCCCGGTCTACGCGCGCGGCGTCACCCACCGCGGCCCTTACAAGAACGGCCCCGGCGAGATCAACGTGCCGATCGCGATCGGTGGCGCCGTGATCAACCCCGGCGACATCATCGTCGGCGACAGCGACGGGCTGCTGGTGCTGCCGCAGGACGAGGCTGCTGCGGTGATCAAGCTCGCCAGAGCGCAAGGCGAGAACGAAGCTGCAACGCTCAGGGCGATCCGCAAGGGCGCCCTCGACCGCAAGTGGGTGGACCAGACCTTGCGGCAGAAGGGCTGCGACTTCTGACCCCCTCCACCCGTCGCAGAGCGATCCGGCACATCCGCACATGAGCGGCCCGCTTTCCGGCGTCAGGGTGATCGACATCACTACTGTCGTGATGGGTCCGTTCGCGTCCCAGATCCTGGGCGAGCTCGGCGCGGACGTCATCAAGATCGAGACTGCGCAGGGCGACAACGTGCGCCATGTCGGTCCGATGCGCCATCGCGGCATGGGCCACATGTTCCTGCACATGAACCGCAACAAGCGCAGCGTGGTTCTCGACCTGAAGCAGGCCGCGGGGCGCGAAGCGCTGCTCCGGCTCGCGGCCGGCGCCGACGTGCTGCTCTACAATGTGCGCCCGCAGGCCATGGCCCGCCTCAAGCTCTCGTATGCCGACCTCGCCGCGGTCAATCCCCGCATCATCTACGTCGGCGCGTTCGGCTTCGGCCAGGACGGCCCGTACGCGGCCCGCCCCGCTTACGACGACCTGATCCAGGGAATGGTCGGGGTGCCCTGGCTCACGGTGAAGGCCGGCGCAACCGAGCCGCGCTACATACCTGCCACGCTCGCGGACCGCATCGTCGGCCTGCACGCGGTTTATGCCGTGACCGCGGCGCTCTATCATCGCCAGCGCACCGGACAGGGCCAGGCGGTCGAGGTGCCGATGTTCGAGAGCATGGCGCAACTCGTGCTCGGCGATCATTTCGGCGGAAGGACATTCGATCCCCCTCTCGGCCCGGCCGGCTACGCGCGGGTGCTCGCACCCTTCCGCAAGCCCTTCCCCACGCGCGACGGCTATCTCTGTCTGCTGATGTACAACGACAAGCAATGGCAAAGTTTTTTCCGCGTGATCGGGCGCGAGCCGATGTACCGTGACGATCCGCGCTTCAACAGCCATGAGAAGCGCTCGCAGCACATCGCCGAGATCAACGAGTTCGTCGCCGGCGAGATCAAGCAGCGCACCACCGGCGAATGGCTCGCCGCCTTTACCGCTGCTGATATCCCGGTCACCGCGATGAATTCGATCGACGACCTGATCGACGACCAGCACCTGCGCGCGACCGGATTCATTAGCGACACCGTCCATCCCACCGAAGGCGCGATCCGCACCACGGGAATTCCCAGCAAGTGGTCGCGCTCGCACCCGGATGCCGGCCGCCCGACCCCGCGGCTGGGCGAGCACAGCATCGAGCTGCTGCGCGAGGCCGGGTATTCGGCAACCGAGATCGAGGCGATGATCGCCGCGGGCGTGACCGCGACACCCGGCGAGGCTTAAGTGGATTTCTCGTTCTCGTCCGATCAGGAAGCCCTGCGCGAGGCGGTGGCGCGGATCTGCGCACGCTTCGACGCCGATTACTGGCGCTCGCGCGATCGGGACGGCCGCTTTCCCTCCGATTTCCACCAGGCGCTCGCCGCTGACGGCTGGCTCGGCATCGCCATGCCGCTCGAGTACGGCGGCTCCGGACTCGGCATCACCGAGGCCGCGATCATGATGCAGGCGATTGCCGAGTCCGGCGCGGGTTTTTCCGGCGCCTCGGCGGTGCACATGAACATCTTCGGCCTGAACCCGGTTGCGGTCTTCGCGAGCGACCAGCAGAAACACCGCTGGCTGCCGCCGCTCATCGCCGGCCGGGATCGCGCCTGCTTCGCCGTCACCGAGCCCGATGCCGGGCTGGATACGACCCGCATCAAGACGCGCGCCGAGCGCCGCGGCGCAGACTACATCGTTTCCGGACAGAAGCTATGGATCTCGACCGCGCAGGTCGCGAACAAGGTGCTGCTGCTCGCGCGCACCGCGCCGCGCGACGCGGCGAAGCCTACGCGCGGGCTCACGCTCTTTTACACCGATCTCGACCGCGCACGAGTGGAGGTGCGCGAGATCGAGAAGATGGGCCGCAAGGCCGTCGACTCCAACCAGGTTTTCTTCGACGAGCTGCCGGTGCCGTCTGGGGACCGCATCGGCGAGGAAGGCCGCGGATTCGAATATATCCTGCACGGGCTCAATCCGGAGCGAATTCTCGTCGCGGCCGAAGCGGTCGGACTGGGGCGCGCCGCGCTTGCGCGCGCGGCAAAGTACGCCGGCGAGCGCGTCGTATTCGAGCGCCCGATCGGCCGGAACCAGGCGATCCAGCATCCGCTGGCGGAACGCTGGATGGAGCTCGAAGCGGCCAGCCTGATGGTCTACAAGGCCGCAACGCTCTACGACGCCGGCAAGCCCTGCGGCGCGGAGGCAAACGCCGCCAAGTACCTCGCGGGAGAAGCCGGGTTTCGCGCCTGCGAGACCGCGGTGCTCACTCACGGCGGCATGGGCTACGCCAAGGAATACGACGTCGAGCGCTACTTCCGCGAAGCGATGATTCCGCGCATTGCGCCGGTGAGCCCGCAGCTCATCCTGTGCTTCATCGCGGAGAAGGTGCTCGGGCTGCCGAAATCGTACTGACCTGACGGGCGCGCGCGCCCGAGAAAGGCGAGCCATGCAGGAGCTTCTTCCCCACGCACGCAAAGCCGCCGCAGCGCTCACGCGGCGCAAGGAGACCATCGCGGTCGCCGAATCCTCCGCCGGCGGCCTGATTGTCGCCGCACTGCTCGCGGTGCCCGGCGCATCGGCATACTGCCGCGGCGGGGCGGTCATCTACACGCGCCAGGCCTGGCTCGCGTTGCGCGACATCAGCGAGGACATGCTTGCCGGCCTTACGCCGGCAACCGAAGCCTACGCGCTCTATCAGGCGCGAACCGTGCGCGACCGTTTCGCCGCCGACTGGGGACTGAGCGAGACCGGCGCATCGGGTCCCACCGGCAACCGCTATGGCAATCCGCCCGGACATACGTGTCTTGCGCTTGCCGGAGCGAAAGACCGCGCGGTAACGATCAGCACCGGCGGTACTGACCGCCTCGCCAACATGTATGCGTTCGCCGCCGGCGCACTGAAGCTTCTGGCCGAGAGCCTCGACTAAGAAATCCGTTTTCCCAAGCGAAGGAATTGCCATGCCGCTCGCCCATCTCTACATCGGACCGGGTCGCAGTACCGAAACGAAGGAAAAGCTGATTCAGAACGTCACCGCGGCGATCGAAGACACGCTGGGTCCCCTCAAGCAGCCGGTATGGGTCGTGCTGCAGGAAGTGCCGCTCAGCGACTGGGGCGTCGACGGCAAACCGATACGCCCGCCGCAGGGTTGATCCGTCCGCCCGCGCTACCGTGCGCTATTTCGGCTTGCGCGCGCCATGCCGCTCAAGCAGTTCGCGCGTACTGGCCACTCCGTCGTCGATATCGACGCCCGAGTCGATGAGGGGCAGGAAGCCCAGCACCTTGCGGCGGTAGTTGAAATACACCGGCAGGATCGGCACGCGCGACGCCTGCGCGATCCGGAAGAATCCGGACTTGAACTGGGCGCCGTCGGTCCGCGTGCCCTCTGGTGCGACCGCCAGCCAGAGCCGATCGCGCCTGCCGAACTCCGCGACCATCACGTCAGCAAAACCTTCCGGACGTGACCGATCAACCGGGATGCCGCCGAGCCAGCGCATGAATCCGCCGAGCGGCCATCGGAACAGCGTGTGCTTGCCGATGAAGGCGACGCGCAAGCCCAAAACGAACACGAGCGCCGCGCCGATCACGAAATCCCAGTTCGACGAATGCGGCGCAAGCGCGACGACAAGACGGGGACAGTCGGGCAGCTCGCCCTCGGTGCGCCAGCCCATGCCCTTCAATACCCTGCTCCCGAGCACGCGCAGCCAGCCGTAATCCCGTCGCGGCACCGAGGGCCCCAGGTCAGGCGGCTTGCCCGGCTCCCGTGGCATCATGGATCTCATTCTCCCCGCGCTCATCCGACTCCGTACCGCGTTTGCTGCCGGTCAGTCGGGAGCGGGAACCGGCGCGCTCTGGAAGCGCGGGCAGCACCCCACGCGTTGCTCGCGCAGGATCCGTTCGTCAACCGTGCGGTTGGGCGCGCGGCGCGCCGTGCCGCCGGCGGCATCCAGCGCAAGCGCCTGCAGCCGCACGCACCGCACGGCATCCGGCACGCGCGCCGCCGATCTGCCGCTGATACGGGCTCGACTCTCAGAGAGGCGTGATTTCATTCCCGGCGCGAAGCATTGTGATTCTTCCGGTCCGCTCGTCGAGGATAATGCGCCGGTGCGCGAATTGCCAGTCGCGGCTGAGATCACGCGGCGCCGCCGCCTTCGCGCGGGAGGAAGACGGGCGGCCGGCCGTTACACCGGCTGCTATGTCCGGGCCGCGGTGTCGGGCGATCTTCCGACCTGCGCGGGCCGGCGGCCCGTGCCTTCACACCTGCGGTGTCTCCGCCATTCCGGCGGCCGCGCAGGCGCCCGTCTTGAATGACAGCATAAGCCCAAGTGCGCTGTCGCGCACGCCCCGCGCCGCGGGGACCGCGGAACAGAAACCCGCCGCCTGATGATTCGGAGAATGCGCTGGATTGACTGGTCGGGGCGGTGAGATTCGAACTCACGACCACCGGCACCCCATGCCGGTACGCTACCAGGCTGCGCTACGCCCCGAGGCGCGAATTATAGCAGACCCGCCACCCGTGCTCAGCGCACCCCAGCAAGCGCGGCGTCCAGCGCAGCCGCCAGCTTGTCCGTTATCTCCGCGACATGGGTATCGTCGATGATGAACGGCGGGGCGAGCAGCACATGATCCCCGCGCTCGCCGTCGATGGTCCCGCCCATCGGATAGCAGAGCAGCCCCCGCGACATCGCCTCGCGCTTCACCGCCGCATGCAGCTTCAACGCGGGATCGAACGGACTTTTCGTGCCACGGTCGGTGACGAGCTCGAGGCCGAGAAACAGCCCGCGGCCACGAATGTCGCCGACGTGCGGATGCGAGCCGAGTCGCGCTTCCAGGGCGGCACGAAGCCGCGCACCCTGACGCACGACGTTATCGAGCAGATTCCCGTCGCGCACGGTCTCCTGCACCGCCAGCGCCGCGGCGCAAGCGATAGGATGCCCGAGATAGGTGTGGCCATGCTGGAAGAACCCGCTGCCGTCGCGCACTGCCTCGAAGATGCGTTTCGCCACCAGCACCGCGCCGATCGGCTGATAGCCGCCACCGAGCCCCTTGGCGGCGATGACCATGTCCGGCACGATGCCCTCCTGCTCGTAGGCGAACAGCGTCCCGGTGCGGCCCATGCCGCACATCACTTCGTCCAGAATCAGCAGTGCGCCGTGCCGGTCGCAGATCTCGCGCACCCGCCGGAAATACCCGGGCACCGCCGGCACGGCGCCCTGCGTCGCACCCGCCACGGTCTCTGCAATGAAAGCGATCACCTTGCCGGGACCCAGCCGCACGATCGCTTCCTCCAGCTCGTCGGCCACGCGCGCCCCGTAATCGGCTTCGCTCTCGCCTTCCTTGCGGTCACGATAGGCATAGCACGGCGCGACGTGATCGACGTCGATCAAGAGCGGCGCGAACTGCGCGCGGCGCCACGCGTTGCCGCCGACCGCGAGCGCGCCCAGGGTGTTGCCGTGGTAGCTCTGGCGCCGGCCGATGAAGCGCGTGCGCCCGGGCTCGCCGATTTCCAGAAAATACTGGCGCGCAAGTTTCAGCGCAGCCTCAACACCTTCCGAACCGCCGGAGACGAAGTAGACGCGCTCGTACGCGCCGCCCCCGGCGTCGATCAGCCAGTCGGCGAGCGCCTCGGCCGGCCCGCTGCTGAAGAACGAGGTGTGCGCATAGGCGAGACGCTCGGCCTGGCGCTTGATTGCCGCGATCACGGCAGCATGCCCGTGCCCCAGGCACGACACCGCGGCGCCGCCGGAAGCATCGAGATAGCGCTTGCCCGCCTGGTCCACCAGGTACGGACCCTCGCCGCCGACAGCAATAGGCGGTTCGGTGCGCGCGTTGCGATGGAAGACGTGCTTCATCGGGCAAGCCGGCGTGAGTACGAATTCAGCCCGACTATAACAAACATGGACACGGCGGGAGCAGAACCGCGCGCTTACGCGCGCAGCAGCTCGATGACGTTCTTGATTTCCTTGCGGACGTAGGCGAGGCCCGGGCGGCTGCCGCGGCCTTTCGTCGGCTCCGCCACCAGCTCGTCGAGCCGGTTGCGCGCGCCGCTGATCGTGAACCCCTGATCGTAGAGCAGCTCGCGGATGCGGCGGATCAGCAGGACTTCGTGGTGCTGGTAATAGCGCCGGTTGCCGCGTCGCTTCACCGGCTTCAGCTGTGTGAATTCCTGTTCCCAGTAACGCAGCACATGCGGCTTGACGCCGCACAGCTCGCTCACCTCACCGATGGTGAAGTATCGCTTTGCCGGAATCGGCGGCAGCTGGTTCTTAGGCTTGGTGCTCGTTTCCATCGTAGTTCTGCTCGACCATCGCCTTCAGCTTCTGGGAAGCGTGGAAAGTGACGACGCGCCTTGCAGTAATGGGTATCTCTTCGCCGGTCTTAGGATTGCGGCCGGGGCGTTGCGGCTTGTCGCGCAGCTGGAAATTGCCAAAGCCCGACAGCTTGACACCATGCCCGTTTTCCAGCGCCAAGCGCACTTCCTCAAAAAACGATTCGACCATATCCTTGGCTTCACGCTTGTTGAACCCCACCTTTTCGAACAAAAGGTCTGCGAGTTCGGCCTTGGTTAAAGTCATGTTTTCCCCTTTCAACGAAGCTTCGCGTTGAACTGCTCTTCCAGAACATGGATCAGCTGCGAGACCGCGGAATCCACTTCCGCATCCGTCAGAGTCTTGTGAGTATCCTGCAATAAGACTCTGAATGCAAGACTTTTTTTGCCCTTTTCTATGCCCGTCCCGCGGTAGACGTCAAACAGCCCTATTTCGGCCACGATCGCCGGCTGCCGTTTGTGCAAAACCTCCCATATCGCGCGGTAGCTCGCGCCCTCGTCAAATACCATGGCGAAGTCGCGCCGCACCGGCGGGAATTTTGAGATCTCCTGATATGCCGGCACGCCCACCCCGGCCAGCGGCTCGAAATCGAGCTCGAACAGGACCGGCGCGGAAAGCAAATCATACTTCTGTTGCCAGCGCGGATGCAATTGCCCGATCCAGCCGATGGGCTGGCCGCCCACCACCACCCGCACCGACTTGCCGGGGTGCAGCGCCGGGTGCGGCACCGCGTCGAAAACCGCCTGCCGTGGCGCCAGCAATGCCTCGACATCGCCCTTGACATCGTAATAATCGACCTCGCGCGACGGTGTCCCCCACTGCTCGCTCACCGCAGTGCCATAAGCGATTCCGCCCACGCGCGTCGGCTGCTGGTAGTCGCCGCCGGGCCCGCAGGCAAAGCAGCGCCCAATCTCGAACACGCGCACCCGCTGCTGCTGGCGGCTGGCGTTAAATATGACACAGTCAAGCAGCCCGCCGATCAAGCTCGAGCGCATGACGCTCATCTGGCTTGCGATCGGATTCTTTAGCGCCACCGGTGCTGCGTTGCCGCAGAGGTCGGTTTCCCAACCACGGTCGACGAAGCTGTAGGTGACGATTTCCTGATAGCCGCGCGCCACGATGAGACGCCGGATCGCGGCGGCGTCGCGCCGGGTCTCGGGCGCCGGCAGCATTGCCATCGGCGCGACGGGCCGCGCTTCGGGAATCTTGTCGTAGCCGTTGACGCGCGCCACCTCCTCGATCAGGTCCTCTTCGATCGAGATGTCGAAGCGAAAGCTCGGCGGCGTCACGCGAAATCCGTCCTCTGACCGCGTGAACTCACATCCGAGGCGCCGCAGGATCGTGTCGACCTGGCCCGCAGTCAACGGAATGCCGAGCAGCCGCTCGGCGCGCGCGAGCCGCATCCGCACCGGCTCGCGCCGGGGAAGCTTGTCGCGCGCGCGCACCATCGGCCCTGCAGCGCCCCCGCAGATCTCCAGCACGAGCTGGGTTGCGCGCTCGAGCGCTTTCGGCGTGCCCTCAAAATCGACGCCGCGCTCGAAGCGGTACGAAGAGTCGGAGCCAAAGCCCAGGATGCGCGGCTTGCCGGCGATCACGTCCGGATCGAAGAACGCGCTTTCGAGAAAGATGTCGCGGGTATCGTTGCTTACCGCGCTGCCGAGCCCGCCCATGATGCCCGCGAGCGCGAGCGCTTTCTTCTCGTCGGCAATGACCAGGTACTGGGTTCCCAGCGCGCGCGTCTCGCCGTTGAGCAGCGTAAGCTTTTCGCCCTGGCGCGCGAAGCGCACGCGCACGCCGCCTTCGAGCTTGGCGGCGTCGAAGGCGTGCAGCGGCTGGCCGAGCTCGAGCATGACGTAATTGGTAATGTCGACAATCGCGCTGATCGCGCGGATGCCGCTGCGCTCGAGGCGTTGCACCATCCATTGCGGTGTTGTGGCCGCGGCGTTGACTCCACGCACGATACGGCCGCAATACAGCGGGCACGCCGCCGGGGCGTCCAGCGTCACCGCCACCCGGTCGGAAACCGCCGGTGCCACCGCCTTGGGATCGTTGACGTTGAGCCGCGCGCCTGTCACCGCCGCCACCTCGCGCGCCATGCCGAGCAGGCTCAGGCAGTCGCCGCGGTTGGGCGTGGGCTTCGTGGTGAGCAGCTGGTCGTCGAGATCGAGGAGCTCGCGCACGCTCATCCCGAGGGGCGCATCCTGCGGCAGGATCATCAGCCCGCTCGCCTCCTCGGCGAGACCCAGCTCCTTCTCCGAGCACAACATGCCCTGGGACTCGACACCGCGAACCTTGGCGGTGCGGATTGTTGCTTGCGGCAACCGGGCCCCAACCAGAGCCGTGGGAACCTTGATGCCGGTGCGCACGTTCGGCGCGCCGCAGACCACGGTCAGCGGCGCG
>JBFKNN010000068.1:0-13999 GCA_041629335.1 Burkholderiales bacterium | reverse complement strand
GAAGCCGAGCCCGGCTTTCAACAGCGCCGGCAGGACCAGGAACATCGGCAAGGTCGGCAGAACCAGCCAGAAGGTGGCGATCGAGAGCTCGGCGATCTTGGCCTTGTCGTGGGTGTCGACGTAGAGCCAGATCATTGCGAGGATGGACACCAGCGGGAGCGACTTGATCAGCGCGCCGAGCCCGGCGCTGGTCTTGGCGACCTCCGAGACGATGACGATGATCGCGGCGGAGAGAAAGAGCTTCGTTGCGTAATAGAGCATGGGAGATCCTTGGCGTGCGTTTAAAGGGAACCGTTGTCGAACGGGGTCCGGGTCCTGGGCGGATGGCGGCTACTCTCGGTTGCCCGCCGAATTTTCGAGCGTCGCGAGTATCGGGCAGTCGTCGAGCGGGCGATCACCGTCGACGCACGTCACGATCAGCCGGTCGAGCGCGCCCGACATCGCGCGCAGGGTGTCAATCTTGGCTTCGAGCTCGCGCTTCTTGCGCTGCGCGACCGTGCGCACGTCGTCACAACACGCCGATTCGCTCGTCCGTAGCGTGAGCAGCTCGCGAATCTCGGCGAGAGAGAAGCCGCAGTGCTGAGCCTGCCGGATGAACCGGATGCGGCGCAACGCGTCGTCTCCGTACTGGCGGTAGCCACTGCGGGTCTTCGCATCGGGCGCGAGCAGGCCCTGCCGCTCGTAGTAACGCAGCGCGTCGGTCGTTACCTGGGCGCGTGTCGCGAGTTGTCCGATCGTAAACATGGTGCTGTGCTCCCGACTAAGTAGCGCTGCGCACGTCGAAGTCAAATAAAGCGTAATATAAACATGCCGTTACGTTTTTGACCCTCGACGGGCTTCCGGTCCGGCTTGACCTTGGTGTTGGATCCAGGGTTTAGATTATGCGCGGATCGTGCGTTCCGGTCATGACAGGAGACTATGGATGGCGGGTGAAATCGGTTGGGTCTCGCGGTCGATCTTCGCGTTGGTACTGGTACTTATGGCCACGAGCGTTGCCGCGGCGCAGTACCGGCTGCGGGTCGACGGGCTTGCATGCCCGTTCTGCGCCTACGGCATCGAGAAAAAGCTCGCGGCGGTCAAGGGCGTCGAGAAGGTGGACGTCGACATCAGGAGCGCCTCGGTGGTGGTCACGGCGGCCGACGGCGCGCCGTTCGACGAGGCGGCGGCGCGCGCGGCGGTGAAGGATGCCGGCTTCACGCTGCGCGGCTTCGAGAAGCTGCCGGGCACGGGCGGGGCGAAATGAGGGTTGCGCGCGGACGACGCGCGCCGTGCGCCGCGTGCCTCGCCGCGGCGCTGCTCGGCGCGGGCGCGGCATCCGGTGCGCCGCTCACGTTCAATACCGCGCTGCCCGTGCACGAGGGCGGATTCGTCGTGCGCGAGCAGCTCGTTTTCGAGAAGAATGCAAGCGATCCTGCGGCGAGCGCGCGCGATCTGCGCGTCTCCGGGCTTATCTCGGTTCTGGGTTATGGCGTCACGCGAGATTTTGCGCTCTTCGGCGTGCTGCCCTACCTCGACAAGCGGCTCGACGCGACCGCGGGAGGCGCGCGCACGACGCGCAGCGAGGACGGATTCGGCGACTTGACCGTGATCGGGCGCTACACCGCTTACGCCAAGGACGGTCCGGGCCGAACCTTCCGCATCGCGCCCTTCCTCGCTGTCAAGGCGCCGACCGGGCGCGATGACGCCGCCGATGCGCTGGGGCGCCTGCCGCCGTCACTGCAGCCCGGCTCCGGGTCGTGGGATTTCCTGGGTGGCGCGGTGACGACCTACCAGACGCTCGATTACCAGGTCGACGCCCAGGCGACGTACCGCGTGAATCGCGAGGCCAATGCGTTTCGCGCCGGCAACGTCGCGAGCATCGACGCCTCGCTGCAGTACCGCCTGTGGCCGGGCACGCTCGGCGCCGGCGTGCCGGCGTTCGTCTATGGCGTGATCGAGGCGAGTCTCGTGCACGCGGAGAAGAATCGCGTGGCCGGCGCGCGAGACGCGAATTCCGGAGGGACGCGCGTGTTCCTCACGCCCGGCATCCAGTACGTGACCAAGAAGTGGATCCTCGAGGCCGGCGTGAGGATTCCCGTCGTGCAGGACTTGAACGGCACTGCGCTCGAAAACGACTACACGCTGACCACGGGATTCCGGGTGAACTTCTGAGCGTGTCGCGCGCGAGCCCACGCCGTCTGGCGCGCATTGCCGCCGGAAGCCTGGCCGCGGCCATCCAGCTGCTCGCGGCGGCTTGGCTCGCGTTCGTGCCGCGCGCGCAGGAGCCGCCGTACGCGTTCGTCAAGGTCTGGGGCGCGCGCGGCGAGGCAGCGGGCGCGTTTCTCGACCCGACGGGGATCGCGGTCGCTGGCGGCGAAGTGTTTGTCGCTGATTCGCGCAATGGCCGCATTCAGGTTTTCGACTTTGACGGCAACTTCCGGCGCGCGTTCGGCCGGCCGGGGAAGGCACCGGGCGAGCTCGGCCGGCCGATGAACCTCGCCATCCACGACGGCGAGCTCTACGTGGCCGAGTATTTCAATGACCGCGTGCAGATATTTTCTCTGGACGGCACGCCACGGCGGATCATCGGCAAGACCGGCAGCGGGCCGGGCGAGTTCAATGCGCCGGGCGGCGTTGCGGTTGCGCGAAACGGCGACCTTTTCGTCGCGGATTTCTACAACCAGCGGGTGCAGCAGCTGCGGGCAGACGGCAGCTTCGTGCGGCAGTGGGGCACGAGCGGGCGCGCCGGCACGGGCGCCGGCGAGTTCAGCTATCCAACCGACGTGGCAGTTTCTTCCGATGGGGTGCTTTACGTGGCCGATGGCTACAACGACCGTGTGCAGGCGTTCGATCCCGGCGGCGCCTTCCGCGGCAAATGGGGCGGGCCCCTCGCAGCAAACATCCACGGCCCGTTCAACGGCTGGTTCTCCACCGTGACCGGCGTCGCCGTGTCCGGATCCGGGCAGGTCTTCGTGGCCGACTTTTACAACCACCGCATCCAGAAGTTCGCGCCGGACGGCACCTTCCTGTCTGCGTTCGGGGCGCAAGGGGTCGGTGCCGGTGCGTTCACGTTTCCGCTCGGGGTCGGCGTGGCCGACGACGGGAGTGTTTTCGTCACTGACTACGGCAACCATCGCGTGCAAAGATGGCGGCCGGGTCCGCGGTAGCCGGCGGCGTTAGAGCTCAAGCAGCTTGAGCCTCTGCACCTTGCCCGAGGGGCCCTTCGGGAGGTCGTCGACGAGCTTGATCACCTTCGGCGCCCTGTACTTCCCCAGCTCGCGCAGCGAGAACACAGCAAGCTCTTCGATGCTGCACTTTTCGCCGGGCTTCAGCACCACGCACGCCATGATCTCCTGGCCGTAGTTCTCGTCCGGGATGCCGACCGCCGCAGCCTCGAGCACCGCGGGGTGCTTGAGCAGCGCCTCGTCGATTTCGCGCGGGGCGATGTTCTCGCCGCCCTTGATGATCAGCTCCTTGATGCGCCCGGTGACGAAGAGAAAGCCGTCGGCGTCGAGGTAGCCGACGTCGCCGGTGTGCATCCAGCCGTCGGGCTCGAGCGTCTTTGCCGTCGTCTCGGGATCTTTGTAGTAGCACTTCATCACGTTGTCGCCGCGCACCATGATCTCGCCCGCGACGCCCGCCGGCTGGGTCGCGCCGGTGGCGGCGTCGATCACCTTCGCCTCGTTGCCGAACGCCTGGCCCGGGCTGCCGACCTTGCGCTGGTTCGGCTCATAGGGATTGGTAAAGCACGGCGCGTTGGTCTCGGTCATGCCGAAGGTCTCGATCACGCTGATGCCGAACTTCTTCTCGAAGGCGCGATGCAGCTCGGGCGGCAGTGGAGCGGAGGCCGAGCGGCAGAACTTCACGCGCGAGACGTCGAGCCCCTCCGCGCGCGGCTCGGGCGCGTTCAGCAGGTACGCGATGATCGTCGGCACCACGTTGATCCAGGTGCAATGGTGGCGCGCCACCTGCTGCCAGTAATTGCCCGCGCTGAAGCGGTGCGGCATCACCACGGCTCCGCCGTGCACGAGCGGCGCGACCGCGGTCACGATCTGGCCGTTGATGTGGTAGAGCGGCAGCGCGCACAGCACGCGGTCGGCCGCGGTCAGGCGGTGCGCGTCGCTGGTGTATTCGCCGCCGGCGACGACGCTGCGGTGCGTGTGCAGTACGCCCTTGGGCTTGCCAGTCGTGCCCGACGTGTACATCAGCAGCGATTCGTCCTCTTCCCCGATTCCCGGCAGCGGCGATGCGGTCAGCATCCCGCGTTCGAGAAACTCGACCGCGTCCGGGTCGATGACGACGACGCGCACATCGCGGGGCACGCCGGCCAGCGCAGCCCGCAGCCGCGCTTCGAGCTCGCGGCTCACGAAGACGAGCTTCACGTCGGAATGGTCGAGCACGTACTCGAGCTGGGAGGGCTGCGCGAGCAGGTTGAGCGGCGCCACCACGAAGCCGGCGTACATGAGCCCGATCAGCAGCCGCCCGGTCTGATAGCCGTTGTGAAGCATCAAAGCGACCTTGTCGCCTTTGCCCAGGCCCTCGCCGAGCAGGTAGCGGCCGAGCGCCTCGGACGCAGCCGCGAGCTCGCCGTAGGTCAGCGTCGCGCCGGTCTCGGGCGCGATGAGGTAGGGTGCCTCCGGCTGCTCGCGCGCACGGCGGTCAACATGGTGGCGGATGGTGCGCATGGGAAGGAAGGCGGAGGGAGAAAGGAGGAAGGCGGTAAAGGAGGAAGGAGGAAGGAGGAAGGGGATCGCGTAGATCGGCGCTTCCTGGTCCTGTCTCTCATCCCTCCACCGTCATCACTCGGCGAATCCTAGATGCCGTGCTTTTTCCGGTACGGCCCGAAGATGTCATCGGGCGAGGGCTCTCTGGGCGGGATCGGGCGCACCACGCGCGTGATGTTCATGAAGTGGCGGTAGTTGAGGTTCTCCGAGAAGCTGTTGCCGCCCCAGGTGCCGCAGCCCATCGACAGCGAGAACGGCAGCCCGTTGTCGAAGCTGCCGCCGTTGGCGATGGTGTGCGCCTGCCTGACGATCACGCGGCATACTGTCATCTCGCGCGCAAGCCGGTCGATGTGCGCGTCATCCATGGTGTGGATTCCGCACGAGTGGCCGTTGCCCATGTAGTCGTAGATTCTGCGCATGATGTCGAACGCGTCGTCGAAATCGCGCGCACGGTAGACGGTCAGTACCGGCGAGAGCTTCTCGCCGGAGAACGGGTATTCCCTGCCGGCGCCGGTCTCCTCGACCATCAGGCACTTCGCGTTGACGACCTCGGGGCGCGTCAGGCCAGCGATGGCGCAGATTCGCGACACCGACTGCGCCGTGACCGCGGGGGAAAGCTTGCCGCCGGGGAACATCGCCTGCTGAAGTGTCGCTTTTTCGCTGGCTGTGAGCAGTGCGCCGCCTTCCTTCCCGAGCGCTGCGAGCGTTGCGTCATAGACCCGGTCGTGGATGATCACGCTGTTCTCGGAGGAGCAGCTGGTGGCGTTGTCGAAGATTTTCGAGCGCATGATCTTGGCGGCCGCATCGGCGCAATCCGCCGTGTCGTCGACGATCACCGCGACGTTGCCCGCGCCCACGCCGAGCGCCGGGGTGCCGCTCGAGTAGCCGGCGCGCACGTTGTTCTGCGAGCCCGTCACGACGACCAGATCGGCCTGTTTCATGAGCTCCATCGAGAGCTCCTTGGTCACCGGCTGGGGCAGCGCCTGCACCAGGTCGGCCGGCGCGCCGATGCGTCGGAACTCCTCGTGGATGTACTCGAGCAGCCTGGCGCTGGTCGAATAGCCCTTGGGGGAGGGCGCGAGGATGATGGCGTTGCCGCACTTCAGCGCGTTGATGATGTTGTTGGCCGGGGTGGCGCCGGGGTTGGTCGACGGCACGACCGCAGCCACCACACCCACCGGCCGCGCGTACTGGGTGACTCCCGTGTCGGGATCGTCATCGAGCACTCCCGTGGACACCGCGCCCTGCAGGTCGCGCAGCAGGCCCAGCGTCTTGCGGTGGTTCTTGACGATCTTGTCCTCGACGGTGCCCAGCCCCGTGTCGCGAACCGCGATCTCAGCGAGCGCACGGTTGCGACGCGGCTCCATGATCGCCCAGCCGGCCGCGGTCACCGCTTCGTCGAGCTGTTCCTGGCTGTAGGCGGCAAAGATGCGCTGCGCCGCGCGCGCGCGCTTGATCAGATCGCGCACAATCTGCGTGGCGTTGCCAGGTGCTTTTGTGGTGTCCATCGTCGTTGCCATACGTTGCTTCCTGGTTGGGCGTTCTCCCGGTCAGGGTCGGGTCGCTCCCCGGCGTCATGCCGTTTCAATGATACCGCACGGCGGGCGATTGCCGGGCCCGTGCCGGGCGGCTTGGATCGCGACGGATCGCATCTCGTGGCGGCAAACCGCGCGAGCCGGCCGGCGCATCGGGCGGGTCCCCTATGCAGGCCCCCGGTGAAGCAAGGCGCATCATCCCGCGGGCGTGCGGGCCGATTGCTTGTGGCACCCCCTGCCGCGCCGTAGAATGCTTTCTCTGTCTGGGGGGCGCAGTGTCCGCAACGACCGTATGGAAAAAATAAAAATCTATCTGGTCCGGAACTTCGAGCAGCTGTTCGTGCTGCTGGTGCTGGTTTCCACCGTCGTCATCAACTATTTCATTCCGCAGAAGGTCGCGTTCCTGAATTTCTACTTCCTGCCGGTCATACTCGGCGCCTATTACCTGGGCCGGCGCCGGGCCGTGCTGGGGGCGATTCTCTGCGCCATCATGGTGACGGGTTACGTGATGCTCGACCACCAGGCATTCGTGGTCGAGCAGAGCGAGCTCAACACTTACGTGCATGTCATCATCTGGGCGGGGTTCCTGGTCCTCGCCGGCGCCGTGGTCGGGCGGTTGCACGACAAGCTTGCGGGAGAGATCCAGACCACGCGCGAGCTCAACCAGTCGCTCGAGGCAAGCCAGGCGGCGCTCGCCGAGGCCAACGACAGCCTGCGCGAGAGCAACCAGAATCTCGAGGAGCGCGTGCGGGAACGTACCTTCGAGCTGGAAGAGTCGAAGCAGGCGATCGAGGGGCTGAAGAAGAAGGTCGAGACCGCGCTCTACAGCACCATGGATTCCTCGGTCGTGAACCTGATGATCGAGGGGCGGCTGCGCAGCGAAAAGCGCAGCATGAGCGTCATGTTCGCCGACCTGGTGAGTTTCACCACCTACTCGGAGAGCACCGCGCCGGAGACGGTAGTCGCCGATGTCAACCGGTTCCTGCATGACATGGAGCCGGTTCTCTTTTCCTACCGCGGCCACATCGACAAGTACATGGGCGACGGCATCATGTGCGAGTTCGGCGCGCCGCTCGACTATCCCACGCACCGCCTGATGGCGGTGGTGGCGGCGACCAAGATGCAGGAAGTCCTCAACAAGAACAAACACCCGTGGAAGATGCGCATCGGCATCGCGTCGGGATCCGCGATCGCGGGCCTGATCGGAACCCGGCGCCAGACCTACACCGCGATCGGCGACATCGTCAACCTCGCGGCCCGGCTGGAGCAGGTCTGTACCCCGGGGCGCGTCCTGATCGACCGCTACACCCACGAGGACGTCGGGCACTTCTTCGAGACGCGCCGGCTGCGCGCGCTGTCGACCAAGGACAAGCTGGACCTGGGCAAGGAGCAGCAGCTCGAGCAGCTGTACGACCAGCTCGTGAACGATCCGGACAATGCGGACCTGTATTTCCGGACGGGTGGAGTACACCTGGAAATGGACGAGCCGACGGAGGCGATGGGCTGCCTCGAGCGTGCCCTGCAACTCGATCCGGACAACACGGCGTACAAGGTCGCGTACGCGGAAGCGGGAATGAAGTTCCGGGAGTACGAGAAGATCAGCGTGAAGGGCAAGCGTCAGCGCGTCGAAGCCTACGAGGTGATTGGCCTGAAGGATCCGCTGCTGGACCGGGCGAAGCTGCCCCGCGGGCTCCCGGACGAGCACAGGCGCGTAGTGGACAAGATGATGATCCCGAACGACGTCACGCTGCCCAGTGAGGTGCTCGACGGCAGCATCCTGCACTCACGCATGGTGGGTGCGCTGTCGTACGCGATCGCCGACGCGATGAGACTGCCCGAGCGCGAAAAGCTCGAGATTCTCCAGGCCGGGTTCCTCGCCGACATCGGCAAGGAAGTGATTCCGCAGCACGTGCTGAACCGCCGCGGGTCGCTCACGGCGAGCGAGCTCGATCTGGTCAGACAGCACCCGGGAGAGGCCTGCCGCATCATGCGCAAGATGGGATACGAGAGACCGGCCGTGCTGGGGATGGTACGCCACAGCCACGAGCACTTCGACGGCAGCGGTTATCCGGACGGCCTCAGCGGGGACGCCATTCCGGTCGGCGCGCGCATTATCGCGGTGGCCGACGCGTACGACGCGCTCACGTCGTGGCGGCAGTACCGCGAGCCCTGGGAGAGCGCCGCTGCGCTGGGCGAGATTCGAAGCGAGACCGAGAAGGGCGTGTTCGATCCGGCGGTTGTGTCGCTGCTGGCGCGATTGATCGGGTAACCCGCCGGCACCTCGTGCCGCGCGTGGCCGATCTACGCGTTTTTCATCCGCCGGCGGATCTGCCGGAAAACCGGATAGATCAGGGTGATGATGGCGACCGCCATCACCGGACCGCTCACCGGCCGGGTGAAGAATATCGTCCAGTCGTTGCCGTAGCTGATCATGGTGGTCATGAACGCGGATTCGGCCAGCGGCCCGAGGATGACGCCCAGCACGAGCGGGGTGATCGGGAAGCGGAAGCGCTCGAACAGGAAGCCGACGATGCCGAAGATCACCATCAGCCAGACGTCGGTAATGTTGTTGCGCGCGGCGAATGCGCCGAGCAGGCAGCACATGACGACGTAGGCCGAGACGATGACCTCTGGCAGCTCGAGCACCTTCACCATGAACTTGGTCGCGAAGTAGCCGATCAGGCACATGACGAGGATGCCGACGAACACCGAGGCGAACATCGAGTAGACAATGTGGCTCGAGGTCTGGAACACCTGCGGGCCCGGCTGCAGCCCGTGCAGCAGGAACGCGCCCAGAATGATCGCCGTGGCGCCGCTGCCGGGGATGCCCATGGTCACGAGCGGGATGATCGCCCCGCCGACCGAGGAGGTGGCGGCGGTCTGCGGCGCGATGATGCCCTCGGCGATGCCGGTGCCCATTTTGTCGCGGCGCCGGCCGTACTGGCCCTCGATACCGTAGGAGAGAAACGAGGCGACCGTCGCGCCGGCCCCCGGCACGAGACCGATGATGACGCCGGCCACGCTGCCGCGCACGAAGGTCGCCTTCGCGGCCATCATTTCGCGCCACCGCGGCAATCGGGTGCGGATGTTGGCGACCGATTCCAGCTGCGGCGATCTGAATCCCTGCTCCATGCGCATGAACACTTCACCGAGGCCGTAGGCGCCCACCATCACGACCAGGTAGTCGATGCCGTCGGAGAGCAGCGGCACGCCGAAAGTGAATCGGTGCGCACCATAGGTGTCGTCAACGCCGACGGTGGCGATCAGGAGCCCTGCGAACAGGCTGATCAGCGCGTTCGCGAGCGAGCTGCCGCCCAGCGAGACCACGCTCGCGAGCCCGAAGAAAAGAATCGCAAAGTACTCCGGCGTCGAGAACGTGAGCGCGATCTTGGCGATCGGCTGCGCGAGCAGCACCATGACAGTCGCGGCGAAGAGTCCGCCCACGAGAGCCGAGACCAGCGTCCAGCCCAGCGCGTACGCGGCCTCCCCCCGGCGCGCCATGGGGTAGCCGTCCCACAGCAGCGGCACGTCGATCGGCTCGCCCGGCACGCGGAACAGGATCGACGTCCACGCGCCGGCATACGTTCCCGAGACGTACATCGCGGTGAGCAGGATGATCGCCGGAATGACGTTCATGCTGTAGGTGAAGGGAAGCGCCAGCACGACGCCCATCACCAGCGTGAGTCCCGGCAGCACTGCCACCAGCAGGCCCAGCACGATGCCGATCACCAGCACCAGGAAATTGACCGGCTGGAACACGTGGCTGAAGCCGACGAGGAGCTGAGTGAAAATGCCTTCCACGCGAGCCGCCTCAGCGCACGCCCATCAGCGTCATGAGCAGAAACGTGACCTGGTCGAACGGCGCGATCCCGATCGGCAGTGAAACGTAGACCAGCTTCATGAAGATGAACATCAGCACGAGCGCGCCGATGACGCTCACCGCGGCGGTGATGCCCCAACGGCGGTAGCCACCCAGCGTCATGAACACGACAAGGTAGGCGACGGTGGCAAGGAAGAAGCCCAGCTTCTGCACCAGCGCCACGTAGGCGAGCGTCGCCGCCATGCCGGCGAGGAGCCGCCAGGGATGCCGCTGCGCACGGGTCGATTCCTCCTCCGATTCGTCGGCGAACTCCTCCAGCATGCCCCCCGCCTCGTGCGCGGCGGCGCCCATGACGATGATCTTCCCGACCTGCCATGCGCACACTGCAATGGTGAGCGCAAGGATCGCCATCGGCCAGAAATCGGGGCCGAGGGTGCTGGCGCGCGCGTGATACTGAAAGTTCGCCGCCAGGTAGAAAAGATAGGCGGCCGCGGCACCGGCGACGACGTAGGGCGCCGATCGGACGATGCGGATATCGATGGCCATGATGGCGCGGGTGCGTATGCGGGTCTCCGCATGCACAGAGGCGGCGCCGCCGTTAGGGCGCGCGCCGCCTCTGGCCGCGGAGCGAATCAGATCACTTCTTCGGCGCGTGCTTGCGCATCGTGTCCAGCTCCTGCTTCATGAAGCCGACCGCGCGGTCGGCGGGCACGAAGCTGTCGTCCTCTGCATAGAGGTCTTTGAGCCAAGCCTTGTAATCGGCCGAGGCCGCGACCTTGGCGAGCGACTCGGATACCGCCTTGACGCGGCTCGCCTCCGTGCCGGCCTTTAACACGATCGAGCGGAACTGGCTGATCTGGATCTGGTGCCCGAGCTCCTTGCCGGTCGGCGTGTCCTGGAACGCGGGGAAGCGCTGGTCGGCGAAAATCACGATCGGGCGCATCTGCTTGCCGTCGAGAAAGCTCTTGACGTCGCCCAGCTGCTCGTAGAGCAGATCGGCGTGCCCGCCCAGGATCGCGGTGTAGCGCTCGGCCGGCTTGGGGAAAGGCACCGAGGTCAATTTCAGCCCCTTGCCGTTGAAGTAGATCACGTGCAGGTCGTCGGCGCTGCCGAAGCCCGTCACGCCGACCTTGAGCGGCCGTTTCTTCGCTTCCGCCTCGACGTCCCTCCAGGTCTTAAGCGGACTGTTCTCGGCGACGAAGAAGGCCGAGGGCTGCTGAATCATCACCGCCGCCGGCACGATGTCGGTGATCTTCCACTTGGTCGCCGGGTCCATCTGCAGCGCGAGGGTGTCGGCGATAAAGATCGAGATCGAATAGCCGTCGGCGGGCGAAGTGAGCATCTTGTTCAAACCGGTCTGGCCCGTCGCGCCGGCAACGTTGATTACGGGCAGCGAGACCTTGAGCTCCTTTTCCAGCCCGGGCGCGATCTTGCGGGCGAGCTGGTCGGCGCCGCCGCCGGGTCCCCACGGCACGATGAACTCGATCGGGCGGGTGGGAAACTTGTCCTGGGCCAGTGCTGGTACCGACAGGGCGCACAGCGCGAGCGCTGCCGCGCCGCACAGCCCGGTCAATTTGCCTCTCGACGAACTGGTAATCATTTGACTCCTCCTTTTGCAGCGAATTTGGACGTTCTGGCGAAGTGTTCTTGTCTTTGGCGCGCTGCCCACGGGCGACGCGCGGATGCGGCCGGCCGAGCCAGTGCGCCACTTTACCGTATCCGCCATCATCCTCAAACATACGGAATCCCCTGTGCCGGCGCCTTGCCGGGAGTGGTGCAGCGCGCCATACTCCGCGTGTGGACGTGAACGGCTGCAACGCCTTGGCGTCCAAAGTGGTAGTGGGCCAACCCATGGGGGAAAACGACCATGGACACGCGGTTTCCAAGCAGGCTGGTTCGTGGCGGCTGGCTCGTGGCGGCGGCGATGATGGCCGGCTGCGCGACACCGCTGCCGGACCCGACCCTGATGATCAGCATGGGCCGGCAGGACAGTGGTCCAACGGCCGAATTTCCGCCACCGGGCACGATCTGGCGGCTCGACTCGGAAGAGCTCAAGGCGCTCGGGCCGATCATCCCGGCCCCCGATCCCCCGCCGGCGCCGCCGCGTGAATCCCGCGCCGATCGCGACGCCCGCTATCTGTTCGTGCCGTCGATCGTCTACTACGGTTCGCGCTTCGGCATCGGCTGGGGCGACGCGCCATACTGGCCGCACTATCGTTACGCGCCTTATCCGCCGTACTACTATTATCCGTGGCCTCCCCGACGCCGCTGAGCGCGCGGTCTTGCGCTGCGGCGGGCCTGCCGGCCCGTCGCGGCCGCGCGGCGCCTCACGACGCTCGCGGCAGAATTTGATAGACTTCGGCTACCCTTACACAGCAGCGACTCCTTTATGAAATGGAACACAAAAAATACGTCAAATTTGAGGGAAGACTGGTCATCGTCGGATTCGGTTCGGTCGGGCAGGGGAGCCTGCCGCTGCTGCTGCGGCACATCGACATGCCGAAGGACCGGATCGTCATCATCAACGGGGACGACCGGGGGCGGCGGGAAGCCGAGCATTTCGGCGTAAAGTTCGTCGTCAAGGTACTGACGCGCGAAAACCATCGCGCGGTGCTCGAGCCGCTCATTGGCAAGGGCGATTTCCTTCTCAATGTTTCCGTCGATGTCTCCAGCGTCGCGCTGATCAAGTTCTGTTGCGAGAAGGGTGCGATGTATATCGATACCTGCATCGAGCCCTGGCTCGGCGGGTATACGGACCAGAGCGTCTCGGCTTCGCACCGCTCCAATTACGGGCTGCGCGAAGCGGTGGTAGCGCTGCGCGGCAAGTATCCCAACGGCGCGCCGACGGTGATTCCGACCCACGGGGCGAACCCTGGCCTGGTGTCGCACTGGGTGAAGCGCGCCATGATCAACATCGCGCGCGACATCTACGGCAAGGCCGACATTCCGAGGTCGCGGGACGAGTGGGCCCAGCTTGCGATGAAGCTCGGCGTGAAGGTGATTCATTGCGCGGAGCGCGACACCCAGGTCGCCGACCCCGGCAAGCAGCGCTTCGAGTTCGTCAACACGTGGTCGGTGGACGGCTTCATCGGGGAAGGCTCGCAGCCCTGCGAACTGGGCTGGGGCAGCCACGAGAAGCACTTTCCCGCGGACGGCAGGCGCCACGAATTCGGCTGCGACGCGGCGATCTATCTCACCCGTCCCGGGGCCTCGGTGCACGTGCGCTCGTGGACGCCGACCGAGGGCCATTACCACGGCTTTCTCATCACGCACGGCGAGTCGGTCTCGATCTCCGATTACTTCACCGTGCGCAACGGGTCGAAGGTGCTCTACCGGCCCACCTGTCACTACGCCTACCATCCGTGCGATGACACGGTGCTGTCCGTGCACGAGCTCGCCGGCAAGAACTGGGTGGGGCAGGAGAAGCGGCGCATATTGATGGACGAGATCTACGACGGGGTGGACGAGCTGGGGGCGCTGTTGATGGGCCACCCGAAGGGGGCCTACTGGTACGGCTCGCGGCTCTCGGTGCACGAGGCGCGCAAGCTCGCGCCATTCAACAACGCGACCAGCCTGCAGGTCGCAGCCGGCGTATTGGGCGGAGTCGTATGGGCGATGGAAAATCCCGCCGCCGGCATCATCGATCCCGACGACGTCGACTTCGAGCGCGTGCTGGAAGTCGCAGACCCCTACCTCGGGAAGCTGGTCGGCGAGTACACGGAGTGGACACCGCTGATGGGTCGCGGGCACCCGTTCGCGGAGGACGTCGATTCGTCGGATCCGTGGCAGTTCAAGAATTTCCGCGTGGTCTGACAGGCTTTGCCGCAAAGGCCGGCGGTGAAGATCGATCAGCCGCCAAGGCCGCCAAGAACGCCAAGAAATCCCAATCCAACAATAACAGGACAGTAACCAGACCGAGACCCCAATCGGTGAACCAAGGG
>JBFKNN010000067.1:0-14172 GCA_041629335.1 Burkholderiales bacterium | reverse complement strand
GCGCGCGCCGCTCGGCCGCGCGGCGTTCCGCCTTGGCCGCGGCGATCTCCGCACGGCGCTGCGCGCGCTCGGCCCGGATGCGGTCGCCGTCGGCTTTTGCCTCCGCCTTCGTCCGCGGGTCACGGGCCTTTGCCAGCGCATCGCGCGACTGCGCCAGCGCCTTGCGATCGGCTTGCAGCTGCCTTTCCGCGTCGCGCACGCGCGAGCGTGCCTTGCCAATCTCGGCCTTGTTGCCGGTCTCGCGGGCCGCCTCGAGCCTCCCCCGCTCGGCACGCAATTCCTCGCGCGCGCGCTCCGCCTGCCTCTCGTGCGCATGGACCCGATCCGCCGCGGCGCGCACGGCGCCGCTGTCGGGCGCACTCTGCGCCGCGGGCGCCGCTGGGAAGAGCGCCGCGCTGCACAGGACCAGGAACACGGGAAGAAGGCGCGTCATCGGCCGGGGGAAACCGGGTGAAAGGCCCGTATTGTATCGTGCCGTATATACTTCGGCCTACCCGCGAGGCCGCCTCGATGCTCTCCCTCGAAATCCTGCTCTTCGCGCCGGTGATCGTGCTCGGCGCCTACGCGATCTTCGCGATCACGGGCTTCGGGTCGACGCTGGTCGCCGTGCCGCTGCTCGCGCATTTCCTTCCGCTGCAGTTCGTGATCCCGGTGGTCCTGCTGCTCGACGGCGTTGCCTGCGTGCGACAGGGTCTGCGCCTGCGCGGGGACGTCTACCGGCAGGAACTCGTGCCGATGCTGCCCTTCCTGCTGGTGGGCATGGTGGCGGGCGCGATGCTGCTGATGCGGGTCTCGGGCGAGGTGCTGTTGCCGCTGCTGGGCTTGTTCGTCGCCGGTTTCGGCGCCTACTATGTGCTGCGCCACGAGGCGGCGTTCACGCTCGGGCGCTGGTGGATCGCGCCGGTGGGACTGTTCGGCGGCACGATTTCATCGCTGTTCGGCATTGCCGGCCCGATCTACGTGATGTACCTGGTCGGCCGCGCCGCGACGCCGGAACAGATCCGGGCCACCATGCCAGTGCTGTTCATTTTCACGGTGCTGACGCGCGTCGTGCTGTTCGGGTTCGGCGGACTGATCACCGCCGAAGTGCTGTTGACCGCGGCACTGCTCGCGCCGGTGATGTTCCTGGGCCTCTATCTCGGCAACCGGCTGCACCTGTCGATCCCGCGCGCGAAGACCGCGCGGCTGATCGGCGTGCTGCTGCTGGTGAACGGAATCACGCTCGTGCTGCGCTCCTTATAGGTCAAAACCAACTTAACCACCAAGGCCGCCAAGATCGCCAAGAAAAACAAGAGCTATAACGGATAACGCGCGGCAAACCGAGGACATCCCCGAACTCACTAGCGTGGATGCAACGTTGGCGAACCGAAATTGACTTGAGTCGTCGCGAGCACTCACAGCTATCCGCTTCGTTCCCGGATTCGGGTCTTGGTCTTGTTATATTTGTTTTGGTTCTTCTTGGCGGCCTTGGCGGCAAATAGTTTTCGACGGCCCGGCCCCAATGGCTGCTCAGGCGGTGACGGCTGCCTCGTCGGTGCGCGCGAGTCCTTTGTTGTCCCGCCAGGTGATCACGATCTTGTCGTTCGCCTTCCCGCCCTGCAGCTTGAAGCTGAACAGCGGATGGGTCGACACCGACCGGCCGATCTGCGCGGCGATCACCGTCTTGCCGCTGAGGCGCACATCGAGCTCCTGGATGAAGTGCTCGGGAATGGGCTTGCCCGCGGGATCCCTGCGCAGCCCGTTCTCCATCGGGTGCGCCAGCAGGGCGCGCACGTCCACCACATTTCCCTGGATCTGCGCGCGAATCTTGGTCGGCCCGGTCTTGGCCGGTGCGCCCGTCGGGTCGCCGGAAAACGCCGGATCGGTACAGCCGCCGCCGACCACCTTCACCTCTTTCGCCGCGACGTGATGACGCCCGCCCGCTTCGACGATCACCCGCACCGGCGACGTTTCACCGACCCGCAGCCGCAGCGAGATCAGCGGCAAGGCCGGCGGGGTGAGCTCGAAGCGCGCGATGAAAGGGTACGGGTTCCTGTCGACAAACACCGCGATCGCCCGCGTGCCGGGCATGCGGCTCTCGATCTGCACCGGGACGAACGCGCTGTTCTCGGGCACGTCCGGGGCGCTGATCGCGATTTCGGCGCTGCGCGCGGCGCTGGCCATTCCGGCAGCCCGCAGCGCATCGTCCAGATTCCTGGCGTCGAACCCCTGCTGGTTCCACGCGGCGAGCAAGGCCCGGGGCCCGAGCCCCGCACCGAGCAGCCCTGCGAGCGCAGCGGCGCCGATCGTAACCTTGCGGCGGTTCTCGTGCATGTGATCGCGTCCTTTGTTTGAATATGAGCTCTCGGCCGCGGGAAATCAACCGGCGCACGCCGCAGTTGCGCTCGCTGTAAGGCAAAAACAATCTCGCCGCCAAGGCCGCCAAGAACGCCAAGAAAAACCAATTCAACTACGAAACAATCAAGTCTGGAAGCCGGGCACGAAGCGGATGCCAGCGGGGCCTCGCGACGGCTCAAGTCAATTTCGACTCGCCAATGTTGCATCCACGACAGCGAGTTATTGGATTGTCCCCGGTTTGCCGCGCGTTGCCAGTTATAGGCCTTGCTTTTCTTGGCGCTCTTCGCGGCCTTGGCGGCAAATCGTTTTCAACGACCCAGGAACCGCGCGAGGCGCGCGACGCCCTCCTGCAGCCGCTCGACCGAGTTGGTGTAGGCGAAACGCACGTGCCGCTCCGCGGCATGGCGGCCGAAGTCGATTCCCGGCGTGATCGCAACCCCCGCCTTCTCCAGCAATTCGTGGGCGAACGCGAAGCTGTCCCGGGTGAACGCCGAGCACCCGGCGTAGACGTAGAACGCACCCTGCGGCATGCCTGGTATCTCGAACCCGAGCGCGCGCAGTGCCGGCACCAGGTAGTCGCGCCGCGCCTTGAACTCGGCGCGCCTTGCTTCGAGTATCTCCAGCGTCCTCGGCTCGAACGCCGCCAGCGCCGCGTACTGCGACGGGGTGGGCGCCGAAAGATAGATGTTCTGCGAGACCTTGTCGATCTCGCGCACGTAGCGCTGCGGCACCACCATCCAGCCCAGCCGCCACCCGGTCATGTTGAAGTACTTGGAGAAGCTGTTGATGACGAACACATCGTCGGACACCGCCAGCGCGGTCGCCGCGTCGCCGTCGTAGGTAAGACCGTGATAAATCTCGTCCACGATGAGGACGCCGCTGCGCGCTGCGGCGAGCTTAGCCATCGCCCCGAGCGCCTCGAGCGGGATCAGCGTGCCGGTCGGGTTCGCTGGCGTCGCAACGAGCGCCGCGCAGGTGCGGCCGCCCCAATGCTGCTCGACGAGCTCGGGCGTGAGCTGGTAGTTGCTGTCCGGCCCCACCGGCACGGCGACGGCCTCGCCTTCCATCAGGCGCACGAAGTGGCGGTTGCACGGATACCCGGGATCCGCCATCAGCACCTCGCGCCCGGGGTCCACCAGCACCGCGATCGCTAGCAGCAGCGCGCCCGAGGACCCCGAAGTGACGATGATGCGCGCGGGCGGCACGTCGACGCCGTAGCGCGTGCGGTAGTAGCCGGAGATCTTCTCGCGCAGCGCGGGCAGCCCCAGCGCCGGCGTGTAGAACAGCTCACCCTGCTCGAGCGCGCGCATGCCCGCTTCGCACACCGGGCGCGGCGTGGGAAAGTCGGGCTCACCGATCTCCATGTGCACGATCGAGCGCCCCTCGGCCTCGAGCGCCCGCGCGCGGGCGAGCAGCTCCATCACGTGAAAGGGCTCGATCTCGGTGACGCGCTTGGCTAGCGGCGTGGTCTTCGGCGTCATCTGGCTGCGCGCTTTCAAAGATGCGAGTACAGGGCTTTGCCGGCGACCGGCATGTTCGCGGCCAGAATCGCGCCGTTGTACGAATCGGTGATGAACAGCGTCCTGCGGTCCGCGCCGCCGTAGGCCATGTTGGTCATGCGGGTGCCTTTCGCCTTGCCCTGAACGCGGTATAGCGGCTCGCCGATCGGCGACAGGAGCCAGATGATTCCGGGGCGCGCATGCCCCGCCGAGAGGTTGCCCGCCTCGTCCATCGCGAGGCCGTCGGGGCCGTGTATGCCGGGAAGCTGCGCGAACACGCCTGCCTTCGACACGCCACCGCCCGGCTTCAACGGGCAGTGCCACATGCAGTTCGCCCGCGTCATCGCGACGTAGAGCACTTTGTCCTCGGGGTCGGTGACGAGCCCGTTCGGGCTCGGGCCGTTGTCGATCAGGCGCTCGAGCCGCCCGTCCGTCGTGCAGCGGTAGACGCGCCCCGTGGGGTCATGGATCCCGGTTTGGCCCTGGTCGGTGAAGTAAAGATCGCCGTTGCGGGCGAAGGTGAGATCGTTCACCCCCTTGAAGCTCTCCGAGAAGCAGTGCGTGAGGAAATCCTCGACGCGGCCGGTCTTCGGATCGAGCGTGAGGATGCCGCGGCGGTAGTCGGCGATGAACACGCGCCCGTCGCGGTGTATCGCGATCCCATTGGGCCAGCCGTCGTAATCCGCCGCCACGTCGAACTCGCCGCGCGGCGACATGCGCAGGACGCGGCCGTACGGGATATCGACCATGTAGAGGTTGCCCGCCCGGTCGAAGGCCGGCCCCTCGAGGAAGCAGTCGAGCCGCGAGCCGGGATGGTTGGCGTCGATCCAGCTCGACGGCGCGCCGCGCTTGCGCAGCTTGTCGGGCACGGACGCAACGACTTCCGCTTCGATCAGCTGCGGCGGCTCGAAAAAACCCACTTTTTGTCCTCCCGGGATGCGGTGCGCGCACACCGCGGCGTGGCCTCGATCAGGCTTCGAAATTAGGCCACGCGTGAGTCGGTGTCAACTTGCGTGGCCAGGAACCGTGCGGCGAGGGCCGCTGCTGCAAGAAGAACTGAACCGCCAAGGCCGCCAAGAAGAACAAATTCGCGTAGGAAATGAAAACAAGACCAACCGAAAGTGCCTCACGGTGCTGCGCCAACGCGAGTTCATCGGCGGTGCGCTGTGATCCTAGCGCTGCTGGAAAGCGTTGCCCTGGCCCATGCCTTTCGCACTGCCGCCCCTAGCGTAACGGATTCTCTTGGCGGTCTTGGCGGCCTTGGCGGTTCGATTTGATCTTGACTCTAGGTCTTTTCCGCCGGCTTCAGGCTCAACGGCCCCGAGCCCATGCCCATGATATAGAGTAGCGCCCCCAGGATCGCCGCGTTCTTCACGAAGTGATGGAACTGGTTCAGCTGCTGCGCCGCCGGATAAGACCAGTAGTTGTGAAAGTAGAGCGTCGCGGGAACGAGGAACACGACCAGCGCAAGCGCCGCCCATTGCGCGTGCCAGCCGAGCAGGATCATGAGCCCGCCCCCGAGCAGGATGATGAGCACGGGAACCAGCAGCACCTCGGCCATCGGGATGCCTTTCGACGTCATGAGCGCGGCCGTCTTGCTGAAGTTGAACAGCTTGTCCCAGCCCGACTGCAGGAAAATGAATGCGATCAGCAAGCGCCCGACGAGCGGCGCAAAGGTGCCAGCCAGCCTGCACAATGCTTGCATGGTTGTATCCCCCCTCTGGTACGCAACGCGAGCATCATAATCCAACGGCCGAGTACCCGGAAAAACAAATCGGCGGGGGCCCGGTGGCGCCCCGCCGATTCGATTGCTGTCAGCCGCCGGCCGCTACCGGCCGGGTTGGCGCGGGCTTACGCCACGCCGTGCTTCCTGAACCACTCGGTGAGCCGCTTCCAGCCGTCCTCGGCCTGCTCCTTGCGGTAGCTCGGCCGGTAGTCGGCGTGGAACGCGTGCGGCGTGTCCGGGTAGAGCACGATTTCCGAGGGCTTGCCAGCTTTATTGAGCGCCTCGCGCATCTGCTCGACCGTGTCGTTGGGGATGCCGGCATCCGCGCCGCCATAGAGGCCCAGCACCGGCGCATTGATTCTCTCCACCACGTCGAGCGGGTGGCTCGGCGTCATGTCGTTCTTCGGGCTGATCAGGCGGCCGTACCAGGCAACGCCCGCCTTCACCTTGGGGTTGTGCGCGGCGTACATCCAGGTGATGCGCCCGCCCCAGCAGAAGCCGGTGACGCCGAGCTTGTCGGCGTTGCCGCTGTTCCTGCCCGCCCACGCGACCGTCGCATCGAGGTCGCTCAGCACCTGGGCATCGGGCACCTTGCTCACCACCCTGGCGATGATCTCCTTGTTGTTGGTCATCTGCGAGACGTCGCCCTGGCGGTGGTAGAGCTCGGGCGCGACCGCGAGGTAGCCGATCTTCGCCAGGCGCCGGCACACGTCCTTGATGTGCTCGTGCACGCCGAAGATCTCCTGGACCACCAGGATCACGGGAAACCCGCTGCCGGCGGCGGGGCGCGCCATATAGCCGGGAATCTCGCCGTCGGCGACCGGAATCTTCACGTCCCCCGCCTTGAGGCCCTGGGTATCGGTGACGATCATGGTCGCCGCGCACACCGGCTGCACGGCGAGCGCGAAGCCCGCGGCGGCCGAGGTCACGACGAAGTCACGGCGCGTCCAGCCGGTCTTGCCGGATTCAAGACTCACCAGTTCGGAATTCAGGAGCATGTTCTTGTCGATGTCGTTCATGCGGTTCTCCAGTAGAGGGATTGGGACGAAGGGCGGCGCACAGATTATTTGAAAGCCCCGGCGGATTCAACAGAATTCGGGCGCGGCTGCCGTTGCAGCGCAACGCGCGACCATCCCGCCACGACCTGCCGGCCAGGAGCCATGGGATGAACACGATCCGCGGGCTCTTTATTCCCCGCCTTCCAGCTCGGGGACAGATCACGTCTTCCAGACAACTCGCGGCCGTTGTACGTGGAGCAAACGGCCAAAAAAACGTGGTCTGTTCGATGAATCTCGGCTACCGCTTCGGCGGCGAATCGTGCAACTTACGCGTCTCGGCGGCGCTTTGACGGAAGTACCACCGCATGTATCCGATCATTCCGCACGCGCCGACGACCCACCCGATGGCCATGACAACGAAGAGCAGCGTGCCGGCGGCGGGCGGGACGTCGATACCGGTCAGGACACCGGCTGACGCAAGAAAGACAGTCAGGCCAACCCATAGCAGCACGGTGCTGCGGCCCTGAACCGGCGCCGTGGCCCATCGAAGGCGATCGTTGAGTGACATTTGCGAGTTTCCAACGTGAATGATCGATAGCCGGGGAGTGTTACTCTCGCATCGAGCATGAACTTTCTCTTCGAGGAAATCTTACACCGACCCCGCTCATCACGGATGATTAAATTCGCGTCGGACGGCGAAGTTACGCTAAGATCGACTCTCCAGCCGCCGCCTTACATCGCGAATCCCTGCGCGAGGGAGGTCCAGTGCGCCCGTTTGCTCGCCTGATATCGCTGTGCACTTTCCTGTTGGTCGTCGACGTGGGCGCCTTCGCAGCCGAAACCCCGACACCGGGCCGCGGTGCCTTGGACGGCCTGCAGTTCAAAGGAGAAACCGGTGAACAGGGAAAAGGAGACCATCATCAGGACACGATAACGTTCAAAGATGGGCAGTTTCGATCGCTCGACTGCGAGAATTGGGGCTTCGGTGCGGCACCCTACCGCGTCACGAAGGAAGGCGATACTTATCATTTCGCAGCCACTCTGCTGAGTCGCGACCGAGGAAAGCTTGAATGGACGGGAACCATCACGGGCGACACCGCGGTGGGCAACTTTCGCTGGATACACGAGCGCTGGTACTGGACGATTGAGCGACACTACTGGTTCAAGGGAACACGACTTGCGAGCCAATGACAAGGCCCGTCACGCCAGGAGCCAGGCGTGGCGATGTTGACCTGTGCCGATGGAAACGGAAAGTAAAGCCCCGGCCGCTCGACGCGGTGCGACATGGGCGACCGCCCTGGCAAAACTCTCCGTCGTTGCTCTGCTGATCATCCTGGCAAACATCGGGATCTCATGGGCGATCGACCGGCTTGCAATTCAAATCTGGCCCGAGCACCTGGAAAGCGTGGACCGGGCCGTGCTCATTGCGGTGATCTTGTACGTAGCTCTGATGGCAACGCCGTTCCTGCCCGGCATCGAGCTCGGGCTGGTCTTGATGACCGTATTGGGGCCAAGGGGCGTGGCAGTCACGTATTTCTGCACGTTGATTGCGCTGACCATCAGCTTCGGCCTCGGCAGGATTTTTCCGGCGCAATTCCTGGCCTCGTTTCTGCAATGGTTGAATCTGGCCCGTGCAGCGGCGTTGCTGCGAAGCTTCGATGCGACAGCGCCGGAAAAACGGCTGGCGTTTCTTGCCGAAAGAGCACCTGCACACGCCGTACCGGCGCTGTTGAAACACCGATACCTGATGTTGGCGCTATTGTTCAACCTGCCCGGAAATGCCCTGATCGGAGGCGGCGGCGGCATCGCGATGATGGCGGGCATGAGCCGACTTTATTCTTTTCCCGCGTACTTGCTGCTGATCGCTGTCGCCATCCTGCCAGGGCCCATCCTGATCCTGCTGTCAAAGCTTATCCAGTAGCGATCAATCAACCCAGCGGAACAACCGTGACCGTCCGTTAAGTGACTGGTCAGAGTGGGCTTTGTCTTGATCGAACGCGCGGGCACAAGAAGAAGTTACACTGACTCCATTTGCCCCCACTTGGAAAGCTGCGCGATCAGAATGACGCCGGAAAAGAAAGAACGCGACGGTCAGACCGCCGCGTTCGGCCGGTTGCCTCGTAAGCAACCAGCAACCGGGGCCGGAGGAGGAGAACCCCGGTGGGGAAATCTCGAAAAGCGCGTTCTAAACTTGGTGCGAGCGGGTGCCGCGCTCTCTATCCGCTTTCTTTGTAGCGCGTCGGCAGTGCCCGCATATTGACGCAGATCAATCAACTTTGCGCTAATCGGCCAAAAGGTGCCAGATATTGGACCTCGCCTCCCCGGCCTTGGCTTGACGCGAAAAGCGAAGCAGATTGCGTTCTTCGGTTAAGCAGGCGGAAATGGTGGTCTGTCCCCGATCTTCCTAATGCGCATGAGCCGCGGCCGGTTCAGGCTCGTGATGATGGCCGTGGGTCGGCGCCTTTGCTGTGTCGTACAGGCGCTCGACAAGATGAATGTAAGGCACATAGGCTTCGACATACTCGCGGCCAGCCGCCACATCGTTCGGATCAAAGTGCCGCCTGTTCCACGCGGACCGAAAGCGCTCGCGTATGCCCCGTTCCACTGCGTCCGCTACCAGGCGTATCACGGCATCCACCGAGCCATCCTGCAGAGCACGATCGGCAGCCGGAATCGCCGGCCCGAGATCGAGGCCGGCCGGCTTCAAGCCGGTGAACGGCGCGCCTTCGCCGGCGCGATGAATGCGCACCAGCGTCTCGAAGAGATGCCTGTCGGCGAGTTCCCGTGCCCGCGGGGCAAGCTGGCGCACCGACAGCGCGTGGTCGAACGCCTTGCGGATCTCGTCTTCGTCCTGCGCCCGCACCCAGGGCAGCACGAGATTCACATTTCGGGTTTCGAGCGCTTTCTTCGCCAGCGAGATCACCGGGCCGTCCATGCTGTCACAATGGCCCACCGCCCACATCAACAATAACCCCGTACTGCCAACTCCCAGCGGGTCCGCAAACATACCGGTGGCAGGAACATCCAGTCCGAGAGCTTGGGCCAACGAGTTTCCGGCCACGAACAAGATCGCCGCGAGCACGACCGCCGGCGCACGAAAATTCAGAAGATGTCGAGTGTTCATTGGTGTCCGCCTTCGAAAGCTGGCGGCGCACGAGACTTCGCCGCCGATAATAAATTTTATGAGTACCGTTCCCCGCTGCATTGACGCAGGTCAAAGACGGCTCTTCTTGATCGAGCTGCGATGTCGGGCGGTTGCGTTGTCCCGGAAATCATGCATTACGCAGCGGCATTCACGACCGTCGAGGCCGTGACCGGTGACCGGTGCCTAGAACCCGTGATTCGTGATTGGCGCTGAAAAACCCTGAGTGGCGAGCTGCGCAGAGAGCCAGGTTTGACGAGTTTATCGCTGCCCTGTCGTTGTCTTCGCGCTCTTAGGTCTTATTCTTCTCCTCTGGCGTATACCTCGAGGGGTATCGAGAGCCTCTGCGGCCTTCGCGGTGAAGCGCTTAAGGCGGTGGGCTCCGCCCACCCTACCGCTCACCGGTCACCGTTCAAGGGGTTTCGGGCAGCCTTGGCGCACCCCTCAAGGGGGTATCAAGATCTTGGCGGTTCAAGCTCTTGACCGAGACCGCGCGCTCTTCACGGGGGGCACCGGCAGCGGCAACGCGGTCTTGTATTTCACCTGCTTCAACGCGAAGCTCGACTTGATGCTCGCCACCCCGGGGATGCGCGCGAGGAAATCGATGATGAAACGCTCGAGCGACTGCACGTCGCGCACCACCACCCGCAGCAGGTAATCGGCATCGCCCGTCATGAGGTAGCACTCCATCACCTCCTCGCGCGCGAGCACCGCGCGCTCGAACGCATCGAGCGCGTTTTGCACCTGCTTCTCCAGGCTCACCTGGATGAAGACACTCACGGTGAGGCCGACGGCGAGCGCGTCGAGCAGCGTGACGTAGCGCCGGATCACCCCGCGCTCCTCGAGCTCGCGCACGCGGCGAAGGCACGGCGAAGGCGAGAGAAATACTTTTTCCGCCAGCTCGCTGTTGGCGACGCGCGCGTTGTCCTGGAGCGCGCCGAGGATGCGCCAGTCGGTTTCGTCCAACGCCGTTTCTGCAATTTTCTGCTGTTTTTCAGCCATACTTGGCAATCTTATTGCTCTGTAGCCCGACACGCAAGCGTATTTCGCAATCCCCGTTCCCGCCCGGCGGCGTAACATGGGCTGATCCACTCCCCGGAGGACGCATGGGCTATCTTTCCGATCCCGACCCGCAGGAAACGCGGGAATGGCTCGAGTCGCTGCACTCGCTGATCGAGGCCGAGGGCGAGGAGCGCGCCGAATTTCTGCTGCAGCAGCTGGTCGACAGCGCGCGCCGCGCCTGCCGCCGGCTGAAGTTGAACGCCACCACCGCGTACGTCAACACGATCCCCCTTTCCGAGCAGCCGCCTTACCCCGGCGATCTCGCACTCGAAGAGCGGCTGACCGCGCTGGTGCGCTGGAACGCGCTGGCGATGGTGGTGCGCGCAAACCGTGCCCACGCCGAGCTGGGCGGCCACATCGCCACCTACGCTTCCGCCGCCGACCTGTTCGAGGTCGGCTTCAACCATTTCTTCCGCGGCGGTGCCGACGGCGACCTGGTCTACTTCCAGCCGCACTCCTCGCCCGGGGTCTACGCGCGCGCGTTTCTCGAAGGGCGGATTACCGAAGCGCAGCTCGCCAACTACCGCCAGGAGAGCGCGGGCCGCGGCGTCGGCCTGTCGTCCTACCCGCACCCGTGGCTGATGCCGGATTTCTGGCAGTTCCCCAACGCGTCGATGGGCCTCGGCCCGATCAACGCCATTTACCAGGCGCGCTTCACGCGCTACCTCGAGGACCGCGGCATCCGCCCGACGTCCGACCGCAAAGTGTGGGCGTTCGTCGGCGATGGCGAGATGGACGAGCCCGAGTCGCTCGCGGGGCTCTCGCTCGCCGCGCGCGAGCAGCTCGACAACCTGATTTTCGTCGTGAACTGCAATCTGCAGCGCCTCGACGGGCCGGTGCGCGGCAACGGCTCGATCATCCAGGAGCTCGAGGGGTTGTTCGCCGGCGCCGGATGGAACGTAGTGAAGCTCCTGTGGGGCTCGGACTGGGATCCGTTGTTCGCGCGCGACAAGGAGGGCGTGATCCTCAAGCGCCTGCACGAGACCGTCGACGGCGAGCTGCAGAAGTACGCCGCCACCGACGGACGCTTCAACCGCGAGCATTTCTTCAACAAGTATCCCGAGCTGCAGAAGATCGCCGCCGATCTGTCCGACGACGACATCGACCGTCTGCGCCGCGGCGGCCATGACCCGATGAAAGTCTACGCGGCATACCACGCCGCCGTGCACCACCGCGGCCGCCCGACCGTCATCCTCGCCCAGACCAAGAAAGGCTACGGCATGGGCCACTGGGGCCAGGGACGCATGGGCGCGCATCAGGCGAAGAAACTGGAGGACGACGCGCTGATCGCGTTCCGCGATCGCTTCGCGCTGCCGCTCTCGGACGAGGACGTGAAGAAGCTCGTCTTCTACAAGCCGGCCGAGGACATGCCCGAGATGAAGTACCTGCACGCGCGCCGCCGCGCGCTGGGCGGCTACCTGCCGGCGCGCTCGGCCGAGGCGCCGAAGCTGCCGGTTCCGCCGCTCCGGAACGGCGCCGAGGCGGGGCGGAGTTTCGACAAGCTGCTCGCGGGCTCCGGCACGCGCGAGGAATCGACGACCATGGTTTTCGTGCGGCTGCTGTCGCAGCTGCTGAAGGATCCGGCGCTCGGCCGCCACGTGGTGCCGATCGTCGCCGACGAAGCGCGCACCTTCGGCATGCAGACGCTGTTCCGGCAGTTCGCGATCTACTCGTCGGCCGGCCAGGTCTACGAGCCGGAGGACCGCGACGAGCTTCTGTACTACAAGGAAGCGAAAAACGGGCAGATTCTCGAGGAAGGGATCACCGAGGCGGGCGCGATCTCGTCGTGGAACGCCGCGGCCACCGCCTACAGCGCGCACGGCGTGCCGATGCTGCCGTTCTATATCTTCTACTCGATCTTCGGCTTCCAGCGGATCGGCGACCTCTTGTGGGCCGCCGGAGACTCGCGGGCACGCGGATTCCTCATCGGCGCGACCTCGGGCCGCACAACGCTCTCCGGCGAGGGCCTGCAGCACCAGGACGGCTCGAGCCACGCGATGGCGGCGCTGATTCCCAACTGCGTGGCCTACGACCCGACCTTCGGCCACGAGCTCGCGGTGATCGTGCGCGACGGCATGCGCCGCATGCTCGATGCACAGGAAGACGTTTTCTACTACCTCACCGTCACCAACGAGAACTATCCGCACCCGGCGATGCCGGACGGCGCCGAGGAAGGCATCCTGCGCGGCATGTATCTGCTGCGCAAAGGCGGCGGGGCACGCCAGCGCGTGCAGTTGATGGGCAGCGGGACGATCCTGCGCGAGGTGCTGGCGGCAGCAGAGATCCTGGAAAAGGATTACGGCGTCGCCGCCGACGTGTGGAGCGTCACGAGCTTTACCGAGCTCGCGCGCGACGGCGTGCGCGCGGAGCGCTGGAACCGTCTGCACCCGGAGGCGCCGCCGCGGGAGAGCTGGGTCGAGCGCTGCCTGAAAGACCATCCCGGCCCCGCGGTTGCGGCCACCGATTACGTGCGCGGCTTCCCGGAGCAGATCCGGAGCCTCATGCGGCGCCCGTACACCGTGCTGGGAACCGACGGCTTCGGCCGCAGCGACACGCGGGCGCGGCTCAGGCGCTTCTTCGAGGTCGACCGCGGCCACGTTGCGGTCGCGGCGCTGAAGGCGCTCGCCGACCAGGAGGTCCTGCCGGCATCCACCGTCACCTGTGCGATCGGGGCCTTCGGCATCGACGCGGAGGCGGTCGAGCCCTGGCGCACGTAAATCGGCGATTGGCGATTGGCGATTGGTTGAGCGTAGGGTGCGGCTTCAGCGCACCAGACGACAGAGCGCAGCGGCGCGCTAAAGCTGCGCCCTGCCGGTTCTCCTGCGCACGCCGTTGTCCTTTCGCCTTCCGCCATTCGGCATTCGCTTTCCACCCTCACGCAACTGCGCTGGCCGGGGCGGCGCCCCGGCCGTAGAATCCCCTCTGTAACGACGCCGCACGAAAGCCCCAATGGCCAAATTCGCGTTCGACGCGTCCCAGGAGCACCAGCTCGACGCCACGATCTTCGGCGAGCGCGTGTACGTCCTTTACGGCAACGCGGCCCTCGGCCAGGCGGTCAACATCGTCATCGCCTTCGCGATCGGCGTGCTTGCGTGGGGCAAGATCGACCCGGTGCTGATCCTCTCCTGGGTCGGCGCGGCGCTGGTGATCGCGCTCGCGCGCATCGCACTGACGATCGCTTTCCGCCGCGCCGCGCCGGCCGTCGAGAACATCCGGCCCTGGTACTGGCGCTTTTTCGCCGGCGTCGTCGTCACCGCGCTGCAGTGGGGCGCGGCGGGCGTGCTGTTCTTCGTCCCCGGTGATCCCGCGTCGCAAACGGTCCTGCTGATGATCCTGGCCGGCCTCACCGCGGGCGCCGTTCCGGTGCTGGCCGCGGCGCAGGAGATCTACTTCGCCTATTGCGCGGTG
>JBFKNN010000066.1:0-14283 GCA_041629335.1 Burkholderiales bacterium | reverse complement strand
GTTCCCCCGTCAAGGGCTGGAAGGCGGGAATCTCGGTGACGCCCTCGTAGTCTGTCGCCCGCCCCCGATCACGATGCGGCCGCTCGAGACCGACTGAATGCGCCGGGACAGGTTCTCCGCGGGCGAGTTCGTGGTGGTGGTTGCTGCCGCGTTCGGCACGTCCATCCTGATTTCACTGTATTCCCTGGCTACCGGAAAGGCGCACGCAGAAGCCGGGCCGATGAGCTTCTTTACGTCAAACCACCTCTACGGGATCGTGATGCACGAGCTCTTGATGGCGCCGGTCGTGATGTCGGTCCTTTTCGCCCGCGGGTGGCGGCCGGCCGACTTTCCGATGGGTGTCACGCGCGTGCTGACGGTTCTGGGCATCGGCGTCGCCGCCGCGACCATTGCCGGGGACTGGATCATTACCGCTGTGCTGAAGGGGCTGTTCGGAAACATTGGCTCGGCGCTGGAAGCCCACGAGAGCTACGTCCCGCTCGGCGGGCCCAGCCTCTCGTCCGTCCTGGTGCTTTCCATCGTCAACCCGGTGTACGAGGAGCTGTTCGTGTGCGGCTACGTGATCACCGCCCTGCGGCAGCGCTTCGGCGTCGCCACCGCGGTGAACGTAAGCGTGGCGATTCGCGTCTCTTATCATCTGTACCAGGGCCTCACCGCATTCCCCTTCCCCGCGATGTACGGCCTCATCCAGGCCTACATCTTCGTCCGCTGCGGGAAGCTGTGGCCGCTGATCGTCAGCCACGCGATCCTCGATTTTTACGCGCTTTGGTTCGTCATCCGGTGGTAAGGGCGGGGAACGCGCACGATCTCCGCGCCGCAATGGTGATGCGCGGGGACAAAGTTACTCCGACCCCGCCTTCTCCGAGCGCAGCCACAGCACCAGGCCCGCGAGCATGGCGAGGATGGCGAGAGCAAAGTAAGCGCGCAGCCCCAGCACCGGACCGATCAGCCCCGCGAAAAACGGCGCAAGCCCCATCGCGATGAAGGTGAACGCGGTCGCCCAGGAAATCGCGCGCGCGTCCTTGCCCGGCGGTGCGTGAATCCGCAGGAGCTGGAAGATCGCCGGCGGCATCGCGGCCGCGGTGAGGCCGAATGCCACGCGCGCCAGCACCAGTTGCAGCGGCGTCTGCAACACCAGCAGCGGCAAGTGGGTGACGACGGTGGCGGCGGCGGAGAACGCCAGCACGCGCGCCGGCCCGACGCGGTCGAGCACCCGTCCCCACAGCGGCATCGCGACCATCATAGAGAACGCCAGCGCCATCGCCGCGGCTCCGATCCAGAACGCCTCCTCGCCGGCGTCCGCGCCCTGCGCTTCCAGCAGTTGCAGCACGAAGACGCTGATGTTGGTCACGCTGCCGTGCCACATCACCGAGAACAGGAACGCCAGCAGGAAGAGCAGCCCGATGCGCGGCACCACCAGCAGCTCGCGCAGGCTGCCGAGCCACTGCGGACGCCAGGGGCCGGGCGCGAGCTGCTTCACCTCGTGCACGAACAGGACGACCAGCATGCCGCCGCTCAGCATCAAGCCGCTGCTGATCCAGAACAGCCAGTGCTGCCGGTCGATCAGCGCGGCGAGCGCGGCGCCGACGGCGGGTCCCAGCGCCTGTCCGACCAGGCCGCCGGTCTGCGCGAGCGATACCGAGCTGCCGATGCGTGTCGGCGGCGTGTTGGCCACCAGCAGCGCCATGCCGGCCGGGGTGAAGCCGTTGAATACGCCGATCAGCATGAAGAGCGCTGCGAACCACATCGGCGTCGGCGCCAGCGGCACCAGCATCATCGCAAAACCCATCCCGAGCATGGCGCGCAGCACCATCGGCTTGCGGCCGTAGTGATCGGCAATGCTGCCCCAGATCGGATTGACCGCGAAGCTGATCAGGTAGAACACCAGCAGCATATTGCCGACCCAGGTGAGCAGATTCTCCTGCACGCCCAGCCCGCGCACCATCAGCGGGACAAACGGCCACGCGAGGCCGAAGCCGAGGCTGCACACCAGATTGGCGACCGGCAGCGCCCGCCGGTTGGTGCGCCAATAGGGATACTGCCGCGACTCGTCGTCGGGGGCGGCGGGGTCGTGGTTCATGCAAGCGGCGCGCGGCGGGAATCGACTGGCGCCGGAATTGCGCTGCTTCCGCGAATGACGCAGGTGCGCATGCGTGCCGGCAGGAGAAACATCACGCCGAATCATAGCATCGCGCGGCGCGGCCAATTGCTTTCCCGCCAGGAACCTCGACACCCCTCGGGGTACGCCAAGCAGCGCAGAACAGGCCGGGCTCGATGGGTTCCGCGGCGTGCGCTGACTATCGACTCCGGCCGCCCGGATTCCACTGCGGCAACGAACTTTGCGGTAGGTCAAGAAGCACCGCAGTCCTCCGGGGGTAGTCTGCGAACTGCTGGCCACCCGGGTCGAAGCGGGACAATCGCTGATGCCGGGTTTTGCGCGAGTATTTTCGGAGGAGGAAGCGATGGGCTCGAGAGCGGGAAAACCGACCAGGAAGGTCGAGACTGACGTCTTGGTGGTTGGCGGCGGCACCGCGGGCTTCGTTGCGGCGATCGCGGCCGCGAGGAACGGCGCCAAGGCGTTGCTCGTCGAAAAACGCGATCACCTCGGCGGCACCCACTCCGGGGGCATGGTGATGATGATCCGCTCTATGCGGCACATGCGGGCACCCAAGACCGCGGACGAGAAGAAGGTGATGATAGCCGGCTACGAGAGCTCGTTCGACGACCAGCAGGTCGTGTTCTCGATCGCGCAGGAGTACATCGACCGGATGCTGGAGGCCGGCTCGGCGTGGGGAGCGAAGGGGCAGGCCACCGCGCGGCAGCTGTTCGATCCGGAAATGGCGAAATGGATGATCGAGCGGATGGTCGTGGAAGCCGGCGTCGATGTGTGGTACTACGCGCAGTCGACGGACGTGCTGATGTCCGACCACACCGTCAACGGCGTCGTGATCGAAAACATGCAGGAGCGGGTCGAGGTCACGGCGAAAATCACGATCGACGCGACGGGCGACGGGGAAGTGTGCGCGGCAGCCGGCGCCCGCTTCGAGAAGGGCGATCCGGAAACAGGCTACGGCCAGCCGATGACGCTCTACTTCATCATCGGCGGCGTGAATCTGGAGAAAACGCTGGATTACGTCCGGCGCAACCCGGACGAATTCGGCCCGGAGTACGTCACGACGGTCGAGCGCCTGCGCGGCGAAGGCAAGCCGTTCACGGTTTTGCCCTTCAAGGCGAAGATCAAGGAGGCGCTGGCCAACGGCGACTATCCGATACCGCACGGCATCGAGAAGGTGAATCCGGACACGCTCACCTACATGGCGCGGCCGATGTTCCGCAACGGCAGGTTCCGCTACGACCTGGTTTCCCACAACATGGACATGGCCTACAACGTCGACGCGACGGACCGGCAGCAGCTCACCGAGGCCACCATTGCCATGCGCGACATCGCGGTGAGGATGGCCGCGTTCTACCGCAAGTATGTTCCGGGCTATGAGGATTCGTACCTGGTCCACACGGCGCAGGCGGTGGGCGTGCGCGATTCGCGGCGCATCGTCGGCGATTACACCCTGACCAAAGATGATGTGCTCTCCGGCAGGACGTTCGACGACGGGATAGGCAGGTACGGCAGCGTCGTCGACGTGCACGACAAGGACGGCAAGCAATCGCTGATGCTGGCCGAAGTCGGCGGCGCGGGGTGGTTCCATGTACCGTACCGGGTGCTGGTCCCCGCGGGGATCAAGAACCTTCTCGTGGCCGGCCGCTGCATATCGGCCGATTACGTCGCGCAGGGATGCACGCGCTCGCAGGCGGCCTGCATGATGACCGGTCAGGCGACGGGCACGGCGGCCGCCCTGGCCATCCGGGCGGGCGTGGAGCCCAGGGCAGTCAACATTGCCGAGCTCCAGAAGACCCTGATCGCGCAGAACCAGATCATCTGAGTGAAAGGCGAAAGGCGAAAGGAGGAAGGAGGAAGGAGGAAGGGAAAGAAACCACGACCGCCGGCCGGCGGACATCGAATTCTTCATCTCCTTGGCGTTGTCTTTGCGACCTTAGGTCTTGATTATTGCTTCCTGTGCGGCCTTTGCGCCCTTGGCGGTGAGGCTTTACCGCAACGCTAGATGAAGCGCCGGCCTTTCTCGCGCATCAGCCTCTCGATCCCGCGGATCGTGGTCTCCACGCCCTCCAGGTTCGGATTCACCGCGAGCGCGCGCCGGAAGTAATCGAGCGCCTTCTCGTACTGTTCCAGCCGGAAGTAGATCTGCCCGTAGCCCGACAGCGCGCCAAAGTGCTGCGGGTTGCGCTTCATCACCTCGTCGCAATCGGCGAGGGACCGGTGCAGGTCGCCCGCCAGGAACAGCGCCGTCGCGCGTTTGTTCCAGCCTTCCGCGAACTCCGGCTTGCGCTCGACCACGCGGCTGAACGTGTGGATCGCTTCCGTGTACAAGCCCAGCTCCATCTCCTCGATTCCGGCCGTGAGCAGCTTGTCGATCTCCGGATCGCCGGAGCGGCTCCACACCCGCCACACGCTCTGTTCGGCGAACGCGCGTACGATCGGGTCGTCGTCGGTGAGGCGCTTCACCAGCAGCGGCCCGTCGGCGGCGAGACCGGTGCGCCCGATGTAGAGGACGCCGGCGGCACGGTGGCGGGCGTCGGCTCTTTCGAGCGCCGCGAGCGCCCCGGCGCGCGTCTTTATCTCGGGGAGCCCCTGCTGGGCCGAGGCCGTCAACGGCAGGACGGCTGCGAGCAGAAGGACGATGATGTTTCGCATCGCTGTTCAGCGGCGGTGGACCGGCGGCGGTCGATAGAAAACAGTCTAACTCCCTCGATGGGCTATGTGAATTCTTTCTTCTTCACCAGTCATCCGCTCTTCGAAAAGCTGTCGACGCAAAGCACACCGAGGACGGGGGAATAATCGCGCCGGACAAACCTTAGCGACGCTTAGTGGATGGCTCGGGGTGTGGGGATGCCGCCCCCGAACGTGGTCGGCATCCGGCTCGTCGCGACCTCACGCTGCGATTGCGGGCGCCCGTGCATCCCGTCCGACGAGGCGGTCGGCGAGACCAGTGAGCATTGCCGCGGCAACGTCGCCGGCGCCGTGCCAAGCGCTGCCGTGCATGCACGCGAGCGTCACCGGTCGCAGCGCGGCGAACCGTTCGAGCGTTTCGCGCGTGCCGGGGCCGAGGCTCCATGAGGGGGGAAGGCCCATGTCCGGCTCGGCGCGCCGAAACGCTTCCGCGGGCTCGAGAATATCGCTCGAGATGCGCGGAGGAAGGTCGTGGCCGCCCTGCACGAAGAGATCGCCGCAGAAGAAGGTGCCGGTGGTCCGGTCGTACAGATATCCGGTTTCCCAGTTGTGCGGCACGTGCGGCGCATCGAGCCACTGGAGATTGTGCCGCCCCAGGGCAAGGACTTCGCCGTCGGCGAGGCCTCTCGCAGGGCGCGCGGCGAGATCCTGAAGCGAGATCGCCGCGCAGACGCGGCTGCACACCGCCTGCGCGCGGGGCGCGGCCGCGAGGAATGCGTTGAGCGCGCCGCACTCGTCCGCTTCGACGTGCGAGAGGCCGATGTGGCGCAGGCGAGACACCGACAGCACGCTTTCGATCGCCTCACACACCGGCGCGAACAGCGACTGCATTCCGGTATGGAAGAGAAGCGGCGCATCGTCGACGACAAGGTACTGGTTGAACGAGAAGCCGCCCGCGGACCCGCTCGGTGGAACGGGCGTGCTGATGCGGTAGATGCTCTCGGCGATCTCGTCGATGCGCGTGCCGATTACGGTGTTGACGATCATGTGGCTTCCTTTCCTTGGGTTGAATGGATGGGCCGGCGCTGCCTTCAGTCACGGGCCGGGGCCGGTCGCTTCCGTGCCGACTCGCGCGTGGCGCCCGGCGCGAGCAGGAAGCGCTCGAGCAGGCCGGTGATCTCCTGCACCGCGGCCGCGTGGCTGAGACCGCTCGCGCCGAGCGCGCGGTACACGGCCACATCGAGCATGGCAAACGCAACGGCAAGTGCCCGCCGATCGATCTTGCGGGGATGGAGCGCAGCGGCCAGCAGCTTGCGCCGGTTGCCTTCCTCGGCGCTCATGAACCGTTCCAGCTGTGCGAACTTGTCGCGGTCGGCCCGCACCCGCGCGAAGCCGGGACAACGCCGATAGAACGAAAACAGCGCGTCGACGACCGCGCGCAGTCGCGCGGCTGGCGCGGCGATGCCGGAGAGCATCTCCGCGCTGGGCGGCTGCGTGAGCTCGACCGTGTACGCTCCGCAGGCATTGATCACCTCGTCGTAGGTCGGGAAATGGTGGTAGACCGTTCCGACCGCGACGGCAGCGCGCTCGGCGATGTCTCGCATGCTGGTTGCGGCAATGCCCTTCTCGGCGTGCAGCTCGTAGGTTGCGCGCACGATGCGGCGGCGGGTTTCCTGGGCGCTTTCGGCGCGGGCTTCCATGCGGTAACGGCGGGGAGACATGACGCACAGTATTTCATTGAATGACTGATCAGTCAATATGGGTCTGAAGCCCGCTCGCCAGGTTAAGCGGCGGCGCGTGACATGGAGCCCGTGATCTGGGGCAGCGCGGTCTGCTCCCAGGCAGAGCGGCAGAGTTCGGTCGCTTCATGCGCTCCTGTTCGCCCGGTTGCTTTGGTCGCCGGCAGGTCGTCGTGGCGCCGCTCCCGCTGCAAGAGCCGGATCGGGGCGTGGATAATCGCTGGCGTATCAACGGGTTCCCGGAAGACAAGGGGGTGCGGATGCGAAAACCGCCCTGCCAGGCGTGTCTCGTCAGCCGGCACGGACCTGCGTCACGGTTCTATTGACAGCGTCATGGAGCAGCGCAGAATCCGGATTCCTGGCGGTCGCTCGATCGCCATTCACTCGGGAGGAGACAATAATGAAACGGCTATCCTTCATAACCCTGCTGCTTGCCGCCGCGCTGGTTGTTGCGGGCTGCGCCACTCCGTCCGGCGGAGGGTGGGTCACGCTGATCGACGGCGACAAAGGCATCGAGAACTTCGACCGCATCGGCGACGCCAACTGGCGGGCGGAGGGTGGCGCGATCGTGGGCGACAAGGGCAAGGGCGGCTATCTCGTCTCGAAGAACTCGTACACGGATTTCGAGATCTATGCCGAGTTCTGGGCGGATCAAACCACGCAGAGCGGCATCTTCTTCCGTGCGTCCGATCCCAAGAAGATAGGCGCCGACAACGCCTACGAGGCGAACATCTACGACCAGCGCCCCGGCGCGGAATATTCCACGGGTGCCATTGTCAATTTCGCCCGAGTGCCCGTGCCGCCGATCTACAAGACCACCGGCGGCTGGAACACATACCATATAACCGCAAAGGGTCCCGAGCTGACCCTCGTGTTCAACGGAACCGTAACGGTCTACACCCGCGACGGCACCTACAAGCAGGGGCCATTCGCGCTTCAGTTCGGCAACCGCGGCAAAGAGCCCGGCGGGCCAATCAAGTGGCGCAAGGTGATGGTAAGGCCGCTGTAGCGGCTTGGTCGTTGGTGCGCTAAAGCCGCGCCCGACGCAACAAACTGAAAGGGCCGGGCTCGATATTACCGGCGGCGCAGGGTATTTCGAGCCTGGACTCGTCGGAAATGGGGCACCGCCGCTCGGGCGGCGAGCGTTACCGGTTCGTTCGATGCCGCCGTAAAATGGCCGCATCAACCAGGACAGAGAGGGAGTGCCACGTGGGCCACTCTGCTTCAACGACCGGCGCCCTGGATATCAACCAGGTCTTCCGCGGCGGCGGGCGCTCCGTCGAGTTTCTCGACCAGATCAACAAGGCCTCGATCGTCATGCTGCGCGGGACCGGCATCGTGCCGCATGCGGTTGCCGGCCGGATCGCGGCGGGCATCGCGCAGGTGATCGAGCACGAGCGCGCGGGGTCCCCACGGCAAACCGCCGACTATCTCGACTACGAGCCGAAGTTGACCGCGGTCGTCGGACCCGATGCATCGCGGCTGCACAGCGGGCGCAGCCGCCAGGATCTTGCCTCGACCATCGCGAGCATGAACCTGCGCGACGGGCTGCTGAAAGAACTCGAGGCGCTGGTCGCCGCGCGCGAGAAGCTCATCGCGCTGGCGAGCGGGCACACTGAGACGATCATTCCAGCGTATACGCACGGCGTGCAGGCGCAGCCCACCACGTTCGCGCATTACCTGCACGCGCTCGCGCAGGCGTTCGCCCGCCAGAGCGAGCGGCTGCAGCAGGCGTATCAACGGGTCAACCGCAACCCGCTGGGCGCTGCCGCGCTCGCCACATCGAGCTTCCCGATCGACCGTGAGCGCCTGGCCGGGCTTCTGGGCTTCGAAGGGCTTGTCGAAAATGCCTACGACGCGAACCATCTTGCGCCCGTGGACAGCGCGCTCGACGTCGCAGCCGCGTTGGCCATTGCCGCTGTCCAGATCGGGCAGTTCGCGCAGGACATCCACGCGCAGTATGCCGAGCCGGTGCCGTGGTTCATTCTCGCCGAAGGCGAATTGACGGGTGTATCCAGCATCATGCCGCAGAAACGGAATCCCGCGGCGCTGGAGCAGCTGCGCGCGCAGGCGAGCATCATGCTGGGCGATATGCAGACCGTGTTCCTGATCGCGCACAACAACCGCACCGGCATGTTCGACTACCGCATGTATGACCCCGTGCCGTGCGGCCGCCCGCTGCAGGTGTTCCGGCTCCTGCAGCAGGTCGTGGACGGGATCGTGGTCAACCCGGAGCGCGCCCGGGCCGAGGTCGACGCCGATTACTCGACGACGACCGAGATCGCCGATGCGCTGATGCAGAAGGCCGACGTGCCGTTTCGCATCGGTCACCATTTCGCGTCGAAGCTCACGGACTACGGGCGGGGGAAGGGTCTGGCGCTGCGCGATATCCCCTATGCAGACGCGGCGCGCCTCTATGAAAGCGACACAAAAAAGACTTTCCCGCTCGGCGACACCGAATTCCGGGAAATCATCAGCGCGGAATACATGGTGTTCGGCCGCAAGGGCACCGGCGGGCCGCAACCGGCCGAAGTCAACCGCATGCTGTCAGAAGAACGCGCGCGCATCGCCGCCGATCGCGCCTGGCTCAACGATCGCACCGGACGACTGGCGCAAGCCGAAGCGGCGCTGGAAAAAGCGTTCGCTGCGCTGGCGGGGACGTGAGCAGGGCAGTTGCCCCCGCCTCAAGCAGCCTTCATTTCGATGAACTCGAGCTGAACGCCGTCCGGGCCTTCGAAGAAGCACACCCGCCGCCCGCCCGAGACCGTGGTCTGCTCGAGGATGTGGATGCCTTGGGCCTTGAGCTTCTCCACGAGTGCGTCGAGCTCGTCGGTATCGATCGCGATGTGCTCCATGCCGTAGATCTGATCGCGCTTCTGGTCTTTCAGGAAGCCCGTGACGTTGAGCGAGAGACCGTGCAGATCGAGGCGGTAGCCGTTGGGATTCTTGCTGACGATCGTGGCGCCGAGGTTGTCGACGTAGAACTTCACCGTCTTCTCCGGATCACGGGTTTTCAAGTGCAGGTGGTTGAGCTTCAGGGTCATGGCGGCCTCCTCAACAGTTGTCGATACCGGGTGCGAGCCCAATCGAGCTCGCGCCCGGCGCCGCACTACTTCCCGGTGACGTCCTCGAGGTGAAACGGCTTGCCGTTCAGTTCGACGTGGCTCGTCAACGGCACCTGCTGGGTGATCAGGCCCTCGGCAAAGCAGCCGGCCTTGGCGTTCTTGATCAGGTGCGCGAGCTTCTCCGCCGGCTCATCGCTGTCGACCTTCAAGTGCGTGGTGACGCCTTCCCAGCGGTTAAACACCGTGCCCTTCATCACCGACCCGCCCAAGTGCTTGCGGAGTATGACCCGGCAGCTCGCGCCGCTCACCTTCATCTTCATCATGTGCGCGTACCGCGCAACCTGGGTGAGCAGTCAGAATCCTATCGACATTGCCAGATAGGCCATTGGCGAAGGATATTTGTCGCTGCCGCCGATGCGCTTGGGCTCGTCGCAGAAGATCTCGAACTGGCCCGACTTGCCGCGCTTCAGCTGCATCTCGCCCGGCATCGTCTCGGTCATCACGTCGTTCTCGTTGGTGATGCCCTCCGGCGGCAGCTCCGCCTTGTCGATCACACGCTCGCCGGGTTTTTCGGAAAGGTCTTCGTTGCCCAAGGGTTTCGTCATCGTGCTTCCTCCTTCTCTGATGGCGCAGCGCCGCTCGCTGCAAAAACGGGGGATGGTCGCATCTTACACCGTCTGCAGCGGTCATTGCTGGTGAGGGCGCTGCAATGAAAAACGCCGCGCAGCGCGCGGCGTTTTCAGTTTAGCGGTGAGACGTTCGACTACATCCGCTCGAACACCGCGGCGATACCCTGACCGCCGCCGATGCACATGGTGACCAGCGCGTACTTGCCGCCGGTGCGTTGTAGTTCATATAGCGCCTTCACCGCGAGAACCGCGCCGGTGGCGCCGATCGGGTGACCGAGACCCACCGCGCCGCCGTTGGGGTTGGTTTTCTTCGGATCGAGCTTGAGGTCGCACGAGACCGCGAGCGCCTGCACCGCGAACGCTTCGTTCGACTCGATCACGTCCATCTGGTCGATGGTGAGCCCGGCTTTCTTGAGCGCGTTGGTCACGGCCGGCACCGGGCCGATGCCCATGATCTTCGGGTCGACGCCTGCGAGCCCGTAGGAGACCAGGCGCGCCATCGGCTTGAGCCCTTTCTTCTGCGCCGCGCCCTTCTCCATCAGCACCACCGCGGCCGCGCCATCGTTGATGCCCGAGGCGTTGCCGGCAGTAACGGTGCCGCCTTCCTTTTTGAACACGGCGCGCAGCTTGGCCATGCCTTCGACGCTCGCGTCCGCGCGGGGATGCTCGTCGCGGTCAACCACCGTGGTGCCTTTGCGCGTCTTCAACTCGATCGGCAGGATCTGGTCCTTGAAGTAGCCCTTCTCGATCGCGTTGATCGCGCGGCGGTGGCTTTCCACCGCGAATTCATCCTGCTGCTCGCGCGTGATCTTCCACTTCTCGGCGATGTTTTCGGCGGTGATGCCCATGTGCACCGTGTCGAACGGGTCGGTCAACGCGCCGACCATCATGTCGACTACGCCGCCGTCGTTCATGCGCTGGCCCCAGCGCATGGTGGGAAGGATGTAGGCGCCGCGGCTCATCGACTCGGTTCCGCCGCCGACCGCGACGTCGGCATCGCCGAGCATGATGGCCTGCGAGGCACTGACGATCGCCTGCAGCCCGCTGCCGCACAGGCGGTTCACGGTCAACGCGGTGGTGTCCTGGGGCAGCCCGCCTTTGAGGCACGCGACGCGCGACAGGTACATGTCCTTGGCTTCAGTGTGAATCACGTTGCCGAACACGAGGGTGCCGACGTCCTTGGGCTCGACCTTCGAGCGCTTGACCGCTTCCTTGATCACCTGCGCCGCGAGCTCGGTCGGTGCCAGATCCTTCAATGCACCGCCGTAGTCGCCGATCGCGGTTCGCACGCCGCTCAATACCACCACTTCGCGTCCGTTGCTCATGCCCATCTCCTTAACGATTTGTTTCCAAACAGAAAAACGGATTATTGGGGTTGCTGCAGGGGGTTGAAGCGGACAGTTTACGCCTCCGCTGCCGGGGTGTCGAGGCGCATGCTGCACTGCGGAAAGACGAAAGGCGTCACGCGTCAGTGCCGGGTCTTGCCCGCCCGCTGCGGATGCTCCGCCGCGAGCACCTGCTCGGCGTCGACGCTGTCGAAGGTGTAGGCGCGGTTGCAGAACTCGCAGCAAACATCGATGGTCCCGCGCTCACGCACGATGGCGCGCACCTCGTCGATGCCCAGCATTCGCAGCATCGAGGCCACCCGCTCGCGCGAGCACGAGCAGCGGAACGCCACCGGGCGCGGGTCGAACACCCGCACGTCCTCCTCGTGATAGAGCCGGTGCAGGATGTCCTGCGGCACGAGCGCGAGCAACTCCGCTGCCGACAGGGTGGCGGTCAGCATCGCGGTGCGCCGCCAGTCCTCGGCGTGCTGCGCTGCACTGTCCGGCAGCCTCTGCAGCAGCAGCCCGGCCGCGCGCGTATCGCTTGCCGCGAGCTTGAGCACCGTGTCGAGCTGCTCGGAATTGCGCATGTAGTGCTCGAGCACCGAGGCGACGCTGTCTCCATCGATGGCGACGACGCCCTGATAGGTCTGCTTGCCGCCGTCCGATATCAGGGTGATGGCGAAGCGGCCGCTGCCGATGAGCTCGCGCAGCGAGGCGGCGGCGATCTCGCCGCGCCATTTGGCGGTGGCCCGCAGGGTATGCGCGCTGGTGCACTCGACGACGATCAGGCTGACTGGCCCGCTGCCGTGCACCTGCAGCACCATGGAACCCGAGAACTTGAGGGTTCCGGCGAGCAGTGCGGCGGCGGCCATCAGCTCGCCCAGGACCGCGCGCAGCGGCGGCGGATACTCGTGCCGCTCGAGAACCGCGCGCCAAGTGGCGTCGAGCTGCACGATCTCTCCGCGGATGGGGGCGTGCTCGAAGAGAAATCTTTGCAGAGTATCGCTCAAGCGTACATTATACTTTCTCCGGCAAGACCGGCTGCTCCGCGCCGGCTCCGCCTCGCCCGTTCGCACGGGGGCTGTCGCGCCGTTCAACGCGCGGCATTGGCGGTGTGGTCGGGGCCGTCCGGCCAACGCGCGGTGCAGAACAAACGAATCGAGGCCATGGAAGATACGGTAGCGCGCAACAAGGTCGTCTTTCTCACCTACACCATCTGGGACGAGGCGGGGCAGCTGTTCGAGCGCTACGACCTGCCGGTCGGCTACGTGCACGGCGCCAACGGGCCGCTGTTCGAGAAGATCGAGCGGGCGCTCGAAGGCAGACGAGTCGGAGAAGAGGTCGAGGTGATGCTGCCGCCAGGGGACGGCTTCGGCGCGCACAAGCCGGAGCTCACGTTTACCGACGACATAGACAACGTGCCGCCCGAGCACCGGCGGCTCGGGTCCGAAGTCACGTTCGAGAACGAGCGCGGCGAGCAGATGCTGTTCCGGGTGACGCGCATCGGCGACGGCAAGGTCACCATAGACGCCAATCACCCGCTGGCCGGCCAGACGGCGAAGTTCCTGGTCACCATCGTCGGCATTCGGCCGGCGACGCTTGACGAGATCGCGAACGGCATTCCCGCCGACAGCAGCGGCGACTCGCCGCGTCTGCACTGAACAGGCGCCAACTGCGTGCTCAGGTCGCTGCTCAGGGACGTCTTCCGTGGCAAAGGCAAGCTTGACTCCAGTCTCGGCGACTGGGCAACCCGGCCGTACTACGATTTCGACGGGCTCGCGCGGCAGATCAGCGCCAAGGCGCATTATCTCAAGGACCGGGGCTAATTCGATTATCCGGCCATCGTGCATATCGAGACGATGGCGGTGTGCAATGCGGCCTGCAGTTTCTGCCCGTATCCCCAGCTCGAGCGCAAGGGCACCAAGATGTTCGACGCGCTGATCGAGAAGATCATCGACGATCTCACGGCGATGCCGCGCAACCTGATGTCCCAGCTCGCTCCCTACAAGGTGAGTGACCCATTCATCGAGCCGCGGCTGTTCGACATCATCGATCTCGCTTGCGCGAAGCTGCCGGGTGCGCGGATCAGCCTGATCACCAACGGCTCTGCCCTGACCGAGCGCAAGATCGAGCAGCTGAAGAAGGTGAAGGCGATGGCTTACTTGAACGTGTCGCTCAATTACGACAACGCCGAGGAATACGAGGAGGTGATGCAGCTGCCATTCGATCGCACGCTGCAGCGGCTCGACGCCCTGCAACGGGCGAAGACGGCTGGCGGCCTCGATTTCATGATCCGGCTGACCCGGGTCTCCGGCGACCTGTCTTCCGATGCGGCGTTCCTGCAGTGGACGCGCCAGCGCTATCCAGGATTCGAGGCGGCGATCCTGCCCCGCAATGACTGGCTGGGCGAAGTGGTGACCGAGAACGCGCTGTCCCAGGTCCCGGATGCGCCCTGCCACCGCTGGTTTGACCTGTCGGTCACCGCGACGGGCGTGGTGGCGATGTGCTGCATGGACGGGGAGGCGAAATATCCCAAGGGCGACGCAAGCCGGCAGCATGTACTGGAAATCTACAACCAGCCCTGGCTGCCGCCCCTGCGCCGCGACCTGACTTCGCGCAAGCACGCCGGGTCGCCGTATGATCGGTGTACGTACCTCAGCTACTGAGCTTCGGCGAACGGTGAGCGGTAAGTTGAAAGGCGAAAGGCGAAAGGCGAAAGGCAGAGCGAACGCCCCGTAGCGAGATCTTACTTCCTCCTTTTTCCTTCCGCCTTTCGCC
>JBFKNN010000065.1:0-14344 GCA_041629335.1 Burkholderiales bacterium | reverse complement strand
TCTGTCTGCTTTCCCGGCGCGCCGGCTGGCGGCGCGTCTGGGTATAATCGCAGGACAAACTCAACCGGACGATGTGCAACGCATGAAATATTCCCTCGGCGACCGCAAGATCACGTGCAAGGGCGACTACTGGATTGCGCCCAATTCCGTGGTGAGCGGCTCGGTCGTGCTCGAGAACAATGCGAGCGTCTGGTTCAACTGCGTGGTGCGGGCCGACAATGACGTCATCACCATCGGCGAGAACTCGCAGCTGCAGGACGGCTGCGTGCTGCACGTCGATCCCGGCTTCCCGATCACGCTCGGCAGGAATGTGAGCGTCGGGCACATGGCGATGCTGCACGGCTGCACCGTTGGCGACGGCACCCTGATCGGCATCAAGAGCGTGATTCTCAACGGGGCGAAGATCGGCAGGAACTGCCTGATCGGCGCCAACTCGCTGATCGCCGAGGGCAAGGAGATACCGGATGGGTCGCTCGTGATCGGCTCGCCCGGCAAGGTCGTGCGCCAGCTCTCGGCCGAGGAGATCGCGCGCATCAACGGCGCCTCCGACCATTACGTGCAGAAGTTCAAACGCTACAAGACGGAGTGGCGGCCGGACGAAACTTAGAGCCGCGCCGCGATTCACGGCAAACTGCAGGAGGAGCCGAGCGATGAACAAGTATGGCTTCCGGATCCGCACCCGCAACGGGATGATGGTGGAAAACCTGCAGCTGCACGCCCACGACCGCACGGACGCAGAGCGCAAGATCCGCCAGATCTACCGCGATTGCGAGATCATCGACTGCCACGAGATCGCGCCGCCGGTCAAGGGCGAGAACATCGACCTCGAGAACATGATTTCGCTGATCGGCAAGCAGGACGAATCCAAGGATTGAGGATCCCGGCCCCGGGACTCAGGACCTGGGGAGCGGCTAGCGCAGGAAGCCGGTCGCCTCAAGCTCGGCGAGCAATTGCGCGTGGTCTTTCGCGCCGCGGCTCTCCGGCGCGTGCGCGAATACGTCACGGTTGAACGACGGGCTCTCCGCGACGCTGACATTCTCCGTGATCCGCGTCTCGCACACCTCGTTTCCGTAGCGCTCCCGCAGGCTCCGGTCGATGTCCCACGACATCTTGCGGCGCGAATCGAAGCGCGTGATCACGTAGCGGCGCTCGACGCGCTTCTTCAGCACGTGCTCCAGCGCGCGCAATGTGCGCTCGAGCTGATGCGCGCCCTTGATCGCCAGGTAATCGGTGGAGATCGGCACCAGCACGCGGTCGGCCGCGAAAATGCTGTTGAGCGAGAGCACCCCCAGCATCGGGCACGCGTCCATGAGGATCGGCCGGTTGGTGTTGAGGTTTTCCTTGACGATGCCGGTGTGCAGGCGGTTCAGCACGTTCGGCCCCTTGCCGTACTGGGTGTCCACCTTGGACAGGTCAAGATGCGCCGGGATGATCTTCCATCCCAGCGGGCCGCTCTGGACCAGCGCGGTGAGCGGATAGTGATTGGAATAGAACCCGTAGAGACTGCGCTCGGGGCCGGAAACGGCCGCCCCGCAGACTGCAGACAGATGCGCCTGGGGATCGAGGTCGATCACCAGCGGATCAGCCCCGCGTGCCGCAAGCAACGCGGCCAGATTGAGCGTCGTCGTGGTCTTACCGACGCCGCCCTTCTGATTGAAGATTGCGATTCTTGCCATGTTGAGGTCCCACCCCCGGCCCGCGCCGGACTCAAGCAATGGACTTTGTATTTTGCTACCGAAATCAGCCCCTTGGCAATGCTTTTTCGCACGCGATATGAGTTTGCGCGCTGAACTGCCCGCGGCGCGTCCGGAAATGCTGTTCGCGGGTTCGTGTCGCCGTAGTGTGGCGAACCTGGTCGGGCCGCACATACGCTGGCTCGGCACGCGGTGCCGGTGCCCGGCCCGTCGCGACACGCACCGCGGCGCCGTCCGCGCGAGCACCACCACCGGCCGGGCCTCATTGAGAAAGCCGCGCAAAAACAATGTGTTCTCCACACACCGTAGCGCGCCACCCTGTACTCACCGCGGCAGCTCGACCTTCAGCGTCGCGCCATCGTAACCGCGCGGCTTGTGGCGCGCGCGAATGACGACGTGCGTGACCCCGGGCGGGACGTGGACGCCGTAGAGCTCGCGGGTGAACGGCTGCTCGGTCTCGTGCGGATGCAGCAGCTCCCGCACGCCGAGCACCTCGCCATCGGGCGAGAGCACCTCGAAGCGGTCGCAATAGTAATCCCACCCCCTGTCCCGGCTGCGGATGGTGACGTCGAAACGGTAAGCGCCGTCGCGGGCGCGCGTGACCTTGGCCGCAACGACGTCGGCCTCACCGGCCCACGCCACCGGTGCGAACGCGAGGAGCAGCAGCGCAAGCAGCAGATGCGCCGCACGGGCGGGCCGCCCCGCCTTGTCGTCCAGCGCCGGCGCGCTGCACGCGCCCGGCATCATGCCGCCCATCCTTTCGCCCGCTCGACCGCTTTTCTCCATCCCGCCGTCAGCGTGGCGGCCTGATCGCGCGACATCGCCGGCTCGAAGGTGCGCTCCGCCTGCCAGTGGCGCGCGAGGTCCTTTGCGTCCTTCCAGTAGCCCACGGCAAGCCCGGCGAGATACGCGGCGCCGAGCGCGGTGGTCTCCGTGATCTTCGGCCGCACCACCGGCACGCCCAGGAGATCGGCCTGGAACTGCATGAGGAAGTCGTTGCGCGTGGCACCGCCGTCGACCCGCAGCTCGGCAAGCTTGCTGCCGGCATCGCTTTCCATCGCGTGCAGCAGGTCGGCCGACTGGAATGCAATGCTCTCGAGCGCCGCGCGCGCGATGTGCGCCGCTCCGGTGCCCCGCGTCAAACCGAGCACCGTGCCGCGCGCATACGGGTCCCAGTGGGGACTGCCCAGGCCAGCAAAGGCCGGCACGAAGTAGACGCCGCCGTTGTCCTCGGCGTCCGCCGCGAGCCGCTCGACGTCCACCGATTCGCGGATGATGCCGAGCCCGTCGCGCAGCCATTGCACCACCGCCCCCGCGATGAATACGCTGCCCTCGAGCGCATAGGCGCGGCGGGCGCCGGTGCGGCAGGCCGCGGTCGTGATAAGACGATTCCGCGAGGCCATCGGCTGGTCGCCGGTGTGCATCAGCATGAAGCAACCGGTGCCGTACGTGTTTTTGACCATGCCCGGGGCGATGCACGCCTGCCCGACCAATGCCGACTGCTGGTCGCCTGCGATGCCCGCGATCGGGATCGGCGCCCCGAGCAGATCCGGCGCGGTCTTGCCCACTACCGTGCTCGACACGACGACCTCGGGCAGCGCGCCGAGCGGCACACCGAATAACGCGGCGAGCTCCCCGTCCCACGCACCGTCGTGAATGTTGTAGAGCAGCGTGCGCGAGGCGTTGGTCTCATCGGTGATGTGGCTGCCGCCGCGGGTGAGCTTCCAGACGAGCCAGCTGTCGATGGTGCCGCAGGCAAGCGTGCCCGCGCGTGCCGCCGCGGCGACCGCGGGCACTTTCTCGAGCATCCATTTGAGTTTTGTCCCCGAAAAATATGCGTCGATGACGAGCCCGGTCTTCCCGGTGATCAGCACCTCACGCCCCGCGCGCTTCAGCTCGTCGCACATCGCCGCCGTGCGCCGGTCCTGCCAGACGACCGCGTTGGCGAGCGGCTCGCCGCTCGTGCGGTCCCAGGCAACCGCCGTCTCGCGCTGGTTGGTGATGCCGATGGCAGCGATGTCGCCCGCGGTGAGCCCGGCCTGCGCGAGGGCTTCGGACGCCACCGCCAGTTGCGCCCGCCAGATCTCCTCCGGATCGTGCTCGACCCAGCCCGGCTGCGGGAAGATCTGCCGGAACTCCCGCTGTGCCACCGCCTTGATCGAGCCGTCGTGGTCGAAGACGATGGCGCGCGCGCTCGTGGTGCCTTCGTCCAGCGCCAGGATGAATGGCATAACCCCTCCTGCTTAGACCGAATGGCTGCGCCGCGCCCGCATGACCGCGGCATGAGCCGGCAGCGGCGAAACCGCTCCGCCCGCTGCTTGTGCGAGGCAGCAAATAAGGTCTTTACACACTGTTGCAACAGGCGATTTTCGTTTATGCTTACGCAAAAATCCACCACCAGGAGGGATTTGATGGCCTTTTACGCGTTCTATGGCGTCGCGCTCGTTATTCTGATCCTGCACTTCACCGGCTGGCTCAAGCGCAACAATCTCGAATGGCTCGTGCTGGTGCTTGCTATCGCCACCTTTCCCGCCGTGATCTTCCTCAAGTAAACCACCCTACTCCGCCACGCGCCGCCGCGGGCTGCGCACGGTGTCTTTTTCACTACGGCCCTGCGATTACTTGAGCAACACGCTCAACCCCGCCGCCAGCAGCATCGCAGCCAGGATCTTCGAAAACGTCTCCTGGCTGATGCGATTGCTGATGCGCTCGCCGACGCGGGTGCCGGCCCACATCACCGGCAACAACAGCACCACCAGGATCAGCGCCTGCAGGGTATAGAAGCCCGAGATCGCGTAGCCGCTGATGCGCGCGATCATCTCGAAAAACCACAGCACCGCCACCGTCGCGCGAAACTGCGCCTTGCCGATGCCGCGCAGGTGCATGTAGACCACCACCAGCGTACCGCCGCCGCCGCCGAACATGGTGTCGACGACGGCGCCGCAGAACCCGATGGGATAGGCCCAGCGCTGGGAGCAGCGGATCTCCGGCATGCCGAAGTAATGCACCGCCAGCACATAGAGCGCGTAGCTGACGATGACGATCCCCAGCAGCCGCAGCAGGATCGCGGCGTCGAGGTTCTTGAACAGCAGCACGCCCGCCACGACGCCGAGGAGCGTGGCCGGCACGAGATGCTTCAGCTCGTCCCAGATCACGTCGCGACGGTCGCGGATGAACAGGATCAGGAACAGCACGAACACGAGCAGGCTCATCATCGGCACCGCGGTGCGGATCGGGATCACGAACACGAGCAGCGGCATCGCCACCATTCCCGCGCCGAAACCGGAGGTGCCGCGGACGACGAACGCGCCGAACGCGATGGCCGCGGCGGCGGCGACCTGTAGCAGGGTGAGTGATTCGAGCATGGGTGCCCTACTTGAAGATGAGCGCGACACCGCTCGCCAGGATGACGATGCTCACCATACGCGAGAATCTCGCCTGGTCGAACCGCCGAACCACGCGCTCACCCAGGAAGGCGCCGACCAGCATCGGCGGCAGCGCCATCGCCAGCAGCGTGAGGCTCGCCGCGTCGAAGAAGCCGAAACCGGCATAACCGATGATCCGGTAGATGGAGAGGCACAGCATGATCGTGGTGATGGTGACGCGGAAGACGTCGCGCTCGAGCGAGCGCTGGGAAAGATACATTACGTAGATCGGCCCCGCGGCGCCCCCGAACACGGTGCCCACGCAGCCGGCCGCCAGGCTCACCGTGCCGGCGAGCGTCGTCAGCCAGCGCGCCGGCACCCGCGGCGGACGCCCGGCCGAATATAGCGCGTAAGCCGCGTAGAGCGTCACGAACACCCCCAGCGCCCGGGACAGCGGCTTCGGATCGACCACGGACAGCACGTAGACTCCGATGCCGACCCCGGCGATGGTGAACGGCGCGACGCGCAGGACTTCGCGCCAGGCGCACTGGTGCCAGTTGCGCGCGCCGTGCCCCAGCGAGGACAGCATGTTGAGCACCGCCACGGCCGGCACCACAACCTGCGGCGCCAGCACCAGCACCAGCAGCGGCGTGGCGACCGCGCCGCCGCCAAAGCCCGCGCCGCCGCGCACGGCGAACGCGAGCACCACCACCAGAGCGCAGTAGATGATCTCGACGAGGCCGAGATTTTCCATTCCCGGGTCGCGTTCAGCCGGCGGCCGCTTCCCGGCGGGCGGCCCGGGCCGAGGCCATGAGCAGCGCAAGGGCAGCCACCGCGATCACCGTGAGCAGCCCGTAAGTGTGAGCGTAGCTGCCAACCGCCTTGTAGACCGTCGCGAACACGGCGGGGCCGATCAGGATCCCGCCGAAGGTCCAGGCGACAGCCCCGCCTGCGGCAGCCCCGACCTGGCCTGGCGGGCTGCGCCGCGCCACCTCCGCGAGGTAGACTCCGTTCCAACCTACGGCCGTCGCGCCAAAAACGATGAACAGCGCTGCCAGAACCGGCACCGGCCACGCCGGCGAGAGGAAAGCCGTGAGCACGCAGCAACCGACCGCGATCGCGCTCATCATGATCAGCACGCGCAGGCTGTCGCCGGTCCGGTCGCCAGCCCAACCCCACAGGATGCGCCCCGCGACCCCGGCGCCCTGCACCAACGAGAGCATGAAACCCGCCGCCACCAGGCTGTAGCCCCCCTCTTCGACCAACATGACGACGGTGAACGTCCCGAGGCTCAGCTGCACGAACGTGAGGCACAGCCCTGACATCACGAGCCAGCGCAGCACCGGGTGACGCCACACGACCGCCAGCCCGGCGAACGGGTTCTGGACCCGCGCGCCCCGCGGATCGCGGTCGTCATCCCAGTGCGCCCGCACCGGCTGCACCGCAATCAGCGTACCGAGCGCCACGGCGAGCACGACCGCCAGCGACCAGCGCCAGCCAAATGCGAGCGTGATCGCGGGCGCGACAAGCGCCATCACCACCCAGGCGAGCGGCACGCCCGTCTGCTTCAGCGAAAAGATCAGGTTGCGGTTCTTGGCCGGGCTGAAGCGGTACAGGAGATGCGCCGACGACGGCGTCATCACGGAAAGCGACAGGCCGAGCACGATCGAGGCGAGCGTCAGCGCGGCGAGGCTGGGAACGAGGCCGAGCAGCATTCCCGCAGCGGAGAACGCAAGCCCCACCTGCGTGGTGCGGCACGCGCCCCAGCGCGGGATCATGAGGTTGAGAAAAGGCGAGCCCAGCATCGCGACGCCGTAGATCAGGCTGACTTGGTAGCCGATCAGCGAGGGGTTGATCTCGAGCTCTGCGGCAAGCTTGGGCGCAATCACGGGAAACACGGCGACGCCCATCGTCGAGGCGACCTGCGCGATGGTGGTCGCCACGACCACCGCCACCACGGTCGACCGCGCGACGCTGGCGTTCATGACGGCGCGCCGGCGACCGCCGTGGCCTCGGCGCGCACCGCACGGCGCCCGAAAACCAGCAGTACGAGCGCTACCACGCCCGCGGCGGTCATCAGCGCAAACGTTGCGCTATACGATTGGATCGCGCTGTAGGCGCCGGCAAAAACCGATGGCCCCAGCAGCACGCCGCCGAAAATGAACACCGCGGTGCCGCCCGCCACCATGCCCGCCATGCCCGGCGGGGACAGCCGCGCCGCCTCTGCATGAAATACGCCGTTCCAGCCGACCGCGGCGGCGCCCAGCAGGAAAAACAGCAGGTAGACGACCGGCCGCGGCCAGCCGGATCCGAGCAGCGCCAGCGCCGCCGTGGCGCCGATGGTGATCACGCAGATGACCGTCAGCACGACGAGGCTCGACCTCAGCCGGTCGGCGAGCCAGCCCCAGGGAACGCGCGCCACCGCCCCGCCGATCTGCAGCATCGACAGCATTACGCCGGCCTCGATCAGCCCATAGTCGGCCTCGGCCACGAGATAGATGACGGTGAAGGTGAGCAGGCACCGCTGGATTGCGGAGAACAGCAGCGCGACCAGTGATAACCAGCGCAAGCCTGCATGCCGCCACACCATCGGCACCCCGCCGAAAGGCTGCTGGCGCAGGCTTGCGCCCGGATCGCGATCGTCGTCCCAGCGCGTGCGCCGCGGCGCAACCAGCAGCGCTAGGACCACGATGAGCGCGATCACCAGCGTGATCGACCACTGCCAGCCCACGGTCACCGCCAGCGCGGGCGCCGTCAGGGCGATGATGACCCCGCCCAGCGGCACGCCGGTCTGCTTGATCGAGAACACCAGGTTGCGTTGCTCCGGCCGCGTGTACTTGACCAGCATGTGCGCCGCGGCCGGCGTGAGGAGCCCCATCGCGGCGCCGACTGCCACCGATCCGAGCACGATGAAGCCCCAGTGCGGCAGAAGGAATAGCAGCAACCCGGCACCGCACGCCCCCATGCTGACCTGGGTCATGCGCGCCGCCCCCCAGCGCAGCACCGCGGTGCCGCCGAACATCGACGCCACGGTCGCCGTTCCGAAGGTGAGGCTAACCTGGTAGCCGATCAGGATCGGGGAGAGCCCGAGCGACTCAGCGAGCTTTGGCGCGATGGTGGGCAGCACCACGTTGGACATCGCCACCACCATCTGCGCGACGGTTGCCGCCAGCACAACCAGCAGCGTGTTTTTCGAATCGTGGACTGTGTTCAAGGAGCGTGCTTCCGGGCGCGGACCATGCGCTGAATTTACTTGAGCGGCACGCAACCATGCAAGAGAAAACACCCGGACCGCCGCATTGCGAGCAAAATCCAGTGTGGCGCGCCGCAGGCGTCGGATGGCAATTCCAGCGGCGCACAAGTCCGCATTGTGGCAAACGCGATTCGAACCCGCTCCCCGTGCTCAGCACACGCGTGCTTCCGGTGAGTGTAGGATAGCGGCGATGCGCAATGAGCCACGACCCAGGCAAAACGCTTCCCGCCCCGCGCTGCGCATCTCCGGGCCGCACGCGGGAACGCTGATCGCCTTGCCATGACCAGCAGGAAGACAACGCGCGGCGCCGGGCGCAAGCGGTTGATCATCGCCCTCACCGGCGCCAGCGGCTCGGTCTATGGCCTGCGCCTGCTCGAAGCTTTGCGCGCGGTCGGCGGATGGGAGACACACCTGATCGTGAGCGAGGCCGGCATGCTCAATGTCTGGCAGGAGCACCGCCTCGCGCGCAAGGACCTGCAGCAGCTGGCCGACGTCGTGCACAACGTGCGCGACGTCGGCGCGTCGATCGCGAGCGGCTCGTTCATCACCCACGGCATGGTGATTGCGCCGTGCTCGATGAAGACGCTCGCTGCCGTGGCGCATGCCTACGCGGACAACCTGGTCAGCCGCGCCGCGGATGTCGTGCTCAAGGAGCGCCGCCGGCTGGTGCTGCTCGTGCGCGAGACGCCGCTCAACCTCGCCCACCTGCGCAACATGACCGCCGTCACCGAGATGGGCGCCATCGTCTTCCCGCCGGTACCGGCGCTCTACAACCGCGCGAAAACCATCGACGATCTCGTCAACCACACGGTCGGGCGCGTGCTCGACCTCTTCGCGATCGAGCACGAGACCATCACGCGCTGGCAGGGCATGGGCAAAGGCATGCCGAAAGACGAGTGACCGCCGGCACAATCGCGCGCGGCGCCCGCGTGCGCAAGAACGTGTTGAACCATTACATCCTGTTATGCCGAGCCGCAAACTGCACCTGCACATCGAGAACGCGCGCAAGAAGCCGAGCGTCTATCACATCACGCCCGAGCGCTGGGCCGCCGCCTGCCGCCGTCATCGCGAAGCCGCACGACGCCTGAGGGTGACCATTGGCTGGGACGGCGACGTGCTCGAGGAGGCGCTCGCCACTGCCGACATGGTAATCGGCGTGCCGGCTGATCGCGCCCGGCTCGCGCAGCGCGCGCCGCGGCTGCGCTGGCTGCACGCCACCTTGGCCGGCGTCGACGGGGTGATGCCGCTCGACTGGCTGCCGCGCGGCGTCGCGTTCACCAACAACCGCGGCGCGCACGGGACCAAGGCCGGGCAGTTCATGCGCATGGCCTACACCCTGCTCAACTGCCGCATGCCGGCAATCATCGCGAACCAGCGCGCCCGCCGCTGGGAGCGGCTGTTCTCGCCCAGCATCGCCGGCAAGACCGCGCTCGTGATCGGGCTCGGCGACCTCGGCGAGGCCGCCGCGCGCGCGGCGCGCGGGCTCGGCATGCGCGTGATCGGCGTGCGCCGCACGGCGAAGAAGTCGCGCCACGCCGACGCGGTACACCCCTACTCCCGGCTCGACGCGCTCCTGCCGCGGGCGGACTTCGTGACGCTCGCCGTGCCGCTCACGGCAGCAACGCGCAACCTGATGAGCCGCGAGCGGCTGGCGCGCCTGAAGCCCTCGGCAGGCCTCATCAACATCGCCCGCGCGGCGGTCGCCGATTACACCGCGCTCGCCGAGCGCCTTACGCGCGGCGAGCTGGCGGGCGCGGTGCTCGACGTGGTCGACCCCGAGCCGCTGCCGGCCGACTCGCCCCTGTGGGATACGCCCAATCTGATCATCACTCCGCACATCTCTTGCGATGACAGCGAGCACTACGTCGATATCTCGCTCGATCTCTGGTTCGAGAATCTCGAGCGCTTCCTGCTGGGGCGCGCGCTCAGGCGGCGCGTCGACCCGCGGGCGGGCTACTGACACCGCGTGCAATGGGCCGGCTTGCCCCCGCTTGTGACTGAGCGTCCCGTTCCCGATGCGATTTGACGAGACTTTCGACGTCGTCGTGGCCGGATTCGGCCATGCGGGGGCCGTTTCCGCGATCAACGCGACGGATGCCGGCGCCAGCGTCCTGGTCGTCGAGAAATCCGAGGTGCCGGGGGGCCTCTCGATTCTCTCCTACGGCGCGGTGCGCAGTGCCCGGGACCGCGCCGGCGCCTTTGCCTATCTCAAGGCCACCAACGGCGGGCGCACCCCGGACGACGTGGTGCTCGCGCTCGCCGACGGCATGTGCGGGCTGGAAGCGTACGTGCGCGAGCTCGCACTGGTCAATCGCGCGGTCGTGAGAACCTCGATCGAGGAAAACGAGCAGCGCAAGCTGCTGGACGATCCATACCAGAGGCGCGTCAGCGGCAATTACCCGCTGCCGGGAACCGAGGCCTTCTACCACACCTCGGTCATCGACGTGCCGGGATTCGACGCGCGATCGCACTATCCGTGGGCGAACGGCGCGCCCAGCGGCCCCAAGCTGTTCAAGGTGGTACACGACAATGTCGCGAAGCGCGGCATCGAGGTGCGACTCGCCACGCCGGCGCTCGAGCTCATCACCGATCCCGCGACACGCGAGGTGCGCGGGCTGTGGGTGGGCGGCGCCGGCTCGCGGCGCGCAATCGGCGCGCGGCGCGCCGTGATCCTCGCCTGCGGGGGCTTCGAGGGCAGCGCCGAGATGAAGGCGCAGTTTCTGGAAGCTTTTCCGGTGTTCAATGCGGCAGCACGCAGCAACACCGGCGACGGCATTCGCATGGCGCAGGACGTCGGCGCGGCGTTGTGGCACATGTGGCACATCCACGGGGCATACGGCTTTCGCCATACCGACTCCGCCTACCCCTACGCGATGCGCGTGAAGCGGTTCCCGGACTGGTTTCCCGGCGAACAGGACAAGGTGCAGCTCAAGATGCCGTGGATCCTGCTCGACCAGGGCGGCCGGCGCTTCATGTCCGAATACCAGCCGTACACGCAGGACACGGCCGTGCGCCCGCTGCAGCATTTCGATCCGGTGACGCAGCGCTTTCGCCGCAACCCCGCATTCCTGATTTGCGATGAAGCCGGCCGCAGGCTATACCCGCTCGGCAAGGCGACCTCGAACGACCGGGGCATACGCTATGAGTGGAGCGAGGACAACCTGCGGGAAGTCGAGCTCGGCATCCTGAAGCGCGCCAACACCCTCGAGGCGCTTGCCACGCAGCTGGATCTCGACCCGCGCCTGGTCACGGCGAGCGTCGCGCACTGGAACGAGATGTGCGCTCGCGGCGAAGACACGGAGTTCGGCCGCCCCGCCGGCAGCATGATGCCAATCGCCGTAACGCCATTCTACGGGGCGCCCGTCTGGGCAACGCTGTCGAACACGCAGGGCGGCCCGGTGCACGATTCGGCTTCGCGCGTGATCGGCGTCAGCGGCAAGCCGATTCCCCGCCTCTACGCCGCGGGCGAGCTCGGCAGCTCGTTCGGCCACCTGTACCTGTCTGGCGGCAACATCGCGGAGTGTTTCGTCACCGGACGCATCGCCGGCACGCATGCCGCGCGCCTGCCGCCGTGGAGTTGAGCGGCCGGCCGCCGACCGCTCCCCGGTCCCCGCCTACTGCGGCTGGACGCCAGCCGCCTTGATCACCTTGCGGTACTTGACGATCTCGGTCTGAACCAGCTTCGAGAGCTCGGCCGGGCTGGTGGTCACCGCCTCGGCCCCGTTGCGCTCGAACTGCTCCTTCATTTCCGGCGATTGCGCGATCGCCGTGAGATCGCCGTGCAGCCGATTTACAACCGCGCCCGGCGTGCCCTTGGGCGCGAAGAAGCCGAGCCACAATGACACCTCGAATCCCGGGAAGCCGGACTCGGCCACTGTCGGCACGTCGGGCAGCGACGGCGACCGCTTGGCCGTCCCGACCGCGAGGGGGCGCAGCTTGCCGCCCTTGGCGTGCGGCAGCACCGCCGGCATGCTGCCGAACAGCGCCTGCACCTGACCACCCATGGTGGCGGTGCCGGCGGGGCCGTTGCCGTTATAAGGAACGTGCACGATGTCGAGCCCTGCCGCGAGCTTGAGCATCTCCATGGCAAGCTGCGTCGTGGAACCGGTGCCGGCCGAGGCGAAGTTGAGCTTGCCGGGCTGGGTCTTGACCAGCGACACGAATTCCTTGAGCGTGCGCGCCTGAACGCTGGGATGGACGACCAGCAGATAGGGCGTGCTCGCCACCAGCGTGATCGGCGCGAAATCCTTCACCGGATCGTACTTGAGCTTGTCGTAGACGCCCGCCGCAATGACATGCGTGCTGGTCGTGCCCATGGTGAGCGTATGGCCGTCGGGATTGGCCTTGGCCGCGATCTCCGTGCCGATAGTGCCCCCGGCGCCGCCGCGGTTGTCGATGATCACCTGGTGGCCCAGCTTCTCGCCCAGGCGCTGCCCGACCAGCCGCGCGATGATGTCGGTCGAGCCGCCCGGCGGGAAGGCGACGATCAGCCGCACCGGCTTGGTGGGATAGTTCTGCTGCGCCGCTACGGCGCCCGGAGCGGCCACGACGGCGGCTGCGACGAGCGCTGCCGCGGCAGTGCGATAACTGCGATTCATCTCATTCTCCCAAAGGGTGTTGTCGAAAGGCCCGTACTTTATCGACGTTCTCTCCTCGAGTGGGGCCTTGTTATCTACTGTTCAAGCGCAGGCCGCGCGGCGCGCGACGAAAAAAAGCCGCGCGGGGGTGCGCGGCTTTTCTCCGGTTCCCATGCCAAATCCGTACGATCTCAGGTGCCTTCCTCGGCCAGCACCTGCTCGCGCTTCTTGCGGATCGCGGGCAGCACCATGACGACCAGCAGCAGGATGGTCGCGATGAGGAACCCGGCGCTGATCGGCCGCGTGAAGAACACGGTCGGATCGCCGCGCGATATCAGCAACGCGCGCCTCAGGTTCTCTTCCATCAGCGGCCCCAGCACGAACGCGAGAATCAGCGGCGCGGGCTCGCATTTGAGCTTCTGGAACAAGTAGCCCATCAAGCCGAAGAAGATCGTCATGTAGATGTCGAGGTCGAGGTTGTTCACGCTGTAGACGCCGATCGCCATGAACACCATGATCCCGGGGAACAGGAACCGGTACGGCACCTGCAGCAGCTTCACCCACAGACCGATCAGCGGCAGGTTCAGGATCACCAGCATCGCGTTGCCGATCCACATGCTGGCGATCAGGCCCCAGAAGAGCTCGGGACGCTGCGTCATCACCTGCGGTCCCGGGGCGATGCCCTGGATGGTGAGCGCGCCCAGCATCAGCGCCATGGTGCCGCTGCCGGGAATGCCGAGCGTCAGCGTCGGAATGAACGCGCACTGCGCCGCGGCGTTGTTGGCCGACTCCGGTCCCGCCACCGCCTGGATCTCGCCGGTACCGAACCGCTCCGGATGATCGGCGACCTTCTTCTCCAGCGCGTAGCTCGAGAACGCGGCGATCGTCGGCCCCGCGCCCGGCAGCGTGCCGAAGAACGCGCCGATGCCGGTGCCGCGCAGGATCGGTCCCAGCGACAGTTTCATGTCGTTCCAGGTCGGGTACAAGTGCTCGATCTTGGTCTTCAGCATCTCGCGCGTCGCCTTGTCCTGGCCGCGCTCGAGGTTGGCGAGAATCTCGCCGAAGCCGAACAGGCCCATGGCGACGACCACGAATGAAAGGCCGTCGGCCAGTCCCGACGCGCCGAACGTGAATCGCGACATGCCCGAGTTCACGTCGGTGCCGACGATGCCGAAGATCAGCCCCAGGAAGATCATCGCGATCGCCTTGAGCATGTTGCCGTGCGCGAGCACCGCCGAGGCGATGAGGCCCATGCACATCAGCGAGAAGTACTCGGGCGCGCCGAACTTGAGCGCCATCTCCGCAATGGGCGGCCCCGCCACCGCAATCAGGATCGTGCCGACCGTGCCGGCGATGAAGGAGCCCACGGCGGCAATCGCCAGGGCCGGTCCGGCGCGGCCCTTCTTCGCCATCTCGTGGCCGTCCATGCAGGTCACCACCGACGCCGATTCGCCC
>JBFKNN010000064.1:0-14876 GCA_041629335.1 Burkholderiales bacterium | reverse complement strand
CGGCACGGTGATCACCGCCTCGGTGACCGGCTCGCCGAGATAGTCCTCGGCCGTCTTCTTCATTTTCTTCAGCACCTGCGCCGAGACCTCGGGCGGGGCGATCTTCTTGCCGCGCACCTCGACCCATGCATCCCCGTTGTCCGCCTTGAAGATCTTGTAGGGCATCAAGTCGATGTCCTTCTGTACCTCTTTTTCCTCGAAGCGGCGGCCGATCAGGCGCTTCACCGCGTAGAGGGTGTTCTTGGGGTTGGTGACCGCCTGGCGCTTGGCCGGCGCGCCGGTGAGGATTTCCCCATCCTCCATGTACGCGACGATGGAGGGCGTGGTGCGCGCCCCTTCCGAGTTCTCGATGACCTTGGGCTGGCCGTTCTCCATCACGGCCACGCACGAGTTGGTCGTTCCCAGGTCAATTCCTATGATCTTTCCCATGGCTAGGCCTCTCAAGTTTTCCTGAATAATCCGTCACTAATTCCGATATGGGGGTCAACGCCGCGCTTTCAACGTCACTGGCCCTTCGTCCTGGCCACCGTCACCAGCGCCGGGCGGATCACCCGCTCGTGCAGGAGGTAGCCCTTCTGCAGCACCTGCACCACCGTGTTCGGTTCCGCGTCGCACTCGACCGTGGTGATCGCCTGGTGGCGATGGGGATCGAACTTCTCGCCTTTCGGGTCGATTTCCGCCAGGCTGAACTTGTCGAATACGCCCTTCAGCTGCTTCAGCGTGAGCTCGACGCCGCTCTTCATGCTCTCGGCGGTCGCGTTCTCCGACGCGAGCGCAGCCTCCAGGCTGTCCTTGACCGCGAGCAACTCGGACGCGAAGCTTTCGACGGCGAATTTGTGGGCGCTCGCGATCTCGGCCTGTGCGCGCTTGCGGATATTGTCGGCCTCGGCTTTGGCGCGCAGCCAGGCATCGTGGTGCTCGGCGGCCTCGAGCTGCGCGTTCTTCAGCTGCTCGTCGAGGCCCGGCTCGGTCCCGGCCTGCTCGGAGGGCGCGGATTCGGCCGGTTGTTGCGCGGATTGGGTGTCCGACGCGGGTTGCGTCTGATTCGGCTCGATGGGGGTTGCAGCCTCTTGTTCGGGTTGCTCGTTGGCGGCTGATGCAAGTTCGGGCCTCTGCTGCATGCTCTGTCTCCAGTTAACCTTTATTAAATCGAGGCGCCACGCAGAATTTCAAGGGTAATGGGGAAAAATTAACTATTTGTTTTTGAATGACTATTTATTCGACTCCGCGGGCCGCGCGGGGTTCCACCAGCGGCGAACGCGCCCATGTTGGCAGGCGGGGCTAGGCTCACGTGAGCGCGCCGGCGCGCACGGTGGACCTGCGCGGCGCTGCGCGAGCTGGAGCGCGGTGACGTGGTGACGCTGCGTACCGCGGCCGAGCCGACGCTGCTTTTGCGCAGCCTCGAACCGCACCTGCGTCACCGGCAGTCCTGGACGATCGTCCGGATTGCTGGCGGCTGGCGCGTCGCGGTGCGCCATCGTGATGCGGTGGTTACGCGCGACCGCGGCTCGCGGCACTCACCGCCGCGTTGCGCCGGCACATCCATGCCGAGGACGAGCTCGTCCAGCCCTTTTTGGGCGTGCCGCCGCAACGGCAGGATGGCGACAAACCGATGGTGGTGATGCAACGCAGGCGGGGGGAATACTGCAGCGACTCGGCGTGATCGAGGACTTGCTGGCGGCCGACCTGCCGTCGGCTGCGCAGATCGGGGCGTTCTGCGCGATCCTGTCGGGCACGCTCCCCAGGCACAAGCACCGCGGAGAGAGCAACGTGTTTCCGGTCTGGCGCACGCTTCCCGCGCGCGCGAGCGAAGCCGAGCGTGCCGATCTGCAAGCTCGAGTTCAATCGACGCTGTAGGTTTGGCTTGCCTCAGGCGGCAAGAGCGATCAGGTCGCGCATGTCGCCGAGCGCTTCGAGCTTCCATACGAGGTCGCAGGCGCGCCGGGCATGGTCCCGGCCGATCGCCGGCTCCGCGTTGGAAATGAACTTGTTTTCGATCGCCTCGTCCGTCATCGGGTTGTCGATCGTTCCGCTCGCGTGCCGGATGTCGGCCTCGAGCGTCGTCCCGCCGATGCGTACCCGGGCGAACGCCTGGTCCTTGCGCAGGGATTCGTCGGCAACCGCTCGCACCTTGCGGCGCAGCCGGGCCACCGCCGGATCGAGCGCGCGCTGATCCGTGTACTGCTGGATGCCCGCCGCGCCGTCGATCAGCGCGACCGCGGCGCTGTGGTAGACGCTGAACTTCGATTGCAGCCCGGTCACGGGCTCGACGACGCCGGTGATCGACAGCACGTGCGGGTGAATTCGCAGCTCCACGCTGTCGACAGCCTCGGGATCGATCACCGTATCTCGGCGCACCTGGATCAAGGCGTCGATCAGCGGGTGCAGCACCACGCCGCAGGCGTACGGCTTGTGTCCGTTGCGCGCAATCTCCCAGCCCGCGCCGAGCCCGCTCGTGAGCTTTTCCGGCGCGGCGGTGTCGCTGTAGATGCGGCAGAACCCGCGCTTGCCCTCAATGATTTCCTGAGAGCTGTCGAAGCCGCGTTGCGCGAGCAGCGCCGCCAGCGCGCCGCTCGATGCGGCCTTGCCGGCGTGAAACGACTTGCACATGGTGCCGCGGTTCTGCTGCATGCCGGCGGCCTGGGTGGCCGCGATGCCCATCGCATGGGTGAGGCTTCGCCCATCGAGCCCGAGCAGCTTGCCCGCAGCGACGCCGGCCGCGATCGCGCCCAGTGTGCCGGTCAGGTGCCAGCCGCCGTTGTGGTGCCCGGGTGCGCTCTGCCCGCTGCGCACGCCTGCTTCGAATCCCGCCGCGTAGGCGAGCATGAAGGCCGTGCCGGGGACCGGCGCGCGCTCGGCGATCGCGATCAGAGCGGCGAGCACCGGCGAGCTGGTGTGCAGCACGACGCCGCCCATGTGCGTATCGTCGAAGTCGAGCACATGTCCCATCTGGCCGTTGGCGAGCGGTGCATCGAGCATCCCGAGCTTGGTCTTGCGCCCGAGCACGGTCGCCTGCCTGCCGCCGGACACCTCGGACAGTACACTCAACAGCTTGTCGATCGTTGGATGCCGGCTCGCAGCGAGCGCGCAGCCCAGCCAGTCGAGCACGCCGCGGCGCGCTTCGTGTGCCGCGCGCGCCGGCAGGTCGGCGAATTTGGCGCGCGCGAGGTGCTCGCACAGCGCGCGCGTCGGGGTAACGGTTTCCTGCTTGGCGTTGTCTGCGGCCACGGCGGAAGGCTCCTCGAGGCGATACGTGAAATGTGGAAGGCGGAAAGGGTGCGGTGCCCCCGCGCGCGGGGGGCAGCGGCCGCGCCTTGACTATGCGCTGCGCGTCATCGTTCCGCGCCCATGGCCAAAGCGCGCAGCCGCGAGTCCTCGAGGGCCTCGCTCGAAACGCCGGCGGTCCAGCCCAGGAGCTGCTTCATCACCAGGTCGGTGAGCGCCTGTATCCAGTCGTCGCGCTCGTTCAGGCACGGGATCAGGTTGAGCTCCCGGCCGCCCGCCTGCACAAAGATCATTTTGCCCTCGATCGCGATCTCTTCGAGCGTCTCGAGACAGTCGGCGACAAACCCGGGGCAAACCACGTCGACGCGGCCGGCCTTCTGCCTGCCCAGCTCTTCGAGCGCGTCCGCGGTGTAGGGCTTGAGCCACTCCGCGCGCCCGAATCGCGACTGGAACGTGACCCGGAACTGCTCGTCCTTCAGCTGCAGCGCCTCGGCCAGCAGCCGCCCCGTCTTCTGGCACTCGCAGTGATAGGGGTCGCCGCGATCGAGAGTGAACCGCGGCACGCCGTGAAAACTGATCAACAGCTTGTCGGGGCGGCCGTTCTTCATCCAGTAATCGCGCACGCTTTGCGCCACCGCGTTGATGTAGCCGCTGTGGTCGTGAAAGTGGCGCACCGTGCGCAGCGCCGGCACGTTGCGCATTTTTCCGATGGTCTCGAACGCCTGGGCGAACACGGTGCCGGTGGTGCTGGCCGAGTACTGCGGATAGAGCGGCACGATCAGTATGCGATCACAGTTGTGCGCTTTCAGCTCGGCGAGCTTGTCCGGAATTGACGGCTCGCCGTAGCGCATGGCGTAATCGACGATCATCGGGTGCTTCACCCGCTCGCCCAGATAGCCGCGCAGCAACGTCGCCTGGCGCTCGGTGTGCACCTTGAGCGGTGCGCCGCCGCTCATCCACACCTGCGCGTAGCGCTCCGCCGACGCCCGCGGGCGGAACGGCAGCACGAACAGATTGAGGATCAACCACCATACCGGGCGCGGAATTTCGATCACGTAGGGGTCGGACAGAAACTGCCGCAGGTAGGGGCGCACCGCGCCCGGTGTCGGCGCCTCGGGGCTGCCGAGGTTGACGAGCAGCACGCCGATGCGTGCCGGCGTGCCGTGGTGAAAGAGGGGCTCGGAAGCGAAATGCGTCATGCGGACCCGTCAATTGAGGGATGAGGGATGAGGGATGAGGGATGGGGGATGAGGGCGCGCGCCGTATACCGATCGCGCCGACGCCCCGATCATCACTTCCCCCTCCCTGCGGTTCTCATCGCTGCCCGAGGGCGCTGGAGAGGAGCTTCGCAGTGATGTCCACGATAGGGATCACGCGCTCGTAGGCCATGCGCGTCGGGCCGATCACCCCGACGGTGCCGACCACGTGGCCGTCGACCTCGTACGGCGCGGTCACCACGCTGCACTCGTCGAGCGGCGCCATCCCCGACTCGCCGCCGATGAAGATCTGCACGCCCTGGGCGCGACTCGAGATGTCCAGCAGCTGCAGCAAGCCGGTCTTGCGCTCGAACAGCTCGAACAGCCGGCGCAGGTTCACCATGTTTGAGGAGAGGTCCTCGATGCCGAGCAGGTTGCCTTCGCCCGAAATCACCACTTCCTCGGCGGACTCGGTGACCGCCTGGCTGCCGGCTTCCAGCGCCGCGGTCATCAGCCGGGTCATGTTCTCACGCAGCTCGCGCAGCTCGTCGCGGATGCGCCGGCGGATCTCCTCGAAACTGAGGCCGGCGTAGTTCTGGTTCAGGATATTCGCCGCCTCGGTGAGCTCCGACGGCGAGTAGTCGCGGTCGGCGAGCAGGATGCGGTTCTGCACGTCGCCTTCCGGCGTGACCAGGATCAGCAGCAGCCGCTTGTCCGACAGCCGCAGGAACTCGATGTGACGGAAGCCGCCGCTGCGCCGCGGCGTCACCACCACCCCGGCGAACCGGGTGAGCTCGGAAAGTATGTGCGAGGCCGAGGTCAACAGGCGCTGCGTGTTCTCCGGGTGCAGCTGCCCTTCGAGCTGGTTGATCTGGAGCGTGTCGAGCGGCTTGATCGTGAGCAGCGTGTCGACGAAGAATCGATAGCCGCGCGCCGTGGGGATGCGGCCGGCCGAGGTGTGCGGGCTCGCGATGAAGCCCATCTCCTCGAGGTCGGCCATGACGTTACGGATGCTGGCCGGCGACAGATCAAGCTTCGAATATTTGGACAGCGCACGGGAGCCGACGGGCTGGCCGTCGGTGATATAGAGTTCGACCAGCGTCTTCAGCAGGATTTGCGCGCGCTCGTTCAGTTTCGGTGCTTCGCTGCTCATGCGGCTATTCTATACGACAAGACATGGGCCAGGTAAATGTGCCTAAGCTCATGAACCGGCAGCGGTTTACTGCCCACCGCGGCGCGGGGTTTTGTGGTTTAATGCGGACCATGAAATTGTCTTTCAAGACCGTCGCGCTGATCGGGAAGTACAAGAGCCCCGAGATTGCCGAACCGCTTCTCGAGCTCGGCCGCTTCCTGCAGGAGCGCGGCGTGAAGGTGCTCATCGACAAGCTCACTGCCTCCCACGTCGGCAAGTCGCCGTACCCGGTGCTCGAGCTCGAGGCGCTCGGCAAGAAGGCCGATCTCGCCATCGTGATCGGCGGCGACGGCACGATGCTCAACATCGCGCGCACCCTCGCGCCGCACGACGTGCCGCTGGTGGGCGTCAACCAGGGCCGGCTCGGGTTTCTCACCGACATCTCGATCGAGACCATGTTCGAGACCATCGGCGCGATGCTCGAGGGCGAGTATGTCACCGAGGCGCGGATGCTGCTCGCCGCGGAAGTGCACCGGGGCAAGAAGCGCGTGTTCGACGTGCTTGCCTTCAACGAGGTGGTGCTCGGAAAGGGCGTCACCGGCGGCATGATCGAGTTCGACGTGAACATCGACGGGCAGTTCATCTGCACGCTGCGCGCCGACGGCCTGATCGTGGCTACTCCCACCGGCTCAACGGCGTACGCGCTGTCCGCCGGCGGCCCGATCGTGCACCCGTCGCTCGATGCGATGGCGCTGGTGCCGGTTTCGCCGCACACGCTGTCCAATCGGCCGGTCGTGATCAGCAGCGATTGCATTGTGGAGGTCGTGGTCAAGGGCGCCGACGACCCGCGCGCGCACTTCGACAGCCACTCGCACTTCCCCCTGCACCGCGACGACCGCATCAAGGTGCGGCGTTATTCGCACACCATCACCCTCATGCATCCCGTCGGCCACAGTTATTACGGAATGCTGAGGCAGAAGCTGCACTGGAACCGCGAGTAAGAACCGTGCTCCGTGACCAGTGACCCGTGATACCGTGAATGCGCGTTCGAGGTCAGCGCTGTTGCCCGTCACTCGTCACGCGTCATGCGTCACGCTTTTCGCCTGCATCGCAGACGGCGGTTGAATTCCGGGCATGTTGCGATCCCTCACGATCAGAGACTTTGTCATTGTCGACCGGCTCGACCTCGAGTTCGGCCCGGGATTCACGGTCCTCACCGGCGAAACCGGGGCCGGGAAGTCGATCCTGATCGATGCGCTGGCGCTCGCGCTGGGCAGCCGCGGGGACGCGATCACCGTGCGTCAGGGCGCGAAGCAGGCCGAGGTGAGCGCGGAGTTCGACACCAGCAAGCTGCGCGGCCTCGCCGGCTGGCTCGCGGAAAACGAGCTGAGCGGCGACGAGGGCGCCTGCCTCATGCGCCGGGTCATCGACGCGTCGGGCCGCTCGCGCGGATTCATCAACGGCCGTCCGGCGACGCTCGCCCAGCTGCGGGAAGCCGGTGAGTTCCTGGTCGACATCCACGGCCAGCACCAGCATCAGTCGCTCATGCGCGGCGCCGCGCAGCGCGAGCTGCTCGACGGCTACGGCGGGCTCACCGAACAGGCTGCCGGGGTCGCCGCGGCGTGGCGCGAATGGCAGCGGCGGCGCGAGACCCGGATCGCGTTCGAGACCAATGCGGCGGCTTTTGCGGCCGAGCGCGAGACGCTCGAGTGGCAGGTGCGTGAGCTCGACGCGCTCAACGTGCGCGCCGATGAGTGGATTGCCCTCACCGAGGAGCATACGCGCCTCGCCCACGCGGCGAGCCTGATCGAGGCGGCTCAACATGGCCTCGATGTCCTGTCCGAAGACGACGGCGCGAGCCTGACGCAGCTGAACGGCCTTATCGCGCGGCTCGCCAACCTGCTCGAGTACGATCCGCGGCTGCGCGAGATTCTCGATGTGCTGGAGCCGGCGCAGGTGCAGATCCAGGAAGCGGTCTACGCGTTGCGGCACTACGGCGAGCGTATCGACGTGGATCCGCAGCGGCTGCGCGAGGTCGAGGGGCGCATCGACGCGGTGCACTCCGCGGCGCGCAAGTACCGCGTTGCGCCGGAAGCGCTGCCCGACACCCTTGCGGCGGCCCGGGCGAGGCTCGACGAGCTTGCCGTCAGCGGCGACGCCGATGCGCTCAAGCGACTGGAGGCGGAAGCGCATGCGGCATGCGTCGCGCAGGCGAGGAAGCTTTCCGCGGGACGCCGGAAGGCCGCCGCGAAAATGTCGGAGCAGGTGAGCGCGGCGATGCAGAAGCTCGCGATGGCCGGCGGCAGCTTCGAGGTCGGGCTGGCAGCGCTCGAGCAGCCCACTGCGCAGGGCATGGAAAGCGTCGAATTCCGCGTGTCCGTCCACAAGGCAATGCCGCCGCAGCCGCTCGCGCGCGTCGCGTCGGGCGGCGAGCTCTCGCGCCTGTCGCTGGCGATCCAGACGGTGGTGACCCAGGTAGCGCAGGTGCCCACGCTCATCTTCGACGAGGTCGATGCCGGCATCGGCGGCCGCGTGGCGGAGATCGTCGGCAAGATGCTGTGCGATCTGGGCAAGCGCCACCAGGTGATGTGCATCACTCACCTCCCGCAGGTGGCGGCCGCGGCCGATTCACAATGGCAGGTGAGCAAGTTGAGCGCCAACGGCAAGGTGCTGTCGAAAGTGGCGCTGCTCGATGCCGCGAGCCGCGTCGAGGAAATCGCGCGCATGCTGGGCGGGGTGAGAATCACCGAGACCACACGCAAACACGCCGCGGAAATGCTTGGGGTGAAGGACTGACGGGGCCGCGGCAAGATTCCACGATCCGGATGCCAGCAGCGCTTCCCGCCGCCGCGGCGCGGGACCAGCGAACCACGCCCGTTCGGACAGGCGCCCGCGGGAACGACTCGCCCGAGGAATCACGGCCCCGCGGATTGTCCGCGACTCACCAACAACGGCCCGTTGACGCTACCTTAACTCCGATTCCGGTTGGGGCAGTTCGGCTTGGTGCAGTCGGCGTAGAGGTGCAGCGAGTGATCCTGGATCTTGAAGCCGCGGTCTTCGGCGATCTTGATCTGCCGCTTCTCGATCTCGGAGTCGTAGAACTCCTCGACCACGCCGCACTGGATGCACACCAGGTGGTCGTGGTGCCCGCCCTGGTTCAGCTCGAACACCGCCTTGCCGGACTCAAAATGATGGCGGATCAGCAGTCCCGCCTGCTCGAACTGGGTGAGCACGCGGTAGACGGTGGCGAGCCCGGTGTCAGTACCGTCCTTCTGCAGCAGCCGGTAGACGTCTTCCGCGCTCAAGTGCCGGATATCGCTTTTCTCGAACAGCTCGAGGATGCGCAGGCGTGGCAGCGTGGCCTTGAGGCCGATGGTTTTCAGGTCGTCGGGTGAGCTCAAGATTTTTCCTGTCGGCGGGAATCGGTCTCAGCTATCATATTCACTTTTCAGGGCTTTGGAAACTGCGGCTGGTGGCTCCGATGCGCAAAATCTTCCTGATCGCTCTCATATTGGCGGGGTGCCAGAAGGTGCCGATGCTGCCCAATCTCGCGCCCCACAAGATCGACATCCAGCAGGGCAACTACGTCAGCCAGGAAATGATCGCCAAGCTGAAGCCCGGGATGACGCGCAGCCAGGTGCGCTTCGTGCTCGGCACGCCGCTCGTCGTCGACGTGTTCCGCGACGATCGCTGGGATTATGTGTACATCTACCAGAGGGGCGGCGCGGTCACGGAACACCGCCGCATCAGCGTGATTTTCGATGGCGACAAGTTGGCGCGCGTCGACGGCGACGTGGTGCCCGCCGACAAGCCGCCGGCCGCGCAAACGGCAACGCCGGCGCGGGCCAACCCGGCACAATGATTCCGACATGACACAGATCAAGGTTGCGATCGCCGGCAGCACCGGCCGCATGGGTCGCACGCTGATCGACGGGGTGCTCGCGAGCGGCGATCTCAAGCTCGGCGCCGCGCTCGAGGTCGCCGGCAGCCCGCACGCGGGCAAGGACGCGGGCGAGCTCGCCGGTGCGCCGTGCGGAGTGACGATCGCCACCGAGGTCGCCTCGGCCCTCGCCGGCAGCGACGTGCTGATCGATTTCACGCGTCCCGAGGGTACGCTTGCGCATCTCGACGCGTGCCGCAAGCTCGGCGTGAAAATGGTGATCGGCACCACCGGCTTCAGCGACGGGCAGAAGAAAGCGATTGCGGAGGCCGCGCGTGTGATCGCCATTGTGTTCGCGCCCAATATGGCCGTCGGCGTGAACGTGACGTTCAAGCTGGCCGAAGTCGCGGCCGGTATCCTCGGCGACGAGTACGACGTGGAGATTATCGAAGCGCACCACCGGCACAAGGTCGATGCGCCCTCCGGCACCGCGTTGAAGCTGGGCGAGGTGGTGGCGCGGGCGCTCCACCGCGACCTCGCCAAGACCGCGGTACACGGGCGCGAGGGCGTCACCGGCGAGCGTGACGCGAAAGCGATCGGTTTCCACGCGATTCGCGGCGGCGACATCGTCGGCGAGCACACCGTGATGTTCGCCGGGCCGGGCGAGCGCGTCGAGGTTACCGTGCGGTCTGGCAGCCGCATGACCTACGCGCAGGGCGCGCTGCGCGCCGCCCGCTTCCTCGCGGGCAAAAAGAGCGGGCTTTACGACATGCAGGACGTGCTTGGGCTGAAGTAGGGCAAGGCGGAAGGCGAAGGACGGAAGGCGCAGGAGGCGGATTGCCGGTGCTTCGCCCTTCGCGTATAATCCTTTCAGAATCAAGCAGCGGGACGGGCCGAACAGCCAGTCCCGCTTTCTACATCTAGTCCCGAAAAATCAGGAGGTTGCTGTGTCGCCGCGTACCCCCGCCATCCTCGTGCTCAAGGATGGAACGGTATTTCGCGGCGCCTCGATCGGCGCCCCGGGCACCGCAGCGGGCGAGGTCGTGTTCAACACCGCGATGACCGGCTACCAGGAGATTCTCACCGATCCTTCCTACAGCCGTCAGATCGTGACGCTGACCTATCCCCACATCGGCAATACCGGCACCAATGCCGAAGACGTCGAAGCGAGCCGGGTGCACGCGGCGGGACTGGTCATTCGCGACTTGCCGCTGCTCGCGTCGAACTGGCGCAAGAATGCAACCCTTACCGAGTATCTCCGGCGCGAGAACGTCGTGGCGATCTCGGACATCGACACGCGGCGGCTGACCCGCATCCTGCGCGACAAGGGCGCGCAGGACGGCTGCATCATGGCGGGCGAGGTTGACGAGCGGCGCGCGCTCGACGCGGCGCGCGGCTTCCCGGGGCTGGTCGGGATGGATCTCGCGCGGGTGGTGAGCTGCGAGCAGCCGTACGTCTGGGAAGAGGGCGTGTGGCGGCTGGAGGAAGGCTATGGCCGGGCCGCGGAGCCGCGGTTTCACGTGGTCGCGTACGACTTCGGCGTGAAGCGCAACATCCTGCGCAAGCTTGCGAGTCGCGGCTGCAGGCTGACGGTAATCCCTGCGCAGACGCCGGCCAACGAGGCGCTGGCGTTGAAACCCGACGGCATCTTCCTGTCGAACGGGCCGGGCGACCCGGAGCCCTGCGGCTACGCAATCGACGCGATACGCGCGTTTCTCGACGCCCGCGTGCCGACCTTCGGCATCTGCCTCGGCCACCAGCTGATGGGGCTTGCGAGCGGGGCGCGCACGGTGAAAATGAAGTTCGGCCATCACGGCGCCAACCACCCGGTGCAGGACCTCGATACGGGACGGGTGATGATCACGAGCCAGAACCACGGGTTCGCGGTGGATGCCGGTACGCTGCCGAAGAACGCTCGGGTGACGCACGTGTCTCTGTTCGACGGCAGCCTGCAGGGCTTCGCGCGCACCGATGCCCCGGCGTTCTGCTTCCAGGGACATCCGGAGGCGAGCCCCGGCCCGCATGATGTGGATTATCTGTTCGACCGGTTCATGAAGCTGATCGAGGAGAACCGACGGCGTGATTAATGCTTCGTGATCGGTGATGCATGGGTCGACGTGCGCCCGGGCGGGGTGCCGGACCGGAGCGCGGCCACCAGTCACGGGTAACCAGTAACCAGTCACGCAGTTAAACGACATGCCAAAAAGAACCGACATAAAGAGCATCCTGATCATCGGCGCCGGACCGATCGTCATCGGTCAGGCGTGCGAGTTCGATTACTCGGGCGCACAGGCGTGCAAGGCGCTCAAGGAAGAGAACTACCGCGTCATCCTGGTGAACTCCAATCCGGCGACCATCATGACCGATCCGGAGATGGCGGATGCCACCTACATCGAGCCGATCACCTGGCAGATGGTCGAGAAGATCATCGCCGCCGAGCGACCCGACGCGCTGCTGCCGACGATGGGCGGGCAGACCGCGCTCAACTGCGCGCTCGACCTCGCCCGCGAAGGCGTGCTCGAGAAGTACGGCGTGGAAATGATCGGCGCCTCGCGCCAGGCGATCGACAAGGCCGAGGACCGGGAGAAGTTCAAGGCCGCGATGGCGAAGATCGGGCTCGCCAGCCCGCGCTCCGCGCTCGCGCACAGCATGGAGGAGGCGCAGCAGGTGCAGGCGATGGTCGGGTTCCCGACCATCATCCGGCCCTCGTTCACGCTGGGCGGCACCGGCGGCGGCATCGCCTACAACCAGGAAGAGTTCGTGGCCATCGTCGAGCGCGGCCTCGACGCATCCCCCACCAGCGAGGTGCTGATCGAGGAATCGGTCATCGGCTGGAAAGAGTTCGAGATGGAGGTGGTGCGCGACCGCAAGGACAACTGCATCATCGTGTGCTCGATCGAGAACCTCGACCCGATGGGCGTGCATACCGGCGACTCGATCACGGTCGCGCCGGTACAGACGCTGACCGACAAGGAATACCAGATCATGCGGGACGCCTCGATCGCGTGCCTGCGCGAGATCGGGGTCGACACCGGCGGCTCGAACGTGCAGTTTGCCATCGATCCGAAAGACGGGCGCATGGTGGTGATCGAGATGAACCCGCGCGTGTCGCGCTCCTCGGCGCTCGCCTCCAAGGCGACCGGCTTTCCGATCGCCAAGGTTGCAGCCAAGCTCGCGGTGGGCTACACGCTGGATGAATTGCGAAACGAGATCACCGGCGGCGCCACGCCCGCCTCGTTCGAGCCCACCATCGATTACGTCGTGACCAAAGTGCCGCGCTTCGCCTTCGAGAAATTCCCGCAGGCGGACGACCGGCTCACCACGCAGATGAAGTCGGTGGGCGAGGTGATGGCGATCGGGCGCACGTTCCAGGAATCGATGCAGAAGGCGCTGCGGGGGCTGGAGACCGGCGCCGACGGCTTCGACGAGAAGACCACCGATGTCGACGTGATCGAGAACGAGCTCGGTGACCCGGGTCCGGAGCGCATCTGGTACGTGGCTGACGCGTTCCGCTGCGGCATGAGCATCGACGAGGTGCACGAGATCTCGAATATCGACCCCTGGTTCCTCGCGCAGATCGAGGATCTCGTGCACCAGGAGAAGGCGCTCGCCGGCAGGCGCATCGAAGACCTCGACGCCGGGCAGTTGAGGCGCCTGAAGCGCTGCGGCTTTTCCGACCGCCGGCTCGCGACCCTGCTCGATGCCCGCGCCGACGCGGTACGTGCGCGGCGTCACAAGCTCGGCGTCATGCCGGTTTTCAAGCGCGTGGATACCTGCGCCGCCGAGTTCGCGACCCGCACCGCGTACATGTACTCCACCTACGAGGAGGAGTGCGAAGCGGAGCCGACGGACAGGAAAAAGATCATGGTGCTCGGCGGCGGCCCCAACCGTATCGGCCAGGGCATCGAGTTCGACTACTGCTGCGTGCATGCGGCACTCGCGCTGCGCGAGGACGGGTTCGAGACCATCATGGTCAACTGCAACCCGGAAACCGTGTCGACCGATTACGACACGTCCGACCGGCTCTACTTCGAGCCGCTCACGCTGGAAGACGTGCTGGAGATCGTGCGGGTGGAAAAGCCATTCGGCGTGATCGTGCAGTTCGGCGGACAGACGCCGCTCAAGCTCGCGCGCGATCTGGAGGCGAACGGCGTGCCGATCATCGGCACGAGCCCCGACTCGATCGACGTCGCGGAGGACCGCGAGCGGTTCCAGAAGCTGCTCAACAAGCTGAAGCTTAAGCAGCCGCCCAACCGTACCGCGCGGAGCCCGCAGAAAGCGCTGCAGGTCGCCGAGGAAATCGGCTATCCGCTGGTGGTGCGGCCCTCCTACGTGCTGGGCGGGCGCGCGATGGAGATCGTGTACCAGCAGGCCGACCTCGAGCGCTACATGCGCGAGGCGGTCAAGGTCTCGAACGACAGCCCGGTGCTGCTCGACCGGTTCCTCAACGATGCGATCGAGGTCGACGTCGACGCGGTGTGCGACGGCGAGCAGGTGGTGATCGGCGGCGTGATGGAGCACATTGAAGAGGCGGGCGTGCATTCGGGCGATTCCGCCTGTTCGCTGCCGCCGTTTTCGCTTTCCCGGGAACTGCAGGACGAGATGCGGCGTCAGACCATGGCAATGGCGCGCGCGCTGAACGTGGTGGGGCTCATCAATGTGCAGTTCGCGATCCAGGACAAGACGGTCTACGTGCTCGAGGTCAATCCGCGCGCATCCCGCACTGTGCCATTCGTGTCGAAGGCGACCAGCGTGCCGCTCGCGAAGGTCGCAGCGCGCTGCATGGCGGGCATGAAGCTCGGGAAGCAGGGCCTTGCCGGGGAAATCGTTCCGCCGTACTACTCGGTAAAGGAAGCGGTGTTCCCGTTCATCAAGTTCCCCGGCGCCGACACCATCCTCGGGCCGGAAATGAAATCGACCGGCGAGGTGATGGGGGTGGGGCCGAGCTTCGGCGAGGCTTTCGTGAAATCGCAGATCGCCGCGGGTGAGCGGCTGCCGACCACCGGCAGGGTGCTGCTCACGGTGCGTGACGCGGACAAGGCGCGCACGGTGGAGATTGCGCGCGGCTTCGCGCAGCTCGGCTTCGGGCTCGTCGCCACCCGCGGCACGGCGGCGGCGCTGGCGGCAGCAGGGCTCGAAGTGGCGGCAGTCAACAAGGTGGCCGAAGGCCGGCCGCACATCGTCGACTTGATCAAGAACGGGGATATCAGCCTGATCGTGAACACCGTCGAGGAAAAGCGCGCAGCGGTGCGCGATTCGTACTCGATCCGGCGCGCGGCGCTGCAGAACCGCATCACCCTGTACACGACTCTCTCCGGTGCGCGCGCCGCGGTGAACGGGCTGGAGCAGGCGCGCGAGATGGATGCCTACGCGGTGCAGGCGCTGCATGCGAGGCTGGCGGAACCGGTGAACTCCAACTAGGGGCTAGGGGCTAGGGGCTAGG
>JBFKNN010000063.1:0-14997 GCA_041629335.1 Burkholderiales bacterium | reverse complement strand
GTCGCCCCGGAGGCCATGAGCACGGGCGCGTCCTTCAACTTCGTTCCCGCCAGGAGCGCGCGCACGTTGTCGCTCACCTCGCGCGATCGCGCGCCGTCAACGCGGTCCACCTTGGTGATGACCGCCGCGCCGCGCGCGATATTGAGGAGATCCAGTATCTGCAGGTGCTCGATCGTCTGCGGCATCACGCCGTCGTCGGCCGCGACCACCAGCAGCGCGAAGTCGATGCCGCATACGCCGGCGAGCATGTTGCGGATGAAGCGCTCGTGCCCGGGTACGTCGACAAAGCCGACGAGCTCGCCGCCCGGAAGCGGCAGGTAGGCGAAGCCGAGATCGATCGAGATGCCGCGCGCCTTTTCCTCCGGCAGGCGGTCGGTGTCGACGCCGGTCAGGCGCTTCACCAGAGCCGTCTTGCCGTGGTCGATATGTCCGGCGGTGGCAACGATCATGGGCGTGAGCGGTGAGCAGTAAGCGGTGGGCAGTAGGCGCAGAGGGGCAACCCGCGGCCGCTGGAGCGGGACCGCCGAGCGGTGACTGGCGACCGGGATGCTGTCGAGTCACGGATCACGGTTCACGCCTTTCCGAGTCGGAGTTGGGACAGCTGCGCGACGAACTCGTCTTCGTGCTCGAGGCAGCGCAGGTCCATCACGAACGCGCCTTCCTGGACGCGCCCGATGACCGGCACCGGAAGCGCGCGGAAGGCCGCCGCCACGCGGTCGGCGAAGGAGCCGCGCTTGCGCTTGCCGTCCGCAATCGCGATCCCGCTCGACGCGAGCAGGTCCACCGGCAGCGAGCCGCTGCCGATCTGGCTCTTGCAGGCGACGATCTCCACGGTGGCCTGGTCGGCGAGCGCGGCGGCAACACCGGGCAGCAGGCGCCGGGCTTGCGCCGCGATCTCTACCGGCGGGCGTGTCAACCAGCGTATCGTCGGCAGCTCCCGCCTCAGGCGCTGCGGATCGGCGTACAGCGACAGCACCGCATCGAGCGCGGCCAGCGTCATCTTGTCCACCCGCAGCGCGCGCTTCATCGGGTTCTTGCGGATGCGCGCGATCACGTCCTTGCCGCCCACCATCAGACCGGCCTGGGGGCCGCCGAGCAGCTTGTCGCCGCTGAAGGTTACGACGTCGGCGCCCTGGGCGAGCGTCTCGCGCGGGGTGGGCTCGTGCGGCAGCCCGTAGTCCTCGAGATCGACCAGCATGCCGCTGCCGAGATCGACGATGAAAGCGAGTCCGTTCGTCTTCGCGAGCTGAGCGAGCTCCGCTTCCGCGACGGCGGCGGTGAAGCCCTGGATCGCGTAGTTGCTGGTGTGCACTTTCATGATCGCCGCGGTGCGCGGCGTGATCGCCTGCGCGTAGTCCTTCAGGTGCGTGCGGTTGGTGGTGCCGACTTCGACCAGCTTCACACCGGCTCGTGCCATGATGTCGGGGATGCGGAAGGCGCCGCCGATCTCGATCAGCTCGCCGCGCGAGACCAGGACTTCCTTCTTCAGCGCGAGCGTGTTGAGCGCGAGATAGACGGCCGCGGCGTTGTTGTTGACGACGACCGCCGCATCCGCGCCGGTCAGCCGCCGCACCCAGCGCTCGACGTGCCTGTCGCGCTCGCCGCGCGCGCCACCGCCAAGGTCGTACTCCAGGTTGACCGGCCGGGTCATCGCCCGCAGCACCGCCTCTGCTGCCGCGGCCGGCATCAGCGCGCGGCCGAGATTGGTGTGCAGCACCGTGCCGGTCAGGTTGAACACCGGCCGGAGCGAAGGTTGGGTGCGATCGTGCAGCAGCGCGGAGCAGGCGTCAACGAAGCCGCGCTCGTCGAACTCCGCCGCGCTCGCGGCCGCCGGGCCGGCGAGCGCGCGGCGGTGCGTCTCGAGCAGATCACGCACCGCATCGGTGACGAGCGGCCGGCCGTAACGGGCGACGAGCGCGCCCACCGCGTCGCTCGTCAGCAGCCGGTCTACCGAGGGCAGCGCGCGACGCGCGCCTTGGGCCGGCTTCAACACGACGGCACGCGGCCCAGCGCAAGGCGCCGGGCGGCCGTGGTGAATCTGAGTTGAAGCGCGCGCATCGGGGGTGAGGCGTAAGCGGTAAGAGTGCCTAGTTTAGCGCGTTTTCCGACGGCTATGCTATTCTGGCCGCGTTCCTGAATTGGTGCTTTGCGCGGCGGAATTGCGGGCAAGACGCGAGGAGAAAGCATGAAACGTTTATGGGTGCTGGTATCGGCCACGATCGCCGCGGCCGGGCTGGCGAGCGCCCCCGCCACGCTCGCGGCGGACGCGGCGCAGCATTACCCTACCCGGCCGATCCGCTTCGTCTGCCCGTACAACCCGGGCGGTGCGGGCGACATCTTCACGCGCGTCGTCGGCTACAAGATGGCGGAAATCCTGGGACAAACCGTGGTGGTCGACAACCGTGCCGGCGCCAACGGAGGGATCGGAACTGCGATCGTGGCCAAAGCGACGCCCGACGGCTACACCCTGCTGATGGGCAACAGCGGTCCGATGGCGGTCAATCCGAACCTCTACAAGAGCGTCCCCTACGATCCGGTCAAGGACTTCGCGCCGATCTCGCAGGGCACGGTCTACTGGTACGTGCTCGTCGTGCCGTCTGCGACACCGGTGAAGGGGCTCGACGACATGATTGCGCTGCTCAAGAGCAAGCCCGGACAGCTCACCTATGGATCGACCGGTATCGGCGGCGGCAATCACCTCGCGGGCGAGCTGTTCAACCTCATGACCAAGACCACCGCGATCCACGTCCCGTATACCGGCAGTGCCCCGGCGCTCGCCGCGCTGCTCGGCGGACAAACGAGCTACATGTTCGACACGGTGGTGACCGCAACACCGCACGTGAGGGCCGGCAGGCTGCGCGCGATCGGCCAGACGGCACTGAAGCGGGCGGGTTCACTGCCCGACGTGCCCACGCTCGACGAGTCGGGGCTGAAGGGATTCGAAATCACGCAGTGGCAGGCGGTGGTCGCGCCCGCGGGCACGCCCAAGCCGATCGTCGACAAGCTTTACCGGGCGGTGGTCGAGGCGCTCAGATCGTCGGAGGTCATCGACCGCATCGGCCCGCGCGCCGGCAACGATCTGGTAGGAAACACACCGCAGGAATTCGCGGAAGTGATCCGGCACGATCTCGAGAAATACGCGAAGCTGGTCAAGGCGGCGGGAATCCAACCGCAGTAAGTCAGCCGGCAAGGCACCAGGAAGAGCACGACAGTAACTGAACCGCCAGGCGCGCCAAGAACAGCAGTATTCCAGCCAGGAACGGACCGCTACTCCTGCGCACGACCTGCCCGAAGCGCGGTCATCTCCCGGTGTGGAGGAAGCCAGCCGGGAACAAGAGACCCGTTATGCGTATTGCGGCAGCTTTTCCGCTCCCACTCCCGGCGCTTCGGCTTGTCGCGGCGGGATCGTGGCCGGATTGAATTTCCCATCGCCTTGTCGTTTCGCACGGATTCATGCCGGGGAAGGCGCGGGCCCGGGCGGCACGGATCGCGCTGTTTGAGGGATATTTTTCGCGCAGACGGTGTCGAATGGCCAAATCACAACCACCACCACCGGAGGAAAAGCCATGCGAATGAGTCTCAATGCGCTTGCTTCGACCCTTTTTGGCGCTTTGCTGGTATGCGGCGCCGCGGCACCGGGTACCGGGCTAGCCGATGCGTACCCGGAACGGCCGGTGCGGCTGATCGTGCCGTTCTCGGCGGGCGGCAGCACCGACTTCAACGCCCGCGCGATCCAGGACAAGTTCTCGAACCTGCTCGGCGAGCAGCTCGTGATCGACAACCGCGCCGGCGCGTCGGGCCAGATCGGCACGAGAATCGCCAAGAGCGGCGACCCCGACGGATATACCCTGCTCCTTCACACCGTGGCTTTCCTCACCAGCCCGATAATCTACGATGACCCCGGCTATGAACCGTTCAAAGATTTCAGGTTGGTCGCGTTGCTCTCCAAGATCCCGACGGCGATCTCGGTGAATCCGTCGGTCCCGGCCAAGTCGGTGAAGGAGCTGCTCGCGCTCGCGCAGTCGAGCCCCGACAAGATCAACTACGCCTCCTCGGGCGTCGGCACCAACTCGCATCTCACCGGGGAGCTGTTCAACGTGATGGGCAAAGTCAATCTCCGGGCGATTCAGTACAAGGGCGGCGGCCCGGCTCTGGCCGCGGTGGTGAGCGGGGAAATGCAGGTTGGCTTCTCCAACATCACGAACACCGCGCGCCTGCACGAGGCCGGCCGGCTGCGCGCGCTCGCCGTGAGCAGCCTCAAGCGCTCATCCGCGATGCCCAGCCTGCCGACCGTCGCGGAAGCCGGACTGCCCGGATTCGAGATGGTCGCGTGGCACATTATCGCCGCGCCCGCGGGCACGCCGGACAGGATCGTCAAGACGCTGAACGACAAGTTCCGGGCTACCTTGGAAGACTCCGAAGTCATCAAGCGCTTCGAAAAGGGCGGCGGGGAGCTTTCAGCCGCCTCGCCGCAGGAGGTCACCGCCTACCTGAAGGAGGAGCAGGTCAAGTGGCAGAAGGTGGTCGCGGAGCGGAACATCAAGGCCCGGTGACGGGCGAGGGCGGGATCACTGTTCGCGGGCCGGGCCGGGGGTCCCGGGGCGCTTGATCCGGTAGCATAAATGGGTGCCCCCATTGATCATTCCCAGAGGCGCTCCGGCAGCGGCAGGCCGGCGAGATCCTCTTTCGTCAGCCGGCCGTCGGGCTCGATGCCGAAGCGCTCGAGCACGGCGGCGAGCTGGCGCGTGTGCTGCGCCGAATGCCAGGTGCAGCGCTCGAACACCGTGTGCAGCTTCTGCTCGCCGTAATACGTCTTCACGCGTCCTTCGCACTTGCGGTCGGTCGTGCCGTCCCACCACTTCTCAAGCCGCGCGATGACGGTCTCGCCGTAGGCCGCGATCTCATGGCCGGTGGTGTACGTGCCGTCCCTGGGCGGGATGTTCGCGGTCGTGTTGCTGAACTCGGCGCCATCGACGACGGTCTCGAGGTAGGCCTCGGCAATACGGAACACGTGGTGCGAGAGCAGCCGGATCGAGCGGTCGCGGTTGTCGATCACGCGCTCGTTGATGCGTTCGGATGGGAGCTGGCGGATCAACCGCTGCGCCGCGCGCAGCGCGGTGATCCATTTCTTGATGAGATCGCCCGGCGGCAGCGGCGTGTGGCCGGTACCCATCAGGCCCACGAACTCGGCGACCTCTTCCAGGTTCTGGCCGAAGACGAAGCTCTCGCCCTTGGCGATGACCGGGAGGTTGCGCACGCCGAAAGCGAGCAGGCGCTTCATTCCTTCCGGGTCGTTCAGCACGTCGACGACTTCGCAGTCGATTCTCTTGCGCGAAAGAAACTCTTTCGCCCTGAGACAGCTGCTTCACCCGGGCTGCGTGAACAGCACGAATCTGTCGGTGACGGCTCCCATGATGTTATCCGGCGTTCTGTTGTGAATAAAGAGAGGCAAGACTACGCGCGCCCGGGAAGTGCGTCAAGAAAGCGGCGGCGTGTGCGCACTGCCGCGGACGCGCCCGCGCGGCTACCTCTCGTCGGGCGCGAACGGTTCGGACCCCGGCGGGCAGCGCGTGTCGGTCGCGAGTGCGCCGGACATCTGCTCGGCGCGCTCAATGATGCCGCCACCGAGGCAGACGCGGCTCTCGTAGACCACCACCGACTGGCCGGGCGTCGGTGCCCACTGCGGCTCCGCGAAGTCGATAGTGCATTGGTTGGCGTCGATTCGGCTGATGGTGCACGCCGCATCCTTCTGCCGGTAGCGCGTCTTGGCGCCGTAGACCCACTGAATGCGCGGCGCTTGTCCGCTGACCCACGAAAGATCGGTGGCGCTGATGCGCTCGGCCAGGAGCGCCGGGTGGTCGTGTCCCTGCACCACGATCAGCCGGTTCGTCTCCACCTCCTTGGCCGCGACGTACCACGGCTCGTACTCGACCGCGGCGTCTGCCGCGCCACCCGCCTTGCGCCGCCGGCCGCCGATACGCAGGCCCTGGCGCTGACCGATGGTGTAGTACATGAGGCCCAAATGCTCGCCGACGAGATCGCCTTCGATAGTGCGGATCTCGCCCGGGTTGTTCGGCAGATAGCGGTTCAGGAACTCGCGGAACGGCCGCTCGCCGATGAAGCAAATGCCGGTCGAGTCCTTCTTGTCGTGGTTGGGGAGCCCCTCACGCCGCGCGATCTCGCGCACGTCGCGCTTGTACAGTGTTCCAAGCGGGAATAGCGTGCGGCCGAGCTGCTGCTGGTTGAGCCGATAGAGGAAATAGCTCTGGTCCTTGGTGCCGTCCTCGGCCTTGAGCAACTGGTGGAGACCGTCGACTTCGCGCACCTGCGCGTAGTGGCCGGTGGCGATGCAATCGGCGCCGAGCGCGAGCGCGTGGTCGAGGAATGCGCGGAACTTGATTTCCGCGTTGCACAGGACATCGGGATTGGGCGTGCGGCCGGCCTGGTACTCGCGCAGGAACTCGCTGAACACGCGCTCCTTGTACTCGGCGGAGAAATTGATGGCGTCGATCTCGATGCCGATGCGGTCGGCGACCGCGACCGCGTCGACCAGGTCCTCACGCGAGGTGCAGTACTCGTCGGTGTCGTCGTCTTCCCAGTTCTTCATGAAAAGACCGGACACGTCAAAGCCCTGCTGTTTGAGCAGCAGCGCGGCTACCGAGGAGTCCACGCCCCCCGACATTCCCACCACCACGCGCTTCTTCGCCATGTCGCCTCAGGCCGTGCAGCGGGTGATGAGCGCGAGCGGGTAGCGGTGCCCCGCCAGATAATCGTCCAGGCAGCGCACCACGAGCGGCGAGCGGTGCCGCCGGTGTGACGCGCGGATTTCCTCCGGGGTGAACCACGCCGCACGGATGATCCCTGCATCGAGCGGCCGGTCGGGATCATGGCCGGTGATGCCGCCGACGAAGGCAAAGCGCAGGTACGTCACATCGGGCCGCTCGCGCCGGTATTGGTAGATGCCGAGCACCGCGGTTGGCGCGAAGGAGTACGCCGTCTCCTCCAAGGTCTCTCGGGCGACGCCGGCGGTCAGCGACTCGCCGGGATCGAGGTGGCCCGCGGGCTGGTTGAACAGTACGCCCTCAGGAGTATGCTCTTCGACCAGCAGAAAGCGGCCGTCGCGCTCGATGACCGCGGCAACGGTGACGTTGGGCTTCCAGATGGCTGTTTCGGTGTCCACCTGCGTATTTTATCGCCGCGGCAGGCCAAAACAAAAAAGGCAGGGACGAATCCCTGCCTTTTCTTGAAGCGCGAAGAGTTACTTCTTCTTGCAGTCCTTGTGATCTTTGTTTTTCGCATCCTTGCAGTCCACCTTCTTGGCTTCTTTCTTTTCCGCGGCGAATGCCGGGGTGACGGAAACGGTCGCGAAAACTGCGGCAAACGCGATTGCGAGCAGCTGCTTCATTGTAATTCCCTCCCTAAGGGCAGATCTTGAATGAAACGAGCGGCATGTCTGCCGCCCGCGCTCGTAAGAGCATGGCAAGACTAGACCAAAACTATCCCGCTGGCAACGAGTTGTCCAGACGGGGGATGGCGGGGGCGGCCGCAGGTGCCTGGCCCGCCTCGCGGAACGGCGGTGGGGGGCCGTGATCCCGCCGCGGGCACCCCGGGGACCCGGAATGCCGGGGGGACAAAAGAAAAAAGGCAGGGACGAATCCCTGCCTTTTTTTGAAACGGGACGAGTTACTTCTTGGCGCAGTCCTTGTGATCTTTGTTCTTCGCGTCCTTGCAGTCCACCTTCGCGGCTTCTTTCTTCTCGGCGGCCATCGCGACCGGGGTGATGGTCACAGCGGCAAACACGGCAGCCAGAAGGGTCGACAGGAATTTGCTCATGATTATCCTCTTGGTGAATTGAACAATGGATGAATAAATTGACCGCTTTGTTCGGTCAACGCTAATAACGGCCTCGTTGCGGTTCGGTTGACAGCGTCATGTAAGCTTGCTGCCTCTGCCATGCCGAGTGAAAAGAGGTCAATGTAAACAATTGCTTATGGCGTCAGCGTGCCTCGTGGTGCTGGTCCGGCGCCGCTACCGCGCGCCACTCGCCAGGGCCAAGGCCGGCGAGCGTCCACTCGCCGATGCCATAGCGGATGAGCCGCAGGGTGGGGTATCCGACGGCGGCGGTCATGCGCCGCACCTGCCGGTTCTTGCCTTCGGTCAGCTGGATCTCGAGCCAGGTCGTGGGGATTGCCCGGCGGCTGCGGATGGGCGGCGTGCGCGCCCACAACCAGGATGGCTCGGAGACCGCCCGGACCCGCGCCGGACGGGTGGTGACGTCCCCGAGCTGCACCCCCCGCGCAAGCCGCGCCAGCGCATCGGGTGTCGGCTCTCCCTCGACCTGGACGTAATAAGTCTTGGGCGTCTTGCGGCGCGGGTCGGTCAGCCGGTGCTGCAGGCCGCCGTCGGCGGTAAGCACCAGCAGGCCCTCGCTCGCGGCATCCAGGCGCCCCGCCGGGTAGATGTCGCGCTGCGGCAGGAAATCGCCGAGCGTGGGCGGCGGCGTCGCGGCGGGCGGTCCGCGGCTTGTTCCCGGTACGGTGAACTGCGATACCACGCCGAAGGGCTTGTTGAACAGGATCACGTCCATTGCCGCCAGTGTACGGAAAAACGCCCCCTTGAGAGAGGGGGCGTCCCCTGCTGCAGCCGGGATCAGGCCGCGACCGGTGTGCGGAGGTTCTGCGTGAGCCGGTCGTAGCCGGGCAATGTCAGGAATTCCACGTAGTCATCCGATACGATCAGCTCGCCGAAGAGCTTGGCGGCCTCTTCGTACCGGCCTGCCTTCCAGGCTTCTTCGCCCAGGATCTTGCGCACATTGGCGAGTTCTTCGGGCAGCAGCTTGGTGAACAACTCCAGGGTGACCTTGCGGCCGTCGTCGAGCTTGCCCTTGGGGCTGCGTATCCATTGCCAGATCTGCGAGCGCGAGATCTCGGCGGTCGCCGCATCTTCCATCAGGTTGTAAACGGGCACACACCCGTTGCCGGCCAGCCACGCGCCGATGTACTGGATGCCGACACTGATGTTGTTGCGCAGGCCTTGCTCGGTGATGGGCTGCTCGGGCTGGAAGTCGAGCAGTTCCTTCGCCGTGACGCGGACGTCGTCGCGCGTCTTGCTCACCTGGTTGGGTGTGGGCATATGCTTGTCGAATACCGCCTTGGCGATCTCGACCAGGCCCGGATGCGCGACCCAGGTGCCGTCGCAGCCGTCGGTCGCTTCGCGGACCTTGTCCTCGCGCACTTTGGCGAGCGCGGCCTCATTCGCGGCCTCGTCGTCCTTGATCGGAATCTGGGCCGCCATGCCGCCCATCGCGAACGCGTTGCGGCGGTGACAGGTCTTGACGAGCAGGAGCGCATACGCGCGCATGAACGGCGCAGTCATCGTCACCTGCGCGCGGTCGGCCAGGCAGAAATTCTTGTTGGAGCGGAATTTCTTGATGCAGCTGAAGATGTAGTCCCAGCGGCCGATATTGAGGCCGACGCAATGGTCGCGCAGCTCGTAGAGAATCTCGTCCATTTCGAAAGCGGCGAGGACGGTCTCGATCAGCACGGTCGCCTTGACCGTGCCCTGCGGCACCCCGAGCTCGCGCTGTGCCGCGACGAACAGATCGTTCCAGAGCCGCGCCTCGAGGTGGCTTTCCAGCTTCGGGAGGTAGAAGTACGGGCCCGTATTGCTGGCGAGCAGCGCCTTCACGTTGTGGAAGAAATACAGCGCGAAGTCGAAGATGGCGCCGGAGACGGGCTCGCCGTCGACCAGCATGTGCCGTTCCGGGAGGTGCCAGCCGCGCGGCCGCACCAGCAGCGTTGCGGTCCTGTCGTTGAGCGAGTAGTCCTTGCCTTCCGGGCTGCGAAACGTGACCGTGCGCCGCACGGCGTCGCGCAGGTTCACCTGCCCGTCGATGAGGTTCTCCCAGGTAGGCGTGTTCGAATCCTCGAAATCGGCCATGAACACGCTGGCGCCGCAGTTGAGCGCGTTGATCACCATCTTGCGGTCGGTCGGCCCGGTAATCTCGACGCGGCGGTCCTGCAGGTCATGGGGCACGCTACCGATGGTCCATGCGGACTCGCGAATGCGCCGGGTTTCCGGCAAGAAATCGGGGAGCTTGCCGGCGTCGAAGTCGGCCTGTCGCTCGACGCGCCTCTGGAGTAGGTCGCGCCGGCGGGCCTCGAACTTGCGCGCCATCTTGGCGACGAACGTGAGCGCGGACGGGGTCAGGATCTCTGCTCCGTCGCTGGTGATTTTTCCCAGTATTTCAACGCCTTCTGGCATTCGTGTGGGTTGGGTCATCGTCATGTCCTCGTCAGTGAATCGAGCTGCCGCTACACGCTCAACGCGCTATTTTCCGAATGGTGAAATCGCGTGTCGTGCCCGGTGTTGCGCTGCATTATATCAAGCCAAAATGGAATGCCCACCGTCGATACATAGAATGTACTGATCCGTACAGCAGCGAAGACTATGGCCAGTTTCCAGAGAGGTAAGGCCTAAGTTGGATGCCGCAGCGCGGGATTGCAGGCTTGGCACGGCACCACGTTCGCCGGACTGTGGACTCGTAGCGTCACTCCGGACGCGGCGAATCCACAGCGTGGAACGTGTGGCGGGCACGTCCCGCGGCGCGTCCGGGAATCGTCCGCGCTCTGTTATAATTTTCTCTTTTCTGCAGTACCTGCCGCGCTTTTTTGTGCGGTGCGTTATTCCCACGATCCGACCCCGACAGGAGCAAGCAGCGGCAATAACGATCCTGCGCACGGGCCCCTTCTGGGCGCCCGGCAGAGCGCCGGAACCTGCGGATTACCTGACTGACCCCATTCGACCGGAGAAGAGAAGAACCATGACTGAACGACTCGACCTGCTGAAGATCGCGCAGGAGGAACAAAGCGGTGATCTGTTCAAGCTGCTCGACAGCATCTACAAGCGATCCAAGATCCAGCCGCGCGGCATCTCCGACGCGGTTATCTGGGAGGGCGGAAACCAGCACGGCAAGGTGAAGCCGGTCGCGCACGCGTTCACCGACATGTTCGCGCTGAACGGCACGCTGATGGCGCTCGACGTGCTGGGGCTGCCGTTTCTCGGCGTGCCGATGATGGCGCAGTACCGGCACGACACGAAGCTCAAGCCGCTGGAGTGGTTCGGCAAGATGGACTACACCTGCCTCAAGTGGTCAACTGCGGGCGACTTCCTGGTCAACGAGAACGGCAAGAAGGTGGTCGTCATGGGCAAGTCCGCGAATGCGCCGCTGCGCACCGCGGCAGGCGTGTACTGCAACGTGCGGCCGTACGGCACGATCACCAACATACGCTTCATGCCCGGCCTGCCATATTCGCAGGATGGCAAGAAGTTCCGGGTTGATCGCGACACCGGCAATATCCATTCGGAGATGAACACCCCCGGGGTGAGGATGGCGTATGCCGTGCGCCTGTTTCTGAAAATGGTGCATGAAACTGGACAGATCGGGCGTGTTGCCACGAAGCCGACGCAGGCCCAGGAAGATGCCGTCAATGCGGGTGTGCTGCGCTGGCTGCTGCAAGGAACGAAATTCGAGTTGAAGCGGCGCTACGCGGTCGACGCCTACGCGGAGCACAAGGCGAACGTCGATGCGATCGTCGCGCTGCTGCCGAAGGACTTCAAGGCCGGCATGGAACGCTGGGGCGGCGAGATTAACGAGCACATCTCCGACACCAATTTCGGCATTTTGCTGCACGACATGTATCAGCAGCGCAAAGTAATCGTGTATTCAACCGATCTCGACGGCGACCGCCTGACCGACCTCATGGCCGATGCTCCCGACGTACTGCGCGGGTGGGGGCAGAGAATCCTCGATCACACCAAGGCCGGCACCGGTATGAACAAGGTGTGGAAGGAGATGGGCTTCACCATGACCAACGGCAAGGACATGACGAGCGTCATGTACCGCGTGGAGGGCGAGCCGATTTACGAGCAGACCCTGGGTTCGGCCGATGCGATGCTGCTGCGCCTGCTGGCCGGCGACGAAACGGTCGGGGGCGAGAAGCAGCCGTACGATCCGCGCATCCACTTTGTGCTGATCAACGACGCCTACAAGGCCGCTAATCCGGGAAACAAGGAACTGGCGAAATGGCTCGATGCGCAGCTCGAGACGTTTGACAAGATCTACAGCGGCAAGCGGCCGCGTTATCTTGAGGGGTACCAGAAGCTGAAGGCGGCGATCAAGCCCTGGGGTGCCAAGTAGGAGCGCATCCGCGCGCCCGGCGACCAGTTGCCAACGACAACGCCCGCGGGAGCGGGCGTTGTCGTTTCAGTGGCGATCAGGGGGCATCTCGCGGACGCGAAATGCCCGGAGTTCGGGCGCCTCCTGGCTGAACTTTGACACTCGCGGTGCCGGCGCGCTTACCACAGGCTGCGGGCCTGCCCGGATGTCCGCACCGCGAGGCGCGCGCCCGGATTTTTCCGCCCCAAACGGAAAAAGCCCACCGACGCGGGAAGTCGGGTGGGCTCTGGAATTCTGGGTGGGGCTTCGATTCTCCCCGTTAACCGGGAAGCGTGATCAGGCAGCTTGGATGTTCGACGCCTGCTTGCCCTTGGGGCCTTGTGTCACTTCGAACGACACTTTCTGGCCTTCCTTGAGCGTCTTGAACCCGGCCATCTGGATCGCGGAGAAATGTGCGAACAGATCCTCGCTGCCGTCATCCGGCGTGATGAAGCCGTAACCTTTGGCGTCGTTGAACCACTTCACAGTACCTGTTGCCATACTTACCCACCTTGACGAAATAACGCGGGCACGATCCCCGCAAACTGTTTGAGTTTCAAGGATCGCATGCGGCAAAAGCGGTGCTGCGAAATGCTTGAAGCCAAACACCCGATTGCTTTCTAGGCCATTTGTGGTAGGAAGTCAAGTATACCCCGGTTTGGGCCGTGAATTAGCCACTTGATTCTTTCCGGATTATGGTGAAAATAGCAAATAGGATGCGGTATTAGAGCGGTTTTTGGCATGGCGACCAGGCATCGCGAAGACACAGTATTAGAGGCGAAGAAAAGCAAAACCAAGGCGCCTCCGATGTTCAAAGTGGTGCTGCTGAACGACGACTACACGCCGATGGATTTCGTCGTCGCGGTACTGCAGCGGTTCTTTGCCTTGAGCCGGGAAAAGGCGACGCAGGTCATGCTTAAGGTGCACCGGGAGGGCAGCGGGGTGTGCGGCGTATACCCGAAGGATGTGGCCGCAACCAAAGTGGAGCAGGTGAAATCGTATGCCAAACAGCACCAGCATCCGTTACAGTGTGTGATGGAAGAAAACTGAGATGATTGCGCAGGAACTGGAAGTCAGCTTGCATATGGCCTTCATGGAGGCCCGGCAGAAGCGCCACGAGTTCATCACCGTGGAGCACCTGCTCTTGGCGCTCCTCGACAACCCGTCGGCCTCCGAAGTCCTGCGCGCCTGCGCCGCGGACATCGACGACTTGCGCAAGCTGCTGGCCGACTTCGTCACCGAGCATACCCCGATCCTCGCGGGCGACGAGGTCGACACCCAACCCACGCTGGGCTTCCAGCGGGTGATCCAGCGCGCGATCCTGCATGTCCAGTCCTCGGGCAAGAAGGAAGTAACCGGCGCCAACGTGCTGGTCGCGATTTTCGGCGAGAAGGACTCTCACGCCGTCTACTTCCTGCACCAGAAGGGCGTGACGCGCCTCGACGTCGTCAACTTCATCTCCCACGGCATAAGCAAGGTGCCGCAGGCGCAGCCGTCGAAGAGCGATGCCGAGGCGGAAGGCGAGCAGGAAGCCCAGCCCGGGGGCGCGCTGGAGAATTTCACGCTCAATTTGAACGCGCTGGCGCTTGCCGGCAAGATCGACCCGCTGATCGGCCGCGAGCGCGAGCTCGAGCGCGTCGTGCAAACCCTGTGCCGGCGGCGCAAGAACAACCCGCTGCTGGTGGGCGAGGCGGGCGTGGGCAAGACCGCGATTGCGGAGGGGCTTGCCCGGCGCATCGTCGAAGGCGATGTGCCCGAGATCCTCAAGCGCTGCCAGGTCTACGCGCTCGACATGGGCGCGCTGCTCGCCGGCACCAAGTACCGGGGCGACTTCGAGCAGCGGTTGAAAGCCGTGCTGAAGCAGCTGGTCGACAATCCCAACGCGATCCTGTTCATCGACGAGATTCACACGTTGATCGGCGCCGGGGCGGCTTCGGGCGGGACGCTGGACGCCTCCAATCTGCTCAAGCCGGCGCTCTCGACCGGGCAGCTGAAGTGCATCGGCGCGACCACCTACAATGAGTACCGCGGCGTGTTCGAGAAGGATCACGCGCTCTCGCGCCGGTTTCAGAAGATCGACGTGGTCGAGCCCACGGTCGCCGAGACGATCCAGATCCTGAAGGGGCTCAAGTCGCGCTTTGAGGACCACCACGGCGTCAAGTACATGGCCGGCGCGCTTACCGCCGCTGCCGAGCTCTCCGCCCGCTTCATCAACGACCGGCACCTGCCGGACAAGGCGATCGACGTCATCGACGAGGCCGGCGCGGCGCAGAAGATCCTGCCGAAATCGAAGCAGAAGCGGGTCATCGGCAAGCACGAGATCGAGCAGATTATCGCCAAGATCACGCGCATCCCGGCGCAGACGGTGTCGACGGATGACCGCAACGCGCTGAGGAACCTTGACCGCGATCTCAAGGCAGTGGTGTTCGGGCAGAACCCGGCGATCGACGCGCTCTCCGCCGCGATCAAGATGGCGCGCAGCGGCCTGGGCAACCCGCAGAAGCCGATCGGCTGCTTCCTGTTCTCCGGGCCGACCGGCGTGGGCAAGACCGAGGTCGCGCGCCAGCTCGCCTACGTCATGGGCGTCGAGCTGATCCGCTTCGACATGTCCGAGTACATGGAGCGGCACGCCGTGTCGCGTCTCATCGGCGCGCCGCCGGGCTACGTCGGCTTCGACCAGGGCGGCCTGCTCACCGATTCGATCGATCAGCACCCGCATGCCGTGCTGCTGCTGGACGAGATCGAGAAGGCGCACCCCGACCTGTTCAACGTGCTGCTGC
>JBFKNN010000062.1:0-15098 GCA_041629335.1 Burkholderiales bacterium | reverse complement strand
TTCCTCCTTCCTCCTTCCTCCTTCTGCCTTCCTCCTTCCGCCTTCCGCCTTCTGCCTTCCTCCTTCCGCCTTCCTCCTTCTGCCTTCCTCCTTCCACCTTGCCCTTCCTCTGCTACTCTATCCGCACCATGCCTCCACGCTACATCGCCCACCTCGACATGGACGCGTTCTACGCGTCGGTCGAGCTGCTGCGCCACCCGCACTTGCGCGGCAGGCCGGTGGTGATCGGCGGGCGGCGGCGCGGCGCGCAGGAAGCGGATGCCGGCGAGACGCCCCGGCTGCGCGGCTACACCGGCCGCGGCGTCATCACCACCGCAACGTACGAGGCGCGCGCGCTCGGCGTTCACTCGGGCATGGGGCTCATGAAGGCGGCGAAGCTCGCGCCCGACGCGTATCTGCTGCCCGCGGACTTCGACGCCTACCGGCGCTACTCGCGCATGTTCAAGGACGCCGTGCGCGAAATCGCGCCCGAGATCGAGGACCGTGGCATCGACGAGATCTACGTCGACCTCACCGGGCCGGTCGCGGCCACCGCCGAGGACGGCGCACCGGACCCGTGGGCGCGCGCGCGCGCGATCGCCGTGGACATCCAGCGCGCGGTGCGCGAGGCCACCGGGCTCTCGTGCTCGATCGGGATCACGCCCAACAAGCTGCTGTCGAAAATCGCCTCCGAGCTCGACAAGCCCGCCGGGATCACGGTGCTGCGCGAGGCGGACCTCGCCGCCCGCGTGTGGCCGCTGCCCGTCGCGAAGGTGAACGGCATCGGGCCCAAGGCGAACGCCCGCCTCGCGGCGCTGGGCATCCACACGATCGGCGAACTCGCCCAGGCCGAGCGGCAGTTCCTGATCGTGCACTTTGGCGCAAGCTACGGGGCGTGGATGCACGAGGCCGCGCACGGGCGCGACGGGCGCCCGGTCATCACCTACAGCGAACCGAAGTCGATCAGCCGGGAAACCACCTTCGAGGACGACCTGCACCCGGTGCGCGACCGCGAGCGGCTCTCGCGCATCTTCACCGAGCTGTGCGTCAGGGTCGCCGCCGATCTCGCGCGCAAGGGTTACGTCGGCAGAACGATCGGCTTGAAGCTGCGCTACGACAACTTCAAGACCGTGACCCGGGACCGCACGCTGGATGTGCCGACGGGCGATGCGGCCGCCATTCGTCGCGCCGCGGGCGAGTGCTTAAAGCGCGTGCCGCTCGACCGGCGCATTCGCCTCCTCGGCGTGCGCGTCGGCTCGCTGAGCCGTCCCGGCACCCCGCCGGCAACCAAGGCAACAGACCAGAATGCTGAACGTAACTCTCTGTTCTGATTACGCGTAAACCTGTCCTCCCGGCGTCTGCGCCTGGGCGCCGAACACGCCAATTTGCTTCCGTGACGGCCGCTGTCGCGCGCGCCGCAATCTTCTGCGCGCCGCACCCGCCTTTGTGTATGATACTTCGGCCCCGCCCATTGGGGGTAAGAAAACCAGACCAACCCGCACGCAGGAGCACCCGCATGAATTCCTCTACGTCCAGATCGTTCCGTTCGTGCACGTTGAGCGCGCTAGCATTTTGCCTGCTCACCACTGCAGCGCCGCTCGTGCTCGTGCAAGACGCAGCCGCCGCCCAGCCGTTGAGTCCCGCCGAACTCGCGCGCCGTCAGGCGATGGGCGGCTATCATCCCGAGCGCATGAAATCCGAGGGGCTTGCGCCGCACGCCTCGAAGATGACGGTGACCGCGCCGGAAGACATTCCGCTCGAGAAGCTCAAAGTGCCGGCAGGATTCCAGATCGAGCTGTGGGCGCACGGCATCCCCGGCGGGCGCATGATGGCCCGCGGCGACCAGGGCACGGTGTTCCTGGGCACGCGCGCCATCGGCCGCGTCTACGCGGTGATGGACCGCGACGGCAAGCGCACGTCCAAGGTCATCGCCGAGAAGCTCGTGCAGCCGAACGGCGTGCTGTTCCACAAGGGCTCGCTCTACGTGGCCGCGATCAACAAGGTGCTGCGCTACGACAATATCGAGGCGAACCTCGACAACATCCCGGCCCCGGTCGACATGACGGACGCCTTCAAGCTGCCGCCGGAAGTGCATCACAACTGGAAATTCCTCGCGCTGGGGCCCGACGGCAAGATCTACATACAGGTCGGCGCGCCGTGCAACGTGTGCGAGATCAACCCCGGCGTGCACGGGCAGATCCGGCGTTACAACCTGGACGGCTCGGGCATGGAGATCGTCGCGCGCGGCGTGCGTAACAGCGTCGGCTTCGACTTCCATCCGAAGACCGGCGAGCTGTGGTTCACCGACAACGGCCGTGACTGGGGCGGCGAGGACGGCTTCGAGGAGGAGTTGAACCGCGTGCCGGCCAACATGATCGGCGCGCACTTCGGCTTCCCCTACTGCCACGGCAACGGCCAGCCCGATCCGGACATCCGCGTGCCGAACCCGTGCGCGAACGTCGTGCTGCCGGTGACCACGCTCGGGGCGCACGCCGCCGCCCTCGGCATGCGCTTCTATACAGGCAAGATGTTCCCGGCGGAGTATCGCGACGCGGCAATCGTCGCGCGCCGCGGCTCGTGGAACCGCACCGAGAAGAACGGCTACGACGTGCTCAAGGTGACCGCCACGCCAGAGGGCAAGAACGCGAAGATCACGCCGTTCGTCACCGGCTTCCTCGACAAGGCGAAAAACGAGTTCTGGGGCCGGCCGGTCGACGTCATGCTGATGCCCGACGGCGCCATGCTCGTCTCGGACGAGCAGAACGGGGCGATCTACCGCGTGAGCTACAAGAAGTAATGCGGCTCGACTGCACGGCGCGGCGGACGCGCATCGTCCGCCGCGCCGTTTCTTTTGCCTGCGGCGTTCTTGTCCTCGCCGGCTGCTCTCTTGCCCAGGCCCGGGGCGATGCCGCGCGGGGCGCCCCGAAGGCGAGCGCCTGCGCGAGTTGTCACGGCACCCCCGAGCGCCCGCCGCTGCCGGGCATGCCCACCCTCGCCGGCCAGCAGGCCGAGTTCCTGGTGCTGCAGATGTTCCTCATGCGCGAAGGGCTGCGCGAAGTGCCGCAGATGGCCGGACTGCTCAAGGGATTCTCCGATCGCGATCTGGAAGACGTCGCGGCGCACTTCGCGGCCCAGTCGCCGCTGCCGGACCGCGGCACGCGCGATCCGCGGCTCTACGCCCGCGGGAAAGACCTGGCGCAGGCGATGGCGTGCGGCAGCTGCCATCTCAAGGACTTCCGCGGCCAGCGCCAGATTCCCCGCATCTCCCACCAGCGCGAGGACTATCTCGCCGCAACCCTCAGGGACTACCGCGACGACCGGCGCACCGGCGCGGACACCAACATGAACGCCTTGATGTACAAGGTTTCAGACGGCGACATCCGCGCGCTGGCGCATTACCTCGCGTACCAGTAGGGCGCGGCTTTAGCGCGCCGCAACCCCCGAAGGGGAAAGAAGAAACAGACGGGGTCACGGTATTCCGCATCTTGCCGTTTCGCCAGCGCGGGGCCTCACCACCGGCCGCACGCTGAAGCAGCCCTCTTCGTCCAGCCCGCGCAGCGCGCTAAAATCGACACGGACATTCAGCTTGTGCCTGCGCCGCGACGGCGGACAGCCGGCCCCACAACGAACCATCGAATCCATTCATGAACAAATCCTTCGCACAACGCATCGCCGCGATGAACGCGATGTACAAGCTGCCCGCCAACGACCGCCCGCGCCTGCCCGAGGACGTCGTCGGCCGGCTGACCAAGTTCAAGGCGACGCTGCTCGACGAGGTGCACGAGATCGACGAGATCGTCGAGCTTTCGAGGAGCGGCGCTTCGTCGATTGACATCCTCGTCGCCATGGCGGACCTGCTCGGCGACATCGTGGTCTACTGCCGCTCCGAGGCACTGAAATACGGCCTGCCGCTGGAAGATATCCTCGATCTCATCATGGACAGCAACGAGAGCAAGCTCGGCGCCGACGGCAAGCCGATCTACGACGCCAACGGCAAGTTTCTCAAGGGACCCAACTACTGGAAGCCGGAGCCCAAGATCAAGGCGCTGCTGCAGGACGCCGGGGTGCCCGGCGGCTAGCCCCCATCACGAGGTAGCTATCATGCCAATTTCAATGTACGCAGCGAGCGCGCCGCGCTTCGTTCATATCCTCAGGAATCTTTCCGGCATGCTGGACAAAGCGCAGGCCCACGCAGAGGCGAAGAAAATCGATCCCGCCGCGCTCACCGCGTTCCGCCTCTATCCCGACATGTTCCCGCTCTCGCGCCAGGTGCAGGTGGCCTGCGATCTGGCCAAGGGCGCGGTGGCGCGGCTGGCCGGGGTCGGAATCCCGAAGCACGAAGATGCCGAGCAGACGTTTCCCGAATTGAAAGCGCGCATCGCCAGGACCATCGAATTCATCGAGACCATCAAGCCCGGGCAGATCGACGGCACGGAGGACAAGGACCTCACGGTGAAGCTCGGCCGGCAGGAATACCAGTTCAAGGGCATGCAGTACCTGCTCAACTTCGTCCATCCCAACTTCTACTTCCACGCCGCCACCGTCTACAACATCCTGCGGCACAACGGCGTCGAGCTCGGGAAGAAGGACTTCGTCGGCGATTTCTGATCCGAGTGCAACACAGCCTGGCTTGACCCCGGCGCCGGGGTCACCCAGACTGGACCGCCAGTTCCCACTTACCATTGCACAGCGAGGACGCGAATGGCCAGGGTGCCTTTGATTCAAAACGAGGATGCCGCGGCGGACGTGCGCGCGGCATTCGGGGCAGCGGCGAGCTTCAACGGCCGGGTCGCGAATTCGATGCGGGCATACGCGCACTCGCCGGCGATCCTGAGGTTTCTTCTGCCGCTGCAGGCCGTGCTGCAGAAGGACGGCCTTGGCTGCAAACTCGACGCCAGGACCCGCGCGCTGGCCATGATCAAGGTCTCGGCGCTCAACGAGTGCCGGTACTGAATCAATCACAATCGCCTGGTCGGGCGAACGACGGGTTGGACCGAGGAGCAGCTCGATACCCTGAGCGCGGACGGCTACCTCGAAAGCCCCCTTTTTGACGACCGCGAGAAAGCGGTCATCCGGTGGGCCGAGCTGGTGACGTGGAACAAGGCCCGCCATGACGACGACGCGTTCGCGCAGCTCTCCAAGTATTTCGACAGCGCCGAGATCGTCGAGCTGACGACGGTTGCGGCGTTCCGCGGCCTGATGAACCGGTTCATGGACTCGCTGCACATCGAGCTGGAGGGACCGGAGCTGCAGGCGAGAGGAGGACGGGCCGTGGCGAGCCGGGAAGACCTCCACGCCTACGTCGAGAAGCTGGTGAATCTCGTGTGAACCTGTCTCGTCGCTCGGGTCGGGCGGAGGGACGCGTCCCGCTGGCGCCTGGGAGAATTGCCGAAAGACCCGGTGCGGCCCGCCCTGCCTATGCCGCCCTGGCGAACGCCTCGAGCACCTGCTTCTCGTGGGCGATCACCTTCTGCACGCTCGGCCGCTGCTCGATGCGGGCGAAATGCGCCGCGCAGTTGCCGAACTGCGACAGGTCGAGCTTGAACGACAGCCCGCGCCGGAAGCACCAGAAAAAGTAGGCGTCGACGGCGGTGAAGTGCTCGAAGAAGAACTCGCGCCCGGCGAGCATGCCGTCGGCGATTGCAAGGTCCTCGAACAGGAGCCGCTTGGCGACCCGCTTCACCGCCTCCTCCGATCCCGGCAGATCGCAGTAGTTCTCCGGCCGCGCGTTCGGCGTGAGATGCGGGTGGATGCCGGACGAGAACCACGACATGAGCGAGATCGCCCTGATCTCGTCCCGCGGGCTCGCCGGCAGCAGCCGCGCCTTCGGAAACTGGCGCGCGATCCAGATCTGGATGGCGATGTTCTCGGTCAGCGGCTCGCCGTCGATCAGCAGCACCGGCACCTTGTGCTTGGGGTTGATCTTGAGGTACTCCGGCGTCTTCAGATCGCCGGCGCGGGAATTGAGGCTGCGCACCTCGAACTCGGCGCCGGCTTCGGTCAGGGTGACGTACGGCACCAGCGCGCAGGTCCGCGGCGCGTAGAACAGTGTCAGCTTCATTTTCTCGAGCTTCTCGTTCCTGGAAGGTTGCCCAATGATAACGCGCGCCGGTCTTGTTCCGGCGTCCGCGCCGTGCGCGATTCGCGGGGTGAGGCTTCAGCGCACCGACCGTCGCGTAGGGTGCGGCTTCAACGCACCGACCGTCGCGTAGGGTGCGGCTTCAGCGCACCGACCATCGCGTAGGGTGCGGCTTCAGCGCACCGCCAAGCGCGATAGCGCGCTAACGCTATGCGAGTTGGTGGTTCAAATGGCGCGCTGAAGCCGTGCCCTGCAACCAGAGCAGCGTCGGGTGGTGCGCTAAAAGCGCACCCTACGCCTACCTGCACCCAACACCTGCCCCTACGGCCGCGCCCTACGCAATCGCTGGGCCCCTCAGAACCCGCGCCCCCACAGCCCGCAGTAGCGCCGCAGCACGAACTGCAGGTTGTTCTTGTAGCCCGGCCAGTTCTCGTACTTGGGCAACTGGAGTTCCTTCTCGACCTTGTCCCAGCAGCCGCCCTCGCGCGCCGCGACCTTCACCGCCTCCGACGCGTCGTGCAGGAACGTGAGCAGGTTGTTCACGTCTTCCTTCGTGCCGAGCCGTCCGCCCGGCGCCCCCGGATGACCCGGAATGAGGCGATCCCAGTCGAGCGCGAGCATTTCCTTGATCGAGGCCACCGCCTCGAGCGGATAGAAATCGATCATGCCGCGCCCCGGCACCGAGCCCACCGGGATGGTGTCGACGACGAAGATGATGCGCTCCTTCGGCAGGCGCATCGCGATCGAGCTGTCGGAGTGGTTGAGCCCGTGGTATGTGAGCTCCAGCGTCGTCCCGCCGAGCTTGATCGTGCGCGCCTTGTCGAACACCTCGTCGGGCAGCGGTGTGTGCGGATCCTGGATCATCTCGAGCCGCTCCTTCGCCCGCTTGTGCGCGATGATCTTCGCGCCCGCGTCCTTGAACGGCTGGCCGCCGGCGATGTGGTCGTAATGGTGGTGGCTGTAGATCAGGTACTTGATCGGCTTGTCGGTGACCTTGCGGATCTCGTCGATGTAGGTGGTGACCGCCTGCGGCCGCCCGTAGCCGATCGGGTCGGTGGCGATCACGCCGTCGCTGGTGACGACGAACATCGACTGGTGGTTGCCATAACGAAAAACGTAAACGTTGTCCGTGCCCTCGACCTGGGTGGTCGCGAACATCGGGCGTTTTTCCTGCGACAAGACGGGCGCGGCCGCCACGGCCAGACCGAGCGTTACGACTGCAATGATTGCGCTTTTCATGGTTTTCTCCCAAGTGGCAGACGAGGTGCCTCCCCACCGAGGCGCGCCCATTATGCCCGCGGACAATCGGGAACGCCACAGCCCGCGCGCCGCGGATTGCCCCCGGCGGCCGGGCCGGGTATTCTCTCGCAACAGACAGTCCGTTTCACTTCCAAAAGGAGATCTGAATGGCGATCAAAGAAGGCGCTGCAGCGCCCGATTTCACGCTTCCGGCGCACAACAGCGACCAGAAAGTTGCGCTGTCGAGCTTCAAGGGCAAGCCGGTGGTGGTGGCGTTCATGCCTTTTGCCTTCACCGGCGGATGAACGAACCAAGTCAAAGGGTTCCGTGAGAACTACGAAGCGTTCAAGAAGCTCGGCGTCGAGATCCTGCAGATCAGCGCCGACCCCACCCCGAGCCTGAAGGGCTGGGCGGACGTGCTGGGCGGGGTGCCGTTCCCCCTGCTCTCGGACTACTGGCCGCATGGCGCGGTCGGCAAGGCCTACGGCATCTTCAACGAGGAGCGCGGCATGGACAAGCGCGCAGCCTACGTGCTCGACGCCAAGGGAATCGTGCGCTACGCGAAGACCTATGAGCCGGGCACGATTCCCACGAGCGACGAGCTGCTGGCGCAACTGAAGAAGCTCTGAGCCGGGCACTGGCAAAACCGGGGACAGACCACGTTTTTTAAACGTGGTCTGCCCCCGGTTTTCGAGACAGGGAGAAGCACGACATGGCCAAGGTCAGCGAAGAGCACCGCATCACCGATGTAGCCACCCTGGAGCGCCTCTACGGTGCGCCCTCGGGTGCTGCGGTCGAAAAAGAGATCGATTACCTCCACCCGCATTACCAGAGGCTGATCGCCGCCTCGCCGTTCTTCGTGCTCGCGACGGGCGGCCCCGATGGCATGGACACCTCGCCGCGCGGCGATGCGCCCGGGTTCGTCGCGGTCGAGGACGAGAAGACCCTGCTGATCCCGGACCGGCGCGGCAACAACCGCGTCGACAGCCTGCGCAATATCATCGCCAACCCGCGCGTCGCGCTGCTGTTCCTGATACCGGGCATCGGCGAGACGCTGCGTGTCAACGGCCGCGCGGACATTTCCACCGACCCGGCGCTGCTCGAGCGCTTCGGCGTCGACGGCAAGCTGCCGCGCTCGGTGCTGGTGGTTCACGTCGAGACCGCTTTCTTCCAGTGCGCGCGCGCGATCTTCCGCTCGAAGCTCTGGGATCCGGCGCAGCACATCGAGCGAGCGAGCCTCCCCAGCCTCGGCACCATCGTCTCGGACATCACGCGCGGCAAGTTCGACGGCAAGGACTACGACAAGGGCCTTTACGAGCGGCTGAAAGGCGCGCTGTATTGAAAACCGGGGACAGACCACTAAGATCCGCTGAGATCCGGACAGCTCTTAGTGGTCTGTCCCCATTTTGCGCAGGAGGGCCGGATAGAGCAGGTGCAGGAACAGCCCCCGGCAGCCGAGGAACGCACCAACCGCCGCCCACAGGCCCGCGTTGCCGAAGACCGGCAGCAGCGTGTAGACCAGCGCCAGGAAAACGAGAAACGACGCGATAACCGTGTTGCGCATCGCCTCGGTGCGCGTGGCGGCCAGGAACACGCCGTCGTAGGTGAAGGCCCAGACCGACACCAGCGGCATCAGCGTCGGCCACGGCAAATACACCGCCGCTTCGGCTCGCACTTCCGGGATGCTGGTGAGGAGCGCGACGATGCCGGTGCCGAACACGGCGTAGATCACGACATTGAGCGCGCCGACGATTCCCGCCCACAGAAACGCCACCCGCATGCCCCGCTCGAACGCGGGTCTGTCGTCCCGGCCGACCGCTTCGCCGAGGATCGCTTCCGCCGCGTGGGCGAAGCCGTCGAGGCCGAAAGAGGTGAACACGAGGAAGTTGTAGAGCACCTGGTTCGCGGCGAGCGGCACGTCGCCCAGCTCGGCGCTTTTCGCCATGAACAGACCCAGCACCGAGACCACGCAGAAGGTGCGGATCACGATGTTGGTGTTGATCGAGACCATGCGAACGAGCTTCGCGCGGTCGAGCAGCCGCCCGCGAGTGCCCTCTTGCGGGAGCACCCGCAGCCTCCGCCGCACGTAATAGACGCCGAGCACCAGTCCGGCGTTCTCGGCGATGAGCGAGGCGGCGGCAACCCCGGCCACGCCCCATCCGAAGCCGAATACGAACAGCACGTCGAGCGCGATGTTGAGGCCATTGGTGAAGAACTGGATCACGAGCGGCGCGCGCGCGTCCCGCAGCCCGTAGAGCCAGCCGATGATGGCGTAGGTGCCAAGCGCCGCCGGCATCGCCCACACCCGGATCAGGAAATACTGCTGCGCATAGTGCTCGACCTCGGCGCTCGCGTCGATCACCCACAGCGCGAACGCGATGATCGGCAGCTGCAGCACGACGATCGCGCCGCCGATGGCGCCGGCGAGCAGCAGCGCACGGCCGATCATTGCGCGCACTTCCGTGTAGTTTCCGGCGCCCCGCGCCTGCGCCGTGGGGCCCGTCGTGCCCATGCGCAGGCAGTTGAACAGGTGGTGAATGAAGGTGAAGAGCATCGCGCCGATCGCCACGGCGCCGATGTAGTAGGCCTCCGGCAAGTGACCGACGACGGCGGTGTCGACCGCGCCGAGCAGCGGCACCGAGACGTTCGACAGGATGATCGGCCCCGCCATCGCCCACATCTGGCGGTGCGGGCTCAATGGCGGCTCGCCCTGCGGTGCGAAAGGTTTGCTGCTCATGCGCGGCGCGGTCCTGTCAAGCGGTGCACGGTCACACCGCGGATACTACTCGAGAAATTGTGCGCGGCGCCGTGTTGCATCGATGCCATGTCGCCGTTCTGCGATGTGAAAAATTGCGCTCGCGCCCGCCGTACGGGTTGACCTCACTCCAATCAGGCAATAACATCGGCCGCGTGGAGGAAGAAATAACCAAGAAAGTCCGGCAGGAGCCAGCAAGAAAGAATCTGCTCAAGCCCGGACTCCTGATCGCCGTCGCACTCGCGACGGCCGGCTGCTCCACCCTCTTCGTCGAAGACACCGGCATGACTTCTTCCCCGGGCGCCGGGCCGACCGCCGCGACCCAGGCCGCATCCGCGCCCCCCGAGCCTGCTTCACGCCCGGCCGCGCAGCCGCCATCCATGCTCGCGCCCGGCGCGGGGCCGGCCGCTGCCGCACCGGGAAGCGGTGCGGACGGTACGGGCACCTCGCCCGCCGCCGCAGCCGATAACGTGGTTGCCCTGGCACCATCCGCTGCCGCGCAGACCGCGGAGTCCGCGAACGCATTTCCGAGCGCCCCGGACGGCACGCAACCCGCAGCGCCGCAGGCCGATCTTTGGGACCGCATCCGCGCCGGCTTCCGGCTGCCCCGGTTCGACAGCCCGCTCATCACCGCGTACGCGCGCCGCTTCGCCGCCGACCCCGACTACCTCATGCGCATCGGCGAGCGCGCGCGCCTGTACCTCTACCACATCGTCGAAGAGGTGGAAAAACGGAACATGCCGCTCGAGATCGCGCTGCTGCCGGCGATCGAGAGCGCGTACCATCCGCATGCACACTCGCGCGCGCGCGCGATGGGGCTGTGGCAGTTCATCGCGCCGACCGCGCGCATCTACGGCATCAAGGTCGACTGGTGGTACGACGGGCGGCGCGACGTGCTCGCTTCCACGCAGGCGGCGCTCGATTACCTGCAGAAGCTGCACGACGAGTTCAACGGCGACTGGTTCCTCGCGCTCGCGGCCTATAACGCCGGCGAGGGCGGCATCCAGCGCCGCATCAGCGAGAACCGCCGCCGCGGGCGCCCGACCCGGTACCAGGACCTGCGCCTGCTGCGCGAGACGCGCCACTACGTGCCGAAGCTGATGGCGTTCGTGCGCATCGTGTCTGATCCGGCCGCGTACGGGATCACGCTGCCGGCGATCCCGAACGCACCGTACTTCGCGGAGGTCGACACCGGCTCCCAGATCGACCTCGCCGTGGTCTCGCAGCTCGCCGGCGTGCCGGTGCCCGAGCTGCGCAGCATCAATGCGGGCTTCAATCGCATCGCGACGCCGCCGGACGGCCCGCACCGCATCCTGGTGCCGGTGGACAGCAAGGACGCGCTCGTCGACCGGCTGAGCCGGCTGCCGGACGAAGCACGCATCCGCTGGCGGCGCCACCACGTGCGCCGTGGCGATACGCTCGGCGAAATCGCCGCGCGCTACGGCGTGAGCGTGCGCGAGGTGCAGCGCGCCAACGGCCTGCGCGGGACGCTGATACGCGCCGGCCAGGACCTGCTGATTCCGATCTCGAGCCAGCCGTTCAGCCTGCGCACGGCGCAGGCCGCCGCCGCGCAGCTCGCCAAGGCCCAGACCGCGGAGACCCCGCAGACCGCGGAGAACCCGCCCGCACCTGGCCGCACCAAGGTCGAGCACCGCGTGCGCCAGGGCGAGACGCTGTGGGGCATCGCGCGCCGCTACGACGTGCACGTCGCCCAGCTCGAGGAGTGGAACTCGATCAGCCAGCGCGACAGCCTGCACGTGAACCAGACGCTGGAGATCTGGACCGCAACGAGATTCGACTGAGTTTTTCCGGTCCGTCTAGACCGGGTCTACTTCTCAGCACCGAGCCCGCAGGCTGCGACTGCCGGACGCCGGCCCGGCCTCCCGCCTTGCATCCCCGCCGCCGCAAGCGCATCATCGATTACCGTGGATCAGCACAGGAGGAGCCACGATGAGGTTGCTGCTGATCAATCCGCGCTTTCCCGAGAGCTTCTGGAGCTTCCGCTGGGCGGTGCGCGAAATCCTGCCGGAAAAACGATCCGTCAATCCCCCGCTCGGTCTCGCCACGCTCGCCGCGCTTTGCCCGCCCGGCTGGGAGGTCACGATCGTCGACGAGAACGTCGAGTCGATCCCGCTCGCGCCCGAGGCCGATGTGATCGGCGTGTGCGGCATGGGCGTGCAGTTTCCGCGCCAGCGCGAGCTTCTCGACTACTACCGGCGCGGCGGCTACTACACCGTGGCGGGCGGCAGCTTCGCGTCCCTCTGCCCCGAGCGCCTGGCGCCGCATTGCGACACCGTGGTCGCCGGCGAGGCCGAGCACGTCTGGCCGCAGTTCTGCGCCGACTTCGAGCACCGCGCGCCGCGCGCGCTTTATCGGGAGACCGGCACCGTGGCGCTCTCCGACTCGCCCGTGCCGCGCTTCGACCTGCTGAAGCTCGAGCGCTACAGCACCGCGACCCTGCAGTTCTCGCGCGGCTGCCCGTACCGCTGCGAGTTCTGCGACATCATCGTCATGTTCGGACGCAAGCCGCGTCACAAGCCGCTCTCGCAGGTCGAGCGCGAGCTCGACGCGTTGCGCGAGCTGGGCGCGTGCAACGTGTTCTTCGTCGACGACAACCTGATTGGCCACCGCGCGGTCGCGCGCGACCTGCTCAACTTTCTCCAGTCGTACCAGGCGCGCCACGGCTACCCGTTCCGCTTCGGGACCGAGGTGTCGTTGAACTTCGCGCAGGACCGCGAGCTGCTGCAGCTGTTCTGCGATGCCCGCTTCGAATGGGTGTTCATCGGCATCGAGACGACCGATCCCGAGACGCTCAAGGCGACGCTCAAGACCCAGAACCTGCACGAGGACACGCTCACCGCGGTCCGGCGCATCTATGCGCACGGCATCGATGTGCTCGCGGGCTTCATCGTCGGCTTCGACAACGACACGCCCGACACCTTCGGCCAGCAGCACGCGTTCATCATGAACGCGGGCATCCAGGCGGCGATGGTGGGGCTGCTCACCGCGCTGCCGCATACGCCGCTGCGCGCGCGGCTGGCGCGGGAAGGCCGGCTGCGCCACGATGCCGACGGCACCGACAACACGCGCCCGCACACCAACGTCCAGCCCCGGCGCATGGGCTACGAGGCGATGGTTGCCGGCTACGAGGCGTTCTTCCGCCGCCTGCTCACCGACCGCAACATCGCAACCCGCATCCGCAACAAGCTGCGCCACATGGCAAAGCCGGTCTACCGGAGCGAATATCGGGTGGCGCAACGGCTCGGCATCGTGGCGCGGCTGCTATTCAAGGGGGTCCTGCGCGGCGGGCCGTGGCGCTGGGTGCATTTCCTTCGCAGCCTGCCGCTCACCGCGCCGGCCAAGCTGCCGATCGCCATCACCGATTGGATCGCAGGCCTGTCGATGCGCGACTACGTCGACCGCCACTTCGGTCCCGTCCCGGCGAAGTCGATGCAGCGCCTCGACCGGCTGCTCACGCGCATCCAGGCTGCCGGCGAGCAGGGACGAATGCGCCTCGCGAGCCTGCAACAGACGTCCGCCGGGTTGACGCTCGATCTGCGTCTGAGCGGCGTGCGTGGAAAACGCTGGCTGCGGCGCACCGCGCGGCGCCTCGGACGGCTGCTCGCCGGACCGCAGACGACCCTCGTTCTGCGCATCGAGTCGCTGCACCGCGCGGAGGTCGCCGGGATCGAGTATATGCTCGGCCGTCTCTCGCGCTACGGCGACCGCGTGTCGATCGTGATCGACCGCAAGCTGCGCGATATGGTCCGGATCGATTCCTCGGTCTTCCATCTGGTGCTGACCGAGGCGTGAGGCGTTCGGGCACGACAACAAACGGGAGCGGAATCCGTCACCGCACGAGCGCCGGGCCAGGGTTGACCCGGCCCGGGTTCATGCCGGAGCGCCACGCGCACCCGCCACGAATCCGATCGGCGCCAGGCCTTACAGGGTCTTGGGCGTCCAGTTGCTGACGACTTTCTCCGCCTTTTCGAGTTGCTGGGGCCCCAGCTGCTTCTGCGCGAGCTCGCGGATGTGCTCGGCTTCCTTCTGCGCCGCCTCGGTCAGCCATTTCGCCGCGATGCTGGCCCAGATGAAGGCGCGCTCGATGTTCTGCTTGATGCCCGAGCCTTTGAGCTGCATGGTGGCAAGGGCGAGCTGCGCCTGCCCGTCACCCTGAACCGCCGCCCGCTCCAACCAGGTCGCCGCAGCCTTGGCGTCGGTGTTGCCGCCGATTCCGTCACGCAGCATGATTCCCAACGCGTATTGCGCGTCAGGCATGCCGCTCTTGTGCCAGGCACGTTTCCAGTTCGGCGCCGCGGCCGTCCCCAGCCAGACCCGCGCCTTGGCGTGATCCTGGGCAACCAGCCTGCCGTCGCGGTACATGAGGCCAAGATGCTGTGCGGCAACGATATTGCCGCGATAAGTTTCCTTTTCCAGCGCCGTCACCACGGCCGCGGCATCGCCGGCGGCGAGCGCCTTGGTGGTGGCCGCCTGGAAATCGTTGGCATGGGCGCCATGCGCCAGTACCAGTGCGACAAAGGCCGCAACGATGGTTTTCATTTTCACTCCTTGTGGAGGTTTAAGTAACTGTTTTTCTTGTTCTTATCTGTCGTGCAACGCGCCGCGTCGAGCTGCCGTCTACGCAGACCGTGCCAGTCTACAGAAAGTTTCCGCGGAAAAGAAAAAAACCGCTCGGTCGAGCGCTAGAAAACCGCGGGGAAGCGTTCCGAGCTGTTTCTTGGCCTGAGAGTGCTAGTGTCGTTGCGCAACCGGGCAACCGTTACCGCGTGTTGAACGGCAGCCTTACCGTCCGTTCGAACACGCGGAGTTAAACCGGCGCGAAGCGTCTGCAAATTCGACCCCGGCCCGTTTTCCAGCGATAGCTGTTTCTTGGCCTGAGAGTGCTAGTGTCGTTGCGCAACCGGGCAACCGCTACCGCGTGTTGAACGGCGGCCCTACCGTCCGTTCGAACACGCGGAGTTAAACCGGCGCGAAGCGTCTGCAAATTCGACCCCGGCCCGTTTTCCAGCGATAGCTGTTTCTTGG
>JBFKNN010000061.1:0-16034 GCA_041629335.1 Burkholderiales bacterium | reverse complement strand
GCCGCCGAGCTCGACGGCGAGCCGATGGTCGTCGGCCGCGCTCGACGCCTTGTTTTGGTCCAGCGATCGCGCGCGCGAGCGGCACGCGACGACCTCGATTCCGGCCTCGGCGAGATAGCGCGTAAGCGCGGTGTTTACCGCCTCGGGCCAGCGTGTCGCCAGCGCGATTCTCCTTGCGCCGAGGTGTTGCAGCACCGCGATGTGCGCTTCGAGATCCGTGTCGCACGGCAGCCCGGTGCGAGCCCGTGCTTCGGAGAGGATTTCCAGCGTCTTCGCGCGCCCGAGAGCGGAGGCCACCGGCACGCCGGAGAGCGATATGCGGTCCACCTTCTTCTTCGCCAGCAGGCCGACCCGTTCCCAGAGCACCGGCAACTCCTGCTCCACTGCGGCGAGGCTGTACTCCCGCAGATCGAGCCCGGTTGTCACCAGCATCATGCCTTCGGGGGCCACGCGGTAGAACTGGTAGGCATCGAGGTCGGTGTAGAGGTGAGGTATCACATACCCGAGCTGGTACCAGGGGCTGATCACCGCCGTTGCCTCACGCATGCAAGTCCGTGGCACGACCGGAGGCGGCCCGCGCGGCAGGGACGAGCCGGCTGCGGTACTTGCCCGGCGTCGCGGCCGAGACGTCCGCGGCGAGCCGCCGGGGCGAGGCAAACGGGTTCATGGCTTTCAAACGACGTGAGGAAAATCCAATCGCTGCGGCGAAGCGCGCCGGAAGTGGAACGCGCGCGTCGCCAGCGCGCACGCCTGCGCATGCGAGATGATAAGCCCGTCGAGCGCTTCGGCATAGTGCTGCAGCTCGGCGGCGGGGATCAGCTCGCGCATCTCCGCCATGTGGGTATGGGGCACGAAGGGCGCCGGCTCGCCGCACAGGAGGAGCGTCGGCACGGTGATCCGAGGCAGCTCCGCGGTGAGATCGGCATGCATCATCACGTGCGAAAGCGACAGCGCGACCGGCAGCGGAAAGGCTTCGAGCTGCCGCGCGAACCAGTCATGTTGCGGCACCGGCAACGACCCGGGCGGAAAGCGCCGCGCCAGCAGCTCCTCGGCCCAGCCCTGCTGGCCGCGCTGGTCGATCAGCGCGGGCCAGCCCTGAATCTCGCGCAGCTCCCGCCCGCGGGCGGCGCAGTTGGCGGCGGTGAGCGAGAGCAGGCGATCCGGCATGTGAATGGCGAGATGCAGGCCCACGGTGCCGCCGATCGAGTCGCCGACGAAATGGAACCGGTTGGCGCCCGCCGCCTGGGCGACGTCGAGCACGTCGCCCGCCAGCTGATCGAGCGTCCAGTCAAACCCCGGTCCGGGTACCCCGGACAGGCCGCTGCCGCGCGCATCCAAGACGACGATGCGGTTGCTGGTGCAGAACTGCGGCAGCCAATCGCTCCAGTGGTGCCGGTCCGCGGCGATTCCGTGATGGAACAGGACGGCGGCGGGGGACTTGACCCACGGCGGTGTCAGATCGTGGACCTCGTAGTAGAGGCGACCGTCGCGTGTGTTGATGAAGGGCATAGCAGAAATCTTTAGCAGATTCTGTGCCAAAATGCACAGCGGGTATGGAAACGACGGCATGAGCGGCAGATGAAACGACCTCTTGCGGTCCTTGAGCGCTACGCGCCGCACGATTACACGCTGTGGGGCGCGCTGCAAAGCCGCCTGCTGCGCGACCCCGGGCGCCCGCTGCTGGTTTTCGAGGACAGGGTGTGGAGCTGGCGAGCCTTCGCCGACGCTGTCGAGGCCTCGGCGCGGCTGCTCGTCGCGCGCGGCGTGCGCAAGGGCGATCGCGTGGCGGTGATGGCGCGCAACAGCGACGGGCATGTGCTGATCCTGTTCGCGGCCGCCCGCCTCGGCGCGATCATGGTGCCGGTCAATCCCGAGTTCGGCGTGGAGGAGGCGCGTTACGTTCTGCATCATGCGGCGGTCTGCGGCGTCGCCGCGAGCGGCGAGACCCTGGCCGTCGCGCGCGCGGCCTGCGCGGGCCTTGACCTGGCCCCCTGGTTCATGCTGCTCGACGCGCCGCGCGAAGGACTGCCCTTGTTGCATGACCTGATTCGCAGCGCGCCACACGTACCGCTGCTTGGGGACGTGAAGGCCGACGATACCTGCCTCATCGTCTACACCTCGGGCACCACCGGCTTTCCGAAAGGCGCGATGCACAGCCAGAGAAGCTTCGTCACCGGCGGCGAAGGCTTCGTGCAGCGCGTCTACCTGCAGGACGACGACCGCGTGATGATCGTGCTGCCGCTGTTCCACATCAATGCGCTGTTCTATTCCGTTGCCGGGACGCTGGCGGCCGGCTGCAGCATGCTGATCGTCCCGCGCTTCTCGGCGTCGACCTTCTGGCAGACGGTGGTCGACTACGGCGTGACCGAGGTCAACATCATCGAAGCGATCGGCACCATCCTCAAGAACCGCCCGCGCGCCGAATTTCGTTCCGATCACCGGCTGCGCGCCGTCTATGGCGTGCGCGAGGCGGTCGCCGACACGTTCCGCGACAAGTTCCGCATCCCGCATCGCATCGGCGGCTACGGCATGACCGAGATCCCGGGCGTCACCTGCAACCCGTTCGAGGGGACGCAGAAGCCTGGCAGCATGGGCCCCGTCGGGCAGCACCCGGACCCGGCGCGGTCCTGGGCGCAGTGCCGGGTCGTTGATGACGATGGGCGCGACATGGCGGACGGCGAAGTGGGCGAGCTGCTGGTGAAAACGCCGATCATCATGCAGGGCTATTTCCGCGATCCGGAACAGACCAGGAGCGCATTCCGCGACGGCTGGTTCCTGACCGGTGATCTGGTGCGGCGCGACGCCGACGGTTATTTCTACTTCGTTTCGCGCAAGAAGGACATCATCCGCCGCCGCGGCGAGAACATTGCCGGGGCCGAGCTGGACCGCGTGATCGGCAGCCATCCGGCGGTGCACGAAGCGGCGGCCATCCCGGTGCCGGCAGAGCTCGGTGAGGACGAGATACTGGTCGCGGTGGCGCTCAAGCCGGGTGCGCAGCTGACGGCGCCGGACGTGGCGCAGTGGTGCAGGCAGCGCCTCGCGCCGATGAAGGTCCCACGCTACGTCGTGTTTGTCGACGAGCTGCCGCACACGCCGACGCACAAGGTGGCAAAAGCGGTTCTGCGGCAGGACAAGACGCTGCTTGCGCGCGCCGCAGATCTCGGCGTCCCCGCCGGATCGGAAGCGCCTGCGCGTGCCCGTGCCGGGTAGGCGCTCCCGACGATACGAAGGGGGAATGATGCTTGAACGCAGGGATATAGGAATTGCCATCGTCGGCTCCGGCCGCATCGGCACGCTCCGCGGGCGGCTTGCCGCACAGCACCCGGCGGTGCGCTTCATCGCGGTCTCGGACCAGGACCCGCGCAAGGCGGCAGATCTCGCGCAAGCGATCGGCGCGCAGTTTCATTCCGCCGACAATGCCGAGATCATGGCGCGCCCCGAAGTCAACGCGGTGATCGTGTCGACCAGCGAGGGCGAGCACATGAAGCCGGTGCTGCAGGCGATCGAGCTGGGCAAACCGGTGCTGGTCGAGAAACCGATCGCCCTTTCACTGGCCGACGCGGATGCCATGGTGGCTGCGATCGAGCAGCGTGGGGCCAATGTGCGCGTGGGCTACAGCCGCCGCTACAAGGAGCGCTACCTCATCGCCAAGGAGCAGATCATCCAGGGGCGCGTCGGCCGGGTCGTGGGCGCGGCGGCGCGGGTGTACAACTCAAGGTCGCAGGGCTTCGCCGTGCTGAAACGCGACCGCCACGCCACGCCGGTCGTGGACGCGCTCACGTACTACGTCGATCTCATGAACTGGCTGCTCGGCGGCACGCCGGTTGCTGAGGTCTATGCGCGCGGCCAGAAGGGCGTGCTGAAGGCGGCAGGGTACGATGTCGACGATGTCAACTGGGTGGTGTTCACCTATGCCGACGGCACCGTGGTCAATCTCGGGATCAGCTATGCGCTGCCCGAAAAGTATCCGTCGCGCGGGCACGCGGCGCGCGTGGAGATCCTGGGCACCGAAGGCGTGATGATTCTCGACGACGATCACACCGACCAGCTGATGTACACGGAGAAGGGCATCCCCCACGTCTATCTGCCGGATCAGGAGGTCAACATGGTGTTCCTGCAAAGCGGCACGCCCGGCGACTGGGCACTGGGGGAGCTGTGGGGCCCGATCGCCAACGAGACCCGCGCGTGGCTCGACCATCTGGCGACGGGCCGGGCGTGCGTGCTGGCCACGCCGCAGGAAGCACGCGCGACGCTGGAGGCGACGCTCGCGATCGAGAGCTCGCTCGCGGCGGGGCGCGCGGTGCGCGTGCCGCTGGAGCGGTGAAGGATCAGGATCAACAGCCGCACGGCACACGAATCAGCGCTGGAAAACAACGGTTCGGCGCCCCTTCGAGCCGGGTGTTCCTGGTTTTCGGCACCCTCCGCGTTCTCTTTGTGGCAGAAGGTTTTGGACTGGGTTTTTGCTTTCCGCTGGTTTCACGAGGCCCGAGGCTTGGTAAGGGAGAATCAATGAGAGCGGGTTTTCAGTATTTCCCCGAGAATTTCATGTGGTCGCAGGGCATGATGATCGTGCTCGAAATGGCGCGCTGGGGCGGCGCGGCGCTGTCCGAGGTCGACCGCGTGGGGCGGCGGCTGAAGGACAGGGTCGGCGACAACAATGCGTGGGGCGCGGAGTGGGAAAAGGAAGCGCGCCGCATCGAGGCGATGGGCGACGAGGCGGCTGCCGACCAGCGTCCGCTTTCGGCGGCAGGCCACTACCTGCGGGCAGCGACTTACTACTTCGCGGCTGACCGTTTCGTCCAGCCGGGGCCCAGGAAGACGGCGCTCTACGAGAGCTGCCTGCGCTGCTTCCGCGCGGGCATCAAGGAGCGTTACCCGAATATCGAGCGCGTCGAAGTGGCGTACGAGGGACAGACACTGCCGGCATGGTTCATGAGGGCGCCGGTCGCGGGCCGTGCGCCGGCGGTGTGCTTCTTCGACGGGCTCGACAGCACGAAGGAGCTCTCAATCCTGTTCGGCGGCGTGGAGCTTGCCTTGCGCGGCATCCACACGCTGGCAATCGACGGCCCGGGACAGGGCGAGGCGCTGCGCCTGCGCGGTATCCCGAGCCGGCCGGACTACGAAGTGCCGGCGGCCGCGGCCTACGATTACGCCGCCTCGCGTGCCGACGTCGACCCCAAGCGGGTGGCGATCATGGCCTACAGCATGGGCGGTTACTATGCGCCGCGCGCTGCGGCATACGAGAAGCGCTTCGCCGCGTGCGTGGCCTGGGGCGGGCACTTCGATTACCACGCGACCTGGATCACGCGGCGAAGGATTCTTGAAACCGGCGGCAACCGCGTCTCGGCGCCGCATTTCCAGTTGCCGTGGGTGATGGGCATGCCCGACATGGACTCCGCGATGAAGAAGACCGAGGCGTACAAGCTCGCCGGCGTGGCGGAGAGAATCACGTGCCCGTTTCTGGTCACTCACGGCGCCGACGACTCGATATCACCGGTCGAGAATGCGAAGCTGCTGTACGACGCGGTGAGCTCGAAGGTGAAAACGCTGAAGGTGTTCAGTGCCGAGGAGGGCGGGTCCGAGCACTGCCAGGGCGACAACCGCTTTCTCGGGGCAACCTACGTCGCAGACTGGCTTGCCAAGGTCTTGAACCCATGAAGACGACGGCAAGATCGATATCGCCCGTCATGCGCCGCCTGGCCGCGTACATCGCCGCCGCGCCGCGGCGCAAGCTTCCCGCGGCCGTGATGGAGCGCGCCAAGCAGCACCTGCTCGATACGCTCGCCGCGATGGTCTCCGGATCGCGGCTGCTCCCGGGGCGGCGCGCGATCGAGTTCGCCGCCGCGCAGGGGGGCGTCAGGGAAGCCGGCGTCATCGGCAGCCGCATCGTGACCAACGCCGTCACCGCGGCGCTCGCCAACGGCATGCACGGGCATTCGGACGAGACCGACGACACTTACTATCTCGCGCTGGTGCATCCGGGATGCAGCATCGTGCCGGCGGCGCTGGCGATGGCCGAGCGCCAGCGGGCCGGCGGCACCGCGCTGCTGCGCGCGATGGTGCTGGGCTATGACGTCTGCGCGCGCGTGTCGAAGGCGCTCGGCATCGAGAAATTCCGCAGCCGCGGGCACTCGACCCACAGTTTCGGCGGCACCTTCGGCTCGGCCGCGGCGGCGGGCGCGATTGCCCGCGTCGATGCCGGTCAAGCGCGCTACCTGCTCTCCTACGCGGCGCAGCAGGCCTCCGGCCTGTCGTGCTGGGCGCGCGACACCGAGCACATCGAGAAGGCGTTCGACTTCGGCGGCATGCCGGCGCGCAACGGCGTCACCGCCGCGCTGATGGTCGCGATGAAGTTCACCGGCGTCGAGGACGTGCTCGCAGGCGACCGCGGCTTTTTCCACGCGTTCGGCGCGACCGCGGAGCCCGGGAAGCTCGTGGCGGGGCTGGGGCGCGAGTACGAGCTCATGAACACTGCGATCAAGCGCTGGGCGGTGGGCTATCCGATCCAGGCGCCGCTCGATGCGGTATCAAACCTGATTGCCGCACACGGCATCACGGCAAAGGATGCCGAGCGGATCGTCGTCACCATCGATGAGCAGGGCGCGCGCACCGTGAATGCGCGCAAGATGGCGGACATCAACATCCAGCACCTGGTGGGGTTGATGCTGGTCGACGGCGAGATCACGTTTGCCTCGTCGCATGACGAGAAGCGGCTGCGCGACCCCGCGGTGACAAGGCTGAGAAGCCGCATCGAGCTCGAGGCAAGCGCAGCGCTCACGCGCACCCGGACCACGCAGGCGATTGTCGAGATCACGACGCGCCGTGGCGAGCGGTTCCGGTATCATACGCGCGCGGTGCGGGGCACCCCGACGAATCCCATGTCGCGCGCGGAAATCGAGGTCAAGAGCCGGGACCTGCTCACGCCGGTCCTGGGCGCGCGGCGCACGCGCGAGTTGATCGAAGCGGTGTGGTCCATTGAGCGCATGAAAGACGCGCGCGAACTCCGCCTGTTGCTCCACGCATGATGGTTGGGGCGGCATTCCGGGGAGCATTCTCGAACTTGAGGTGATGCACGCGGCGATTGCCGCGATCGGAAGGGTGATCTGATGACGTTCAGCGACTTGTTACGCGCCAATACGGCGCACCTCGCGCCGGCGGTGTTCAATCCGCTTTCGGCGAAGCTCGCCGAACAGGCCGGGTTCAGGATGCTCTATCTCGGCGGCGGCGCGCTGGGTTACGTCAAGTGCGGTCTCGAGGCCAACTTGGGCCTCACCGAACTCGTTCAGGCAGGAATCGACATTCGCGCTGCGTGCCCGCTGCCGCTGATCCTGGACGCCGCCTGTGGGTTTGGCGATCCCATGCACCTGCATCACACGATTGCCATGGCCGAGGCAGCGGGCTTCTGCGCGATCGAAATCGAGGACCAGATACTGCCGAAGCGTGCGCACCACCATATCGGCGTCGAGCACATGATCCCGCAGGAGCTGATGGTGGCGAAGGTGCGCGAGGCCGTGCGCGCACGGCGCAATCGCGATTTCGCCATCATCGCGCGCACCAATGCCGTGCGTCAGACCGGCATGGACGATGCGATCAGCCGGGGACGCGCGTACCGCGACGCCGGCGCCGACGTGCTGTACATTTCCCCGCGCAACCCCGACGAAGCGCGCCGCATCGCAAGGGAACTTCAGCCGCCGTTGATGTTCTCCTACGAGAGCGGTGAGAAGCCCGGGGCCGGCGTGACATTGAAAGAGCTGGGCGACCTGGGCTACCGCGTGCTGACCGTCGCCAACACGGCGCTGCCGTTTCATCGCGCCATGAAGCAGACCTACGAGGCGATCGCGCGGGGCGAGCCCAATCCGGTCATGGCCGGCACGACGCACAAGGCCGAGCAGGCGGCGCTGCACCGGACGATCGGGTTCGATGCGTTGATCGCGGTGGAAAAGGCAACCGTCGAGAAATGAGAGCGCGCTGCATGTCCCGCCACTCCGGCGCGAGCCGGGCGCCTGTGCCGCACGCGCTACAATCCCGAAATCACGATCATCACCACCACCGCGAGGAGCACGCCGCAACATGAGCAATATCGACCTGCACAACCACGTCATTCCCCAGACGGTCGTCGACGCGATCGCGCGCAACCCGGAGCGGTTCGCCACGCGCCTGCAGGAGAAGGGCGGGAAACGCTATTTCGACAGCCACGGCGTCCTGTGCGAGCTGCTGCCGGAATTCTGCGACGCCGATGCCAAGGTCGCGTGGATGGACCGCGTGGGCATGGACGTCTCGGTGATCTCGGTCGGGCCGCCGATCTATTTCTACGGGCTCAAGCCGGACGCCGGGCTCGAGGCGGCGCGGCTCGCCAACGACGGCATCGCGCAGATGGTCGCCAGGCATCCCAAGCGGCTGCGCGGCATGGCGCACCTGCCGATGCAGGACCCGGACGCGGCGATCACCGAGCTCGAGCGCGTGGTGAAGGAATACAAGTTCAAGGGCGTGGAGCTGGCGACCTCGATCGAGGGCACGCCGCTCGCCGACATGAAGTTCCGCAAGGTGCTGAAGACGATCGAGCAGCTCGGCTGCTTCGTGTTCGCGCATCCGTACCAGTGCCTCGCGACCGGCTGGATGGACAAGTATTACCTGAAAAACTTCATCGGCTTCCCGCTCGATACCACGCTGATGGTCGCCCACCTGATGTTCAGCGGCGCCCTGGACGACCTGAAGAAGCTGAAGATTCTGTGCGCGCATGGCGGCGGTTTCATCCCGTACCAGATCGGGCGCTTCCAGCACGGCTACAAGGCGCGGCCCGAACCCACGGAAGCGACGAAGTCGCTGCCGCTCGACCTGTTCAAGCGGTTTTACTTCGATTCGCTCACCCACCACCCGCAGTCGGCGCGCCATCTCATCGAGATGGTCGGGGCGGACCACGTCGTGATCGGCACCGACCACCCGTTCGACATGGCACCGGCCGACCCGATGGCCGGCATCGACGCGATCCCGGGGCTCACCGCCAGCGAGCGCGAGTGGGTGTGCGAGCTGACGGCGAAGGGGCTGTTGGGGGAAGACTGAGAAAGCCGCTACGCCGCCACGTGGCGCACGCCGCGGGTTATCGATTCGACGAGCAGGGGTTCTCGAGCCTGGCGGTCCGGCGGCTCGTCGTGCGCCGCATCCTTGAACTCGGCGGCGATGCTGCGAAAGGTCGCCTCGATCGCCTCCATCGCCGCGATGACGTCAGGGTCGAAGTGGGTGCCGCGCCCCCCGCGGATGATTTCCATCGCTTTTTCGTGTGAGAAGGCAGGCTTGTAGACGCGCTTCGAGATGAGGGCGTCGTACACGTCGGCGACGGCCATCAGGCGGCCCGAGACCGGAATCTCCGCTCCGCGCAGGCCGGCCGGGTAGCCGCTTCCGTCCCACTTCTCGTGGTGCGTCAGCGCGATCTCGCGTGCCAGGCGCAGGAACGAGCTTGCGCCGAATTCCTTCTGGGCGATCTCGAGCGCCTCGGCACCGATCACGGCGTGCCGCTTCATGACCGTGAACTCCTCGTCGGTCAGCTTGCCGGGCTTGAGGAGAATTGCGTCCGGAATTCCCACCTTGCCGATGTCGTGGAGCGGCGCCGACTTGTACAGCAGATCGATGGTCTCGTCGTCCAGCGCCCCGGCGAACGCGGGGTGGTCGCGCAGATGCTCCGCCAGCGCCCTCACATAGCGCTGCGTGCGCAGGATGTGGGCGCCGGTCTCGTTGTCGCGCGTCTCGGCGAGCGAGGCCAGCGTCAGGATGGTGATGTCGCGGGTCCGATTGAGCTCGACGGTGCGCTCGCGCACGCGCCGGATCATCTCGTTCGTGCGCAGGGCAATCACGCCGAATTCGTCGTTGCTGCTGACCGGCACCTGCGTGTCGTAGCGGCCGGACATCACCTGCTCGAGCACGCCGTTTTCACGCTGCAGGAACATCTGCAGGTTGCGCGAGAAGGACAGGATGAGGTTGGCCGCCTCTGATACCGCTACCACCAGCACGAAAGCGAGCTCCTGGAGAATGGAGGCGCGGGCCTGCTCCAGCGTGATGGTCTCGCCGACTTCGACCAGCCAGTCGAGGTCCTTCATGATGAGCAGCGCGAACGTGGCGACCAGGACCACCATGCAGGCCCCGGCCGAAAGCGTGAGCTTGGTGGACAGCGGGAAGAAGTCGCTCGACGGCACCAGCACCAGGCCCTCGCGCTCGACCCTCCGCGCGATCAGGCGTTCGCGCGCTAGGGTGAGGTCTGCGGCTGCGAAGAACCCCATGGCGACGACGCCGACGAGAACCTTGAGGCCGCTCGCGAGCGGAAACTCGTGGACGGCCATGTTGTAGACGGCGAGCACCACGCCCGCCGCGGCGAGCAGGGTGAGCTCCAGGGCGAAGACGCGCTGTGCCTGCGCGACGAGCGGTGCGCGATCGACCACGCGCGCGAGCAGGGGGCGGCGCACGAGGAACGTCAAGAGCAGCAGGCCGCCGATCGTTGCCACCAGTTCGGCGGGAGCGAGACTCTCGACGAACGGGCAGACCTGAATGCCGTAGACCGGCAGGACCACCATCATTGCCAGGTAATGCAGCGTCGCTCTCATGGCTTGCGTCGATCGGTCGGTTGGCTAAGACGCGGATCGGCAGGCCCAGGCCGTTCCATATTCTTTTCGACCCAAGGAGCCGGTCAGCGCGCTCGCGGCACGCGACTGCCGAAAATTCAGGGGTTAAGAATAGCCGCTGCTCGCGGACCGGGCAGAGGAAGAAATGCGCAACTACCGGGTAATTTCCCGGGTCCGTGACGAGAAAGGACTTGCGGGCCCGCCCCGCGCCGTGCGTGCGCCGCCGCACCGCCGGGCTGGGGCTACACCCTCGCGGGCGTCCGCAGCATGCGCTGCAGCTGCATCACCGCCGAGACCGGGCTGGTAAGCACTCGCCGCCCCGGCATGGGATCGATGACTTCGGCGGCGGTGGCCATCGAGAACTGGCCCAGGATCACCGCGTCGCATTTGCCGATCTCCGCTGCAGCCGCCGCGATCAGGCGGTCGTGCTCCTCGGTGCGCCCGTCGTGCAGTGCGAGCAGGGCATGCGGCACCGAGCGCGTTTCGATCTCGACCTGTATCTTGCGGCTTGCAGCCATCGTCTCGAGTTCCGCTTTCAGCGCCGGGATGCTCGGCTCGAAGGTGGCGATCAACGCGATGCGCGGGCCAGCGTCGAGCGCTTCCTCGAGCATGGCTTCGTTCGGCTTCAGCACCGGAATCGTCAGCGCGCGCTGCGCCGCCTCGATCGCCGCGCCAAACGCCGAGCAGGTAAAAAGAATGGCGTCGGCGCCGCAGTCGCGCGCGTAAAGCGCGAGCGCGACAAAGCGTCCGGTCATCTCGTCGGTGAGCCTGCCCTCGGCTGCGAGATCGGCGGCGAGCGAATCCTCCAGCAGATTGGTGACGCGGGCCTGCGGCCACAGCCGCTTGAACGTGTTGACGATAGGCTGGATCGCGACCGGGGTCGCGTGGATGAGAGCGATGCGGGGCGATACCATGACTGCGGTTCCGAATCGAAAGACCCGCTATTCTACATGTGCTCGAGAGGAAAACGGCGCAGGATCTCGGTCAGCTCGGCGCCGCCGCGCACCCGCTGCGCGCGATGCAGTTCGCGCGCTGCATCCGCGTCCCCGGCGCGGATCAGCTCGACCAGTGTCCGGTGCGCCTGGTTGGAACGCACCGGCCGCTCGCGCAGCGGCAGGGTGAGCAGCCGCGCGCGGTTGACCTGCTCGCGGAAGGTGAAGCCGACCTGCGCGAGGCGCCGGTTGCCGCACAGCTCGAGCAGCCGCCGGTGGAACTGCTCGTCGGCGTGCGCCCACGCCGGGCGGTCATCGGCCTCGAGCGCAGCGTCCATCGCGTTGACCGCCGTCTCCAGGCTCGCGATCTCTTCGTCCGGCAGCCCGCGCCGGGCGAGCAGCTCGGCGGCCTGCGCTTCGATGGCGGTGAGCACCTGGTAGATCTCGACCATGTCGGCGGGCGAGATCGGCAGCACCCGCATGCCGTGGCGCGAGATGATCTCGATCAGCCCCTCATGCGCAAGGCGCACCAGCGCCTCGTGCACCGGCGTGCGGCTCATGCCGAGTGTCAGCGCGAGCTCGCTCTCCACCGCCTGGTAGTTGGGCGGGAACTGGTTGGCGAGGATGCGCGCCTTGATTTCCTGGTAGGCGGCGTCGACGAGCGAGCCGCTCTCGGCCCGCAGCTTGCGGCGGGCCTGCGCCGGGCCCCGCTGCGCGCGCGCGCCGGCCATCACGCTGCGGCCGCGGTTTGCTCGACACCGCGCGCAACGGTCGCCGCGACTGCGGCGGCGAATGCGCGCGTGCCGAGATTGCCGCCGAGGTCCGCGGTGCGGCTGGCCGGCTCGGCGAGCGCGGCATCGACGGCCGCCGCGGTCTCGCGAATGAAAATCCCGTCGGACAGCTGCAGTACGTGCCGCTTGCCCACGGCGGTGACCTGCCTGCGGCGCTGCCCGGCGTAGTCGAAGGCGACGCGCGCGATGCGCCGCGAGGCGTGCGCGGTGATCTTGCGCACCGAGAGCGCCACGTCCGGCGCCGGCATGAACTCGGCGTTGCCCATGAACATGTTGCGGTCGGAATAGAATCCCTCGGTGTTCTCGCGCACGATCAGGCAATCGAGCCCCGGCAGCGCCTTCTTCAGCCCCTTGCGGCTGCGAGCCGGGCGGATGTTGGCGTAGAGGTCGAGGCGCTTGCGGACGGTACCCGGCACGTTGATGCCGCCCGCTTCGCGCGGCGGATAGTCGGTCATGCCGCAGGGGCCGAGGATCACGGCGTCGGCGGCGAACGCCTGGTCCATCACGGCGTCGGGCAAGGTGGTGCCGGTGCGGCGGTGGGACGCCATTCCGACCTCGGCAGTCGAGAGACTCAAGCCCAGTTTCAAGGCCTTGTCAGCGCGCTCGACCACGGATACCGCTGCCGCGGTGATCTCGGGGCCGATGTCGTCGCCGGGCAGAACGAGGATATTCATGGCGCTTTCCGGGCTGGATTAATTCGTGGCGGAGGGCTAGTGTATACGTTATCGTATGAAGTGTGTTGTGCGCGCCGAGAGTGCGGCAAACGCCCGCGGCGCGCGGTGGTTGCAGGTCTTCAACGCAAGGGAGGACAGCTCATGACGCGTCAACTGATCGGGAGCGCGATCGCGCTGCTGTTGAGTGTCGCATGGGTCGCGCCGGCCGGCACGCCCAAGCCCGTCATCGACAAGTGGAACCGCGAGCTCGGCCGCATTCTCAGGCTGCTCGACATCGCGCAACGGCTGACGCAGCTCGGCTCGGAAGGCGTCGGCAGCTCGCCCGCCGAGTTCGCGAAATTCGTCAAGGCGGAGAGCGCGAAGTATGCGAGGGCGATCAGGGAGTCGGGGACCAAGGTCGCCGGAGATCGGTGACGGGTGAGCGCTGAGCGCGCGATGCGCGGTGGGGCGTGCAATACACGGGCAAGCAGGACAATCACCAGGAGGAAGAAATGAAAATCAGTCTTTGGATTGCAGGGGCAGCGGCGCTCGTGGCCGGGGCGGCTGCGGCACAACCGGCGCTCGCGCAAGGCTATCCGACCAAGAACGTGCGCATCATCGTGGGGTATGCGCCGGGCGGCGGCACCGACATCATGGCGCGAACGATCTCGGCCAAGCTCGTCGAATCCCTCAAGCAGCAGGTGATCGTCGAGAACCGGCCGGGGGCGAACGCGAATATCGCGGCGAAGATGGTGGCCGAGGCCCCGGGAGACGGCTATACCATGCTGTTCATGTCGGTGTCGCACATCATGAGCAAGCCGGTCTACAGGAATCTCGGCTACGACATCGAGACCGATCTTGCTCCGATCACCGTCGTCTCCAACGTGTCCAACGTGCTGTGCGTGCACCCTTCGCTGCCGGTCAGGTCCGTAAAGGAGGTCATCGCGCTTGCCAGGTCGAAGCCGGGCGAGATGACCTACGCCACATCGGGCGTCGGCAGCCCCGAGCACTTCGCCGGCGAGATGTTCAAGATGATGACCAAGACCGACCTGCTGCCGGTTCCCTACAAGGGCGGCGGCCCGATTGCGATCGACCTCATGGCCGGGCATGTCATGTCGAGCTTCAACACCATGCCGCCGATCATCCCTCATATCCGCGCCGGGCGCGTGCGCGCGATCGCCGTGACCACCGAGAAGCGCGCCGGGGTCCTGCCGGACGTGCCGACGCTGGCCGAGGCGGGCGTGCCGGGCTACGCGATGAGCACCTGGTACGGCGCGATGGTGCCGGCGAAGACGCCCCGCGACATCGTCATCAGGCTCAACCAGGATACGCTGAAGGCGCTCGCGCTGCCGGACGTCAAGGAGCGCCTCTCCTCGCTCGGCGCCGAAATCGTCGGCACCAGCCCGGAGCAGACCTCGGCGTTCTTCAAGACCGAGCTCGCGAAGTACACCAAGGTGGCGCAGGCTGCGAAGATCCGCGTGGATTAGCTCGTGGCGCCCCGGGGCCGCGTCGCGGCGAGCGGGCCCTCCGCGGTTGAGGTAAGAATATGAAAGTCGTCATTACCGGCGCCGGGGGTGTGCTGGGCCAGATGCTTGCCGGGGCGCTCATCGCGCGCGGCGGTCTGGCCCGCGAGCCGGGCGCCAGTGCGAGGCTCACCGAGCTGGTCCTGGTCGACCGGGCGTTCCCGCCGGACCGCGTCGACGGTCATCACGTGAAATACGAGACCGGCGACATCGGCGACGCGCCGCTGCTCCGGCGCGTCATGGCTGCGGACACCGGCGCGGTGTTTCACCTTGCCGCGGTCGTCAGCGCCGGCGCGGAAGCGGACTTCGATCTGGGCATGCGCGTCAATGTCGAGGGCGCGCGGGCGGTGCTGGAAGCGAGCCGCCGCCTGACGGCGCCGCCGCGCCTGGTCTTCACAAGCTCGGTGGCGGCGTTCGGCGGCGACCTGCCGGACGTGGTTCGCGATTCGACCGCTGCGACGCCGCAGTCGTCGTACGGCACGCAGAAGGTCATCGGCGAGTTGCTGGTCAACGACTACACCCGCAAGGGCTACCTCGACGGCCGCACGATACGGCTGCCGACGATCGTCGTGCGGCCGGGCAAGCCCAACCGCGCGGCCTCTGGCTTCATGAGCTCGATCCTGCGCGAGCCGCTGAAGGGGGAGCCCGCCGTGTGCCCGGTTTTGCCGGAGACGCGCATGTGGGTCTTGTCGCCCGAGCGGGCAGTGGACGCCCTGATTCACGCGATGGAGCTGCCGGGGGCCGCGCTGGGCGCAAACCGCACAATCAATGCGCCCGGCATCACGGTGAGCGTGGCGCAGGCGCTCGCGGCGCTCGAACGCATCGCGGGCCGGGAGAGCGCCGCGTGGGTGCGCATCGAGCGCGATCCGTCTATCGAGAACATCGTGCTCTCCTGGCCGGCGGCGTTTGCGACGGAGCGCGCCGACCGGCTTGGATTCAAGGCGGACAGCGATATCGACGAGATCATCCGCGCCCACCTGCGCACGCGCGACAACGCAGCGGCGCCATAATGAATCTCCGGCGCGTCGGTTGTCCTAGAATCCCGCCGCTATGGCCGTCGGCAGGAACTGCGAGAGCGACCCCGCCGTCGTAATCTGGCCCCCCGGCAGCAGGTACACGACCATATTGTTGTTGTCCACGCCCAGATAGCTGTTAGTTGCGGAATAGTAGCGGTAGTTGTAGATCGAGTATTGCGCCGAGCGCACGCCGCGCGGCGCAAACAGCGACGGGTAGGCGCTCTCGGCCCAGTTCATGAGCCGGTCCGCGTCGTTTTGCGCGCTGGAGTTGCCGCGTGCCGCGATGATGCGATCGGCTTCGCGCTGCCCGCTGAGGTAGGCCCCGTGCACGGTGGCGCGGTACATCTCGTGGGTGTGCTCGCCCGCGAACAACAGACCCGCGCTCGCGGGCTGGGCGAGCTCGACGTGATCGTCGCGCGTGCAGTTCACCGCCTGGAAGCTGTAGGCGCCGCCGGCATAAGGATCGGCATTCCAGCGCGTGGGAATCGCGCGGCGCGGCGCGCCGGCGG
>JBFKNN010000060.1:0-16167 GCA_041629335.1 Burkholderiales bacterium | reverse complement strand
TCGCCACTACGGCATCAGCCTCAAGACAGTATCCCAGGTCATCCGCGATTCGAACCGCGACGTGGGCGGCCGGGTGGTCGAAATGGCCGAGACCGAGTATATGGTCCGCGGCAAAGGCTACCTGCGCGGCATCGGCGACCTGGAAAACCTCGTGGTGAAAAGCGCCGGCGGCACGCCGGTCCTCGTCCGCGACATCGCCCAGGTCGAGATGGTGCCCGACGAGCGCCGCGGCCTCTCAGAGCTGAATGGCGAGGGCGAAGTGGTGTCGGGCATCGCGATGGCCCGTTACGGCCAGGACGTGCTCGACGTCATTCGCAACCTCAAAACGAAAATCGCCGAAATCGGCCCGGGGCTGGCGGAAGGCGTCACGATCGTGCCCGTCTACGACCGCTCCGAGCTGATCTACCGCGCGATCGATACCCTCAAGACAACGCTGATCGAGGAAAGTCTGATCGTCGCCCTCGTGTGCATCATCTTCCTGCTGCACGTTCGCAGCGCGCTCGTCGCGATCATCATGCTGCCGGTAGGCGTGCTGATCGCTTTCATCGCCATGCGGGCGCTGGGAATGACTTCCAATATCATGAGCCTGGGCGGCGTCGCGATCGCGATCGGCACCATGGTGGATGCGGCGATCGTCATGATCGAGAACGCGCACAAGCACCTGGAGCGGCTCAAGCCGGGGGAGTCGCGGGCGGCGGCGATAGTAGAGGCCTGCAAGCAAGTCGGCCCGCCATTGTTCTTCTCGCTGCTCATCATCACGGTCTCGTTCCTCCCGGTCTTTACGCTCGAGGCGCAGGAGGGAAGGCTGTTCTCGCCGCTGGCCTACACCAAGACGTTCGCCATGGCCGGCGCCGCGGTGCTGTCGATCACGCTGGTCCCCGTGCTCATGCTGTTCTTCGTCCGCGGGAGAATCCTGCCGGAGGCCAGAAACCCCATTAACCGTTTCCTGATTTGGGTCTATCGCCCGATCATCGCCGGCGTGATGCGCTGGAAGAAGACCACAGTCTTCATCGCGGTCGCCGTGCTCGGGCTGAGCGCGCTGCCCACCTCCAGGCTCGGCATGGAGTTCATGCCGACGCTCAACGAGGGCACGCTGCTCTATATGCCCGCGTCGCTGCCGGGTATGTCGGTCACCAAGGCAGCCGAGCTGCTGCACATCCAGAACAAGATCATCAAGAGCTTCCCGGAGGTGGCCTCGGTCTACGGCAAGGCGGGCCGGGCGGCGACCGCCACCGATCCGGCGCCTTTGGAGATGTTCGAAACGGTGATCAACCTCAAAGCGGAGTCCGAGTGGCGCCGCGGGATGACCATCGACAAACTCATCGGCGAACTCGATAAAGCGCTGCAATTCCCCGGCATTTCGAATGCCTGGACCATGCCCATCAAGGCACGTATCGACATGCTCTCCACCGGCATCCGCACACCCATCGGCATCAAGGTCTTCGGCAAGGACCTCGATGGCATGGAGCGCCTCGCCAAGGAGATCGAAGCCGTCGTGAAAACCGTGCCCGGCACCACCAGCGCCTTCGCCGAGCGCATCACCGGCGGCTTCTATCTGAACGTCGAGCCGGACCGCCAGGCGCTCGCGCGCTACGGCCTCGCGGTGGGCGAACTCCAGGACGTGATCGGGACCGCGCTCGGCGGCGAAATGGTCACGACCACGGTCGAGGGGCGCGAGCGCTTCGGCGTCATCGTCCGCTATCCCCGGGAGCTGCGCTCCGATCCGCAGCAGATTGCCCGCGAGGTACTGGTGCCGACGATGGGCGGCGCGATGGTGCCGCTCGGACAGCTCGCAAAAGTAGAGATCGCCAAGGGGGCGCCCGCGATCCGCACCGAAAACGCGCTGCTATCCGCGTACATCTACGTCGATATCCGCGGCCGCGACATCGGCACCTACGTCAAGGACGCGCAACAAATCGTCGCCAGCCGCGTGAAGCTCCCTCCCGGGTATTACATCGCCTGGAGCGGGCAGTTCGAGTACATGCAGCGCGCGATCGAAAAGCTGAAGATCGTGGTGCCCCTCACGCTCCTTACCATATTCGTGTTGCTGTACATGAACTTCAAGCGGCTCGCCGAGACCCTGATCGTCATGCTGTCGGTCCCCTTCGCGCTCGTCGGCGGCGTATGGCTCATGTGGCTGCTTGGCTACAACCTGAGCGTCGCGGCTGCCGTAGGCTTCATCGCCCTCGCCGGTGTGGCGGCACAGACCGGGGTGGTCATGCTGATCTACCTCGATTACGCATGGCGCGAGATCATCGCGACCCGGCGGGACGAGGGCACGCAGCCCACCGTCGGCGATCTCTACGATGCGGTCATGGAAGGCGCGGTGGAGCGGGTTCGCCCGAAGATGATGACCGTCGTTGCGATCATGGCGGGACTGCTGCCGATCATGTGGAGCACAGGAGCCGGATCCGAGGTGATGCGCCGCATCGCGGCGCCCATGGTCGGCGGCATGATCTCGTCCACCGTCCTGACGCTCGCGGTGATCCCGGCAGTCTATGCGCTCGTTATGACGTGGAAATTGAGAGCAGCGGCGCGCCGCACCACCTCACAGATCGCCCCACAGCGTTTGTAGCGCAGCCAGCGCCGCGACCGCCGCGGTCTCGGTGCGCAGAATGCGCGGGCCGAGCCGCACCGGCGCGAAACCCGCGCGCTGCGCGGCGTCTTCTTCCTCGGCCGTGAATCCGCCCTCGGGGCCGGAGAGCAAAATCAACGCGCCCGCCGGCCGCACGACATCCCGCAGGCGCACTCCTCCTTGTGGCGCAAGCAGCAAGCGCGCGCGGCCGTCGGATCCCGAGTGGCGGCCGAGCCAGTCGCTGAACGCCGTCACCGGCGCAATTTCCGGCACGCGGTTGCGTCCACACTGCTCGCAGGCAGCCACGGCGACGGCTTGCCAGTGTGCCGTACGCTTCGCCGCCCGCTCTCCCGCGAGCCGCACCACGCAGCGGCTGCTCGTGAGCGGCTCGATGCGCGCTGCGCCGAGCTCGACCGCTTTCTGCACAGTGTAGTCCATGCGCTCGCCGCTCGAGACGGCCTGCGCCAGGGAGATCGCCAGTGGCGACTCGCGGTCGAGTTCGCGACGCTCGCCGACGCGCAACACCACGGCGGACCGGGTGAGGCGCACAATCGCGGCCGGGTATTCCGAACCGTTGCCGTCGAACAGCGTCACGCCCTCGCCCGCCTTCAAGCGCAGCACGCGCGCGACGTGGTGCGCCTGCGCGGCCGGCAGGACGCACTCCCCGTGGTCCGCGATCGGATCTGGAAAATATAGACGGGTCAAAGACTTGCGATCGCCGGTCATGATAAAATTATGCCACAGTGGCAGTCGCTCAGGGCCAGATGCCGCGCGCTTGACTGGTGAGCATGACGCCGGCACCCGCGCTCGCCGCAGCACCGGCGCTTTCTGGCAACACCGATGCCGGGGGAATAGAATCGCGTTTTTTGCAGCGCAAAGGGACCCAGATTGAAAATCGTCATCTTGGGCGCCGGCCAGGTCGGTTCGTCGGTCGCCGAGAACCTGGTATCCGAGGCAAATGACATCACCGTCGTCGACACCGAGCCCGCGCGACTGCGCAAACTCCAGGACCGGTTCGACCTGCGCACCGTGACCGGCAACGCGGCCCATCCCACAATCCTTGCCCAGGCAGGGGCGCAGGATGCCGACATGATCCTGGCGGTCACGCAGAGCGACGAGACCAACATGGTGGCGTGCAAGCTGGCCGCCACCATGTTCAACATCCCCACCAAGATCGCGCGCATCCGCTCGGCCGACTACCTCTCGCATCCGGAAATCTTCTCGCCGGAGAATTTCGCGGTCGACCTGTCGATTTGCCCGGAGCAGGTCATCACCGATTACATCGCCAAGCTGCTCGAGTTCCCCGAATCCCTGCAGGTGCTGGAGTTCGCCGAGGGGCGGGTAAGCCTCGTCGCGGTGCGCGCCTTCCATGGGGGGCCGCTGGTCGGCCACGAGCTGCAGTACCTGCGCCAGCACATGCCGGACATCGACACGCGTGTCGCGGCGATCTTCCGCCAGGACAGCCCGATCACGCCCGAAGGCAATACCATCGTCGAGGCGGGAGACGAGGTGTTCTTCATCGCCGCCACCGAGGACATCCGCGGGGTATTGCGCGAGCTGCGGCGGATGGACAAGCCGGTGCGGCGCGTAATGATCGGCGGCGGCGGCAACATCGGGCACCGGCTCGCGCTTGCCGTCGAGGGCAAGTACGAGGTCAAGGTCATCGAGTTCAACAAAGCCAACGCCGAGCGCCTCTCGGCGGAACTCAACCAGACGCTGGTGCTCTCGGGCGACATCACCGACGAGGAACTGCTGCAGGCCGAGCATATCAGCGACATGGACGTCTACTGCGCCCTCACCAACGACGACGAGAGCAACATCATGTCGGCGCTGCTGGCGAAGCGCCTGGGCGTGCGCAAGGTGATCGCGCTGATCAATCGCGGCTCCTACGTGAACCTCGTGCAGAGCGGGCAGATCGACATCGCCATCTCCCCGGCGCAGGCCACGATCGGCACGCTGCTCGCACACGTGCGCCGCGGTGACTGCGTCGCGGTGCACTCGCTGCGCCGCGGTGCGGCGGAAGCGCTCGAGCTCGTCGCGCACGGCGACGCCAAGTCCTCGAGAGTGGTCGGGCGCCGGATCGAGGACGTCGAACTGCCAAAAGGCGCAACCATCGCCGCCATGGTGCGCCGGCACCAGCGCAGCAAGGGAGATGGTGACGACAAGCCCCCCGAGTACGACTACGAGGTGATCATCGCGCACCACGACACGGTGATCGAGCCCAACGATCATGTCATCGTGTTCGTCATCAACAAGCGCACGGTGCCGAAGGTCGAAAAGCTGTTCCAGGTCGATTTCGGCTTCTTCTGACCGCCCGCACCACCGATGATCACGCCATGACCGGAGCCCTGCCCGCGACCGCACCACGGGCCAAAGCCGCATGAACTGGTTCTATACCATCATGCCGCTGCTCGGGCTGATCGCGATGGCGATGAGCCTGTCTCACCTCCTTCCGATATCAGTCGCGCTGGTGCAGGAGGACGGCTGCGCCGATGCGTTCGGCATTTCGATGGCGATCAACTTCGTCGCCGGGTTCGTACTGTGGGTGCTCACCCGCCAGCACCAGCGCGAGCTCAACATACGGGAGGGCATTCTGCTGGTGATATTCGTGTGGACCGGCGGCTCGCTGTTCGCGACCGTGCCGCTGCTGCTCGTCATTCCCGGCCTCTCGTTCACCGACGCTTTCTTCGAAGCCGTGTCGGGACTCACGGCGACCGGCGCAACGGTGCTCTCGGGACTCGACCGCCTGCCGCCCTCGATCAACGTATGGCGCGCGGAGCTGCAGTGGCTGGGCGGCATGGGCGTGATCGTTCTGGCGGTGGCGATTCTTCCCATGCTCGGCGTGGGCGGCCGGCAGCTGTTCAAGGCCGAGCTCCCGGGCCCGATGAAGGACGACCAGCTGACACCCCGCATCACGGAGACCGCCAAGGGCCTGTGGATGATCTATCTCGCGCTGACACTCGCCTGCCTCGTCGCCTATCACCTGGCCGGGATGAGCTGGCTCGACGCGATGATCCACAGCTTCACCACGCTCGCGCTGGGAGGCTTCTCGTCGCACGACGCAAGCCTCGGTTTCTTCGACTCGCCGGCAGTCGAGTTCGTCGCCATCTGCTTCATGCTCGTCGCCGGCGTCAACTTCGCGACCCACTTCATCGTCTGGCGGCAGAAGAGCTTCGGGCATTACCGGCGCGACCTGGAAGCACGCTACTTCATCCTGGTGGTCGGCGCGAGCGTGATCGGCGTCGCCGCCTACCTGTGGACATCCGGTTTCTACCCTGACCTCGTCTCGGCGCTGCGCTACACCGCGTTCAATGCGATCTCGGTCGGGACCACCACTGGCTACTCGACCACCGATTACAATGGATGGCCGGTATTCGCGCCACTGTGGATCCTGTTTCTCGGCACCTTTCTCTCCTCTTCCGGCTCCACCGGCGGCGGCATCAAGATGATCCGCGCGGTGATCCTGTACCGCCAGGTCTACCGCGAGTTCAAGAAGCTCGCGCACCCGAACGCGATCACCCCGCTCAAGATCACCGGCCACGTGATCCCCAATCAGATCGTGTTCGCGGTGCTGGCGTTCTTCTTCATCTGGGTGGTGATCCTGGTGAGCATGACGCTGATCCTCAGCCTGTCCGGCCTCGACGCGATGACCGCTTTCTCCGCGGTGGTCGCCACGCTGAACAACATCGGCCCCGGGCTGCACGAAGTGGGACCGGCGACCACCTATGCGCTGCTCACCGATTTCCAGACCTGGGTGCTCGCGGCGGCGATGCTGATGGGACGCCTCGAGCTGTTTACGTTCCTGATCATATTCACGCCGGCATTCTGGCGGAAATAGGCCGCACCCTATGGATCCCAAACCGGACCCGACCACCGAGCAGGAAGCGTGGACCGCCAACCTCGGGCGCTGCGCCGGCGAGTTCGCGAGCCTCAACCAGGCGCTCGATCCGTTCGGCATCGGCGCCTCGTTCGCGCAGATTGCCCAAGGCTGGCTCACCCATCCGGACGAGCTGTCCGCCTCGCTCTCCCGGCTGGCGCTCGGGCTGCAGAACGTGCAGTTGAGCGTCTGGCAGAGCGCGCTCGGCCTGCCCCCGGTAGCGCCGATCGAGGCGGCGCGCGACGACGCGCGCTTCGCGGATCCCGCCTGGTCACAGGTCCCGGCGTTCTCACTGCTCAAGCAGTACTACCTCGCCTACACCCACTGGTTGGAAGACACGCTCTACGACAGCCCGGGGGTCGCGGCCAAGGACCGGCGCCGCGCCGCATTCTGGGCGCGCCAGTGGCTCAATGCCATCGCGCCGACAAATTATTTCCTGACCAATCCGACGGCAGTGCGCAAATTCTGGGAGACCGGCGGCGGCAGCCTTGCGAATGGCATCCGCCTCTGGCTCGACGACCTGCGCGTGGGCGACGTGCAGATGACCGATCGTTCCGCCTTTCAGGTCGGCAAGAACCTCGCCACCACGCCCGGCGCGGTCGTATACCGCAACGAGCTGATGGAGCTGATCCGCTATCAGCCGGAAACCGAGCGGGTCCACGCGGTGCCGATCGTGATCATGCCGCCATGGATCAACAAGTACTACATCCTCGACTTGACCGAGAAGAACAGCCTGGTGCGTCACCTCGTGCGCGAGGGCTTCACGGTTTTCGCGATGAGCTGGCGGAATCCGGGAGTGAATCTCGCCGGGACCACATTTGACGATTACTTGACACGCGGGCTCAACGAGGCAGTCGACGCCGCGCGCCGCTCATGCGGAGTGCCGCGGGTGCATGCCGTGGGCTATTGCATCGGCGGCACCGCGCTCAGCGCGCTGATGGCCTGGCTAAACCGGCGGCACGCGAACGAGGCCGATGTGCCAGTTGCGCAATGGACGCTGCTCGCCACGCTGGTGGACTTCGCACGCCCCGGAGCGGTCGAGGTCTTCATCGATGAAAACACGATCGAGACGCTCGAGAACATGATGGCACAGCAGGGCTATCTCGACGGCCGGGAGATGGGCCGCACCTTCCGCATGCTGCGCTCGAACAGCCTCATCTGGCATTACTTCGTGCACGGCTATCTCTACGGCGAGACGCCGCCGCCATTTGACGTGCTGTACTGGAATACGGATGTCACGCGCATGCCGTGCGCGATGCACAGCTTCTATCTGCGCGAGTTCTACCTCAAGAACCGGCTCGTTGCCCGCGACGAGCTTACGCTCGCGGGCGAGCCGATCGATCTCGGGCGCATCCGGCAGCCGCTCTACGCCGTCGGCTGCGAGGAGGACCACATCGCGCCGTGGAAAGCCACGTTCAAGATCGCAGACAAGATTCCCGCGCCGGTGCGCTATACGCTCTCCAGCTCGGGCCACATCCTCGGCATCATCAACCCGCCCGTGACCCCGCCCAAGCGCAGCTACTGGAGCGGCGAGGCCGAGGACGGCTCGCCCGAGCACTGGCACAGACGCCAGCGCCGCATCGAGGGCAGCTGGTGGAACGATTGGACCGCCTGGCTCGCCGAGCGCTGCGGCCCGCAGATCGACCCGCCGCCGGTCGCGACGTCCGAGTTCCCGAAGCTCGCCGACGCGCCCGGCACGTACGTCCACGACGCGTGAGCGTCGGTCAGTCGGATTCCAAAACCGATTGAACCGCCAAGGCCGCCAAGAACGCCAGGGAAAGATAGACAGCTGTTAGCGGCGCCGTCGCGAATGGGCCGGACTGCGCAGGGCCTTCAAACGATGCGCGGCCTGCGACGGATGAACTCGCGTCGCGACCCATCGTACGACCGTTCCACTGGATTTCGTTTCTAGTTCTTATTTTCTTGTTTGTCTCTTCTTGGCGGCCCTGGCGGCTGAATCGTTCTTAACGTTTTTTCGCGCGGCCGTACAAGTCCAGCGCACGCTTGCGCTGCACCGCGTGATCGACCACGGGCGCGGGGTAATCCTTGCCGATCACCACGCCCGCCCGGCGCTGCGCCGCATCGTCCATCTCCCATGGCGCATGGATGTTCTTGTCGTCACACCCGGCAAGCTCGGGCACGTAATGGCGGATGAACTTGCCGTCGGGATCGAATCGTCTCGACTGGGTGACCGGATTGAAGATGCGGAAGTAGGGCTGTGCGTCGCATCCCGTGGACGCGGCCCATTGCCAGCCGCCGTTGTTCGCCGCGAGATCGAAGTCGTTGAGCTGTTCGGCGAAATAGCGCTCCCCCCGGCGCCAGTCGACCAGCAGGTCCTTGACGAGGAACGAAGCGGTAACCATGCGCAGCCGATTGTGCATGTATCCCGTGAGGTTGATCTGGCGCATCGCGGCATCCACGAGCGGATAGCCGGTGCGGGCTTCGCGCCACGCCGCGAACAGCCGTTCGTCGCCCGGCCACTCGAGGTCCGCAAACTCGGGCCGGAACGCGCGCGCGGCGACATGCGGGAAATGGTGCAGGATCGCGAAATAGAAATCGCGCCAGATGAGCTCGGTGAGCCACGCTTTCGCGCCCGCCGTACGACTCGCCCACGCGGCGCGCGCAGCCTCGCGGATCGACATCGTGCCGAAGCGCAGGTGCACCGACAGGAACGACGTCCCCTTGATCGCGGGGAAGTCGCGGTGCTCATGGTAACGGGCAAGCCGCGACTTGAACGACTCGAACATCCGGCGCGCGCCCGACCCGCCGGTCCCGATTCCCAGATCGCGCAAATTGGTCGGCTCGAAGCCCAGCGCCCCGAGGGTCGGGACCGTCCCGCTACGGGGCCCGGCCAGACGCTCGCGATAGGGCGCGATCGGATAAGCTTTGAGAAAGAACGGCTTGAGCGCCGCAAGCCAGGCGTTCTTGTACGGCGTGAAGACCACGAACGGCCGGCCGTCCCGCGTCAGAACCTCGTCCTTCTCGAAGATCACCTGGTCCTTGCGCGTACGGAATGCGACGTTGCGCGCCTGCAAGGCGCGCGCCCCCGCGGCGTCGCGCGCCACCGCCTTTGGCTCATAGTCGTGGTTGGCATAAACCGCGCCGACCTTCAGCTCCGCGGCAAGCCGGGGCACTTCGCCGCGCGCGGGTCCATGACGCACGATGAGGCCGCCGCCGAGCCTTTCGAGTTCGCGCGCAAGCTCGGTCACGCTCTCCCAGATGAACTCGACACGCCGGTCGCGCCGGCTCGGCAGCTCGACGAGGATTTCGGTGTCGAAAACAAAGGCGCAAAAGACCCGTCGCGCGCCCTTGAGCGCGGCATGCAGGGCGGCGTGGTCGTCGCTGCGCAGATCGCGCCGAAACCATACCAGCGCCGAATCGTAGCCGGTCATATCGGTCGATTTCTCGTTTGTAGTGACAACGCAAGGTGTTTACAATAGATCGCACTGGCCATGCAGAAAGTCAACCTCGCCCACCATTTCCTGATCGCCATGCCCAACATGGTCGATCCTCATTTTGCGAAAACGCTGACGTTCATCTGCGAGCACAACGATCAGGGCGCGCTCGGCGTGGTGGTGAACCGGCCAATCGAGATGAACCTCCACGCGCTGCTCGAGCAGGTCAGCATCGCGCCGGAAGTCGATATATTCAAGTCGGTGCCGGTGCATTTCGGCGGGCCGGTTCAGATCGACCGGGGTTTCGTGCTGCACTCCCCGCTCGGCCAGTGGCAGTCCACGCTCTCGGTCAGCCCGGAGATCGGGCTTACGACGTCCAAGGACATTCTCGAGGCAGTGGCGCGCGGCGAAGGCCCGCGGCGGATGCTGGTTACGCTGGGCTATGCCGGCTGGGCGCCCGGCCAGCTCGAGCACGAGCTCGCGCAGAACGCCTGGCTCACCGTCGATGCCACACCCGATGTGATCTTCGAGATGCCGGCCGAAGAGCGGCTCGCCGCGGCGATGACCCTGCTCGGCGTCGACTATGCGAAGCTTTCCGAAGTGGCCGGCCACGCCTGACCCCGTGACAGGCAGCGGGTAACGCATAATGCCGTGGCGCGCGCCGCGCGCAGCCCTTGACCCGTCACCCGTGACCTGTCACCCGAGCATTGGAACGGTGCTCGCTTTTGACTTCGGCGAGAAGCGCATTGGCATCGCGGTCGGCGACTTCGAAACCCGCATCGCCCACCCGCTGACAACGCTCGCCGCGGCCGACAACCGCTCGCGCTTCGCCGCCATATCGGCGCTCGTCCGCGAGTGGCGGCCGGTGCGACTCGTCGTCGGCCTGCCCGCGCACGCCGACGGCACCGAGCACGAGATGAGCCGGCTCGCCCGCCGCTTCGCGCAGCGCCTGCAGGGGCGATTCGGCATTCCGACCGACCTCGTCGACGAGCGCCTTACCTCGGCGGCCGCGGAGACGGCGCTTCGGGCAGGCGGTGCCAGCGCCCGCCGGCGCAAGGCCGCGCTCGACGCCGTGGCAGCGCAGGAGATTCTCCGCAGCTACCTCGAATCCGCTTAAGGTCCGCGGCGAGTTGTGCTACCCTACGCGCCGGGCTGACTGTCGAAAAAGATGCCGGGCAAGCCGTTACCAGACGCCGAGCAGTTGCTGCAGGCGCTCACCGAGCAGATGCGGCCCGTGGTCGGGCCCGATACCGGCTTGATCGGGATTTACACCGGGGGAGCGTGGCTCGCCGAGCGCCTTCACGACGCGCTCAAGCTGCGCGTACCGTGCGGCACCCTGGACGTGTCTTTCTACCGCGATGACTACGAGAAGATCGGCCTGCATCGCGACGTCAAGACTTCCGAAATCCCCTTCGAGGTCGACGGCCGTCACCTGGTCCTGATCGACGACGTGCTCTACACCGGCCGCACGATCCGTGCGGCGATGAACGAGCTGTTCGACTATGGCCGCCCGGCGAGCATCCGGCTCGCCGCGCTGATTGACCGCGGCGGCCGCGAACTGCCCATCGCCGCGGACTTCGTCGGCACGGCCCTCGAGATCCCGGTCGGCCAGAGCGTCGAGCTCACGCGCGATGCGGCCGGTCGTCTCGGCCTGCGGCTGAACGAGGACTGACGCCGATGTGGCTCGACCCGCGCAATCCCCAGCTCAACAAGAACGGCGAGCTGCACCATCTGCTCTCGCTGGAGGGCCTGCCGGCCGGCATCCTGTGGCAGATCCTCGACACGGCGCGTTCGTTCTTCGGCGTGAGCCAGCGCGAGATGAAGAAGGTGCCGCTGCTCCGCGGCAAGGCGGTTTTCAACCTGTTCTTCGAGCCCAGCACGCGCACCCGCACCACGTTCGAGATCGCCGCCAAGCGGCTCTCCGCGGACGTCATCAACCTCGCCATCAACGTCTCCTCGCAGAGCAAGGGCGAGACCGTGCTCGACACGGTGGCGAATCTCGCCGCGATGCAGGCCGACATGTTCATCGTGCGGCATGCCTCGAGCGGCGCGCCGTATCTCATCGCGCAGCACGTCGCGCCGGACATCCACGTCATCAACGCCGGCGACGGCCGGCACTCGCATCCGACGCAGGGCCTGCTCGACATGTTCACGATCCGGCACTACAAGCAGGGCTTCTCGGCTCTGCGGGTGGCGATCGTCGGCGACATCCTGCACTCTCGGGTGGCGCGCTCGCAGATCCACGCGCTCACGACACTCGGCTGCCCCGAGATCCGGGTGATCGCCCCCAAGACGCTGCTTCCCAGCCAGGTCGAGAATCTGGGCGTGCACGTCTATCACGACATGCGACAGGGCCTGAAGGACGTCGACGTGGTGATGATGCTGCGGCTGCAGAACGAGCGCATGCAGGGCGCGCTGCTGCCCTCGGCGCAGGAGTTCTACAAGTACTACGGTCTGACCGATGACAAGCTCGCGGCCGCCCGGCCCGATGCCATCGTGCTGCACCCGGGGCCGATGAACCGCGGGGTGGAGATCGACTCCAGCGTGGCTGACGGCAAGCAGTCGGTGATCCTGCCGCAGGTCACCTTCGGCATCGCAATCCGGATGGCAGTGATGAGCATACTTGCGGGCAACTGAAGACGTGTCTTGGGTGACGAGTGACGAGTGACGAGTGACAGGTGACGAGTGACAGGTGACGAGTGACAGGTGACGGGTGACGGGTGACGTACGATGAGTGACGGATCACGTGCCATCGCCGGCAAGCGGCCAACGCGGCAGCGACTTGGGTTCGCGCGCGCGCGCCACGCATCACGCATCACTCATCACTCGTCACGCAGCGAGCGGCGCGAGCGCCAATGAAGATCCACATCAAGAACGGCCGCCTGGTCGACCCGAAGAATGGCATCGACGCGCAGAAGGATCTGTACATCGCGGCTGGCAAAATCGTGGCCGTGGGCTCGGCACCGCACGGGTTCAACGCCAACCGCGTGATCGACGCGACCGGGCTCGTCGTCTGTCCCGGCCTGGTCGACCTCGCGGCGCGGCTGCGCGAGCCGGGCTTCGAGTACATGGCGACGCTCGAGTCGGAGATGCAGGCGGCGATCGCGGGCGGCGTAACCAGCCTCGCGTGCCCGCCGGACACCGATCCCCCGCTCGACGAGCCGGGACTGGTCGAGATGCTCAAATTCCGCGCACGGAGCCTGAATCAGGCGCGGGTGTACCCGGTCGGGGCGCTCACCCAGGCACTGAAGGGGGAGCGCTTGACCGAGATGGCGGAGCTGCGCGACGCGGGCTGTATCGCGTTCTCGCAGGCCGAAGCCCCGATCAGCGACAACCAGGTGCTGCTCTACGCCATGGAGTACGCGGCGACCTACGGCTTCCCCGTCTGGCTGCGGCCGCAGGACGCCTCACTCTCCCGCAACGGGGTGGCGCACGACGGGCAGGTCGCGACCCGGCTCGGTCTGCCCGCGATCCCGGCCTGTGCGGAGACGATCGCGCTCTCGACGATACTGCTTCTCGCCCGCGAGACCGGCGCCCGCATCCATCTCGCCCGCCTGTCGAGCGCGGAGGGCGTTGACATGGTGCGGCAAGCCAAGCAGCTCGGCATGCCGGTGACCTGCGATGTCGCGATACATCACGCGCACCTCTCGGAGATGGACGTCGGCTACTTCGATCCCAACTCCCACCTCACCCCGCCGCTGCGCAGCCTGCGCGACCGCGAAGCGCTGCGCGCGGCGCTCTCCGACGGGACGATCAATGCCTTGTGCTCCGATCACACGCCGGTCGACGAGGACGCAAAGCAGGTGCCGTTCGCCGAAGCCGAGACCGGTGCGACCGGGCTTGAGCTCCTGCTGCCCCTCACGCTCAAATGGGCCGAGGAATGCAATGTCGGCATTGCCACCGCGCTCGCCCGGATTACTTCCGATGCGGCGCGCGTCATGGGCGTCGACGCCGGCCACCTGTCTGCGGGCAGCGCTGCCGATGTTCTGATCTTCGACCCCGAGCGCTACTGGCGAGTCGAGCCGGCTGCGCTGAAGAGCCAGGGCAAGAACACCCCGTTCATCGGCTATGAGCTGAAAGGCAAGGCGCGCTACACCCTGGTCGACGGCCAGATCGTCTACGACGGGCGCTGATTTACGCCGGCGGCTGGCATCGCGGGCGGTTTCGGGTATCCTACCCGTCCCGGCGCTGCGATTGCCCGTCAAGCGCAACGTGTTGCACCCATCCGGCGGCCCGGTAGCGGGCCGGTTGACCATCTGTTCCTGAAAGCTGTTCCGGCGTTATGAATCCACTGCTCGACTTCTCGGGCCTGCCGCGATTTGGTGCGGTCAAGCCCGAACACGTAACCCCCGCGGTCGATACCTTGCTCGCCGAGAACCGCGCGGTGATTGGGCGCGTCGCGGCAGCCGGTGTCCCCGCAACCTGGCACGACTTCGTCGCGCCGCTGGAAGACGCCAACGAGCGCCTCGCCCGCGCCTGGGGACAGGTCGGGCATCTCAATGCGGTGATGAACAGCCCCGAACTGCGGGAAACCTACAACGCCAACCTGCCCCGGATCACGCAGTACTACACCGAGCTCGCCCAGCACCAGGGCCTGTTCGAGAAGTTCAAGGCGCTCGCGGCATCGGCCGAGTTCGCCACCCTCTCGCAGGCACAGCGCAAGATCGTGGAGAACGAGCTGCGCGATTTCCGCCTGGGCGGCGCCGAGCTGCCCGAGGAGAAGAAAGCACGCTTCACGGCAATCCGCGACGAGCTCTCGAGGCTTTCATCTCGCTTCAGCGACAACCTGCTCGACGCGACGAACGACTTTGCCCACTTCCTGACCGACGAGCGCGATCTCGCCGGAATCCCGGACGATGTACGGCATTCCGCACGCGAAGCGGCCCAGGCCGACAAGAAGCCGGGGTGGAAATTTACGCTGCACGCGCCGTCGTATCTGCCGGTGATGCAGTACGCAGACAACCGCGGCCTGCGCGAACGCATGTATCGCGCCTACGTGACGCGCGCATCCGAGTTCGGAAAGTCCGAATGGGACAATAGCGCGCTCATCGCGCAGATCGTGAAATTGCGCCGCGAGCTGGCGCGCCTGCTCAGCTTTGGCAATTACGCCGAGTATTCGCTCGAGCCGAAGATGGCCGAGAGCCCTTCACAGGTGATCGATTTCATCAACCAATTGGCTGCCCGTGCCAGGCCCTATGCCGAGCGAGACCTGCGGGAAATGACCGACTTTGCCCGCGACAAGCTCGGGCTTGCCCGCCTCGAAGCGTGGGACCTTGCCTACGCATCCGAAAAGCTCCGCGCGGCGCGCTACGCCTTCTCCGATCAGGAAGTGAAGCAGTACTTTCCCGAGATCACGGTGCTGCCCGGCATGTTCAAGCTGGTCGAGACGCTTTACGGCCTCACGATCTCGCCCGCCGACGCGCCGAAATGGCATCCCGACGTGCGTTTCTACGCGATCCACGACCGCGCGGGCGCGCCGGTCGGGCAGTTCTACATCGACCTGTACGCCCGCCCTTCGAAGCGCGCCGGCGCGTGGATGGACGACGCAATCACACGCCGGCGGCGCGACGCGGGTTTGCAGATCCCGGTCGCCTACCTGAACTGCAATTTCTCGGCGCCGGTGGGCGGCAAGCCCGCGCTGTTCACGCACGACGAGGTAATCACCCTGTTCCATGAGTTCGGTCACGGGCTGCACCACCTGCTGACACAGGTGGATTACCTGGGCGTTTCCGGCATCAACGGCGTCGAGTGGGACGCCGTCGAGCTGCCGAGCCAGTTCATGGAAAACTTCTGCTGGGAGTGGGATGTACTCAGACCGATGACGCGCCACGCCGTGAACGGCGCGCACCTGCCCCGGGAGCTGTTCGACAAGATGATCGCAGCGAAGAATTTCCAGAGCGGGCTTGCAACGGTGCGCCAGATCGAGTTCTCGCTGTTCGACCTGCACCTGCACTTTGATTTCGATCCCGATGGGGCAGGAACCGCGCTCGATCTGCTCGACGAGGTGCGCTCGCGCGTCGCGGTCATCGTGCCGCCCGCGTACAATCGTTTTCCCAACAATTTTTCGCACATCTTTGCCGGCGGCTACGCTGCCGGCTACTACAGCTACAAATGGGCTGAAGTGCTTTCCGCGGATGCCTACAGCCTGTTCGAGGAAAACGGCGTGCTCGACCCGGAGACGGGCCGGCGCTTCTGGCAGGAAGTGCTGGCGGTCGGGGGGAGCCGGCCGGCGCTGGAGTCGTTCGTCGCCTTCCGCGGCCGGGAGCCGAATATCGACGCGCTGCTCCGGCACAACGGCATGGCGGAGGTCTGATCGCGCC
>JBFKNN010000059.1:0-16407 GCA_041629335.1 Burkholderiales bacterium | reverse complement strand
GACGCGCTGCTCCGGCACAACGGCATGGCGGAGGTCTGATCGCGCCGCAGCGCCGTGAAATCCGACCGTGCCGTTTTGCGTGGCCGCCGGCAAAATGCTAGAGTGAATTCCGCTCAAAATACCGACGGGTGGCCGCATGAAATTGATCGCTAAGCTCACGCTCGCGCTATTGCTCGTATCGATGCCGGCAGCCGGCGCGCAGCTCTACCGCTGGGTCGACGAGAAAGGCAATGTCGAATGGCGCGACACGCCGCCACCCGCGGGCGCCAAGCAGGTCGAGCAGCGCACGATCGGCGGCAGCACCATTTCGACCGCGACTCTGCCGTACACCGTGCAGCAGGCGATGAAGAATTTCCCGGTCACGCTGTGGATAACGAATTGCGGCGACACCTGCGATCGGGCGCGCGCCCACCTCGCACGCCGCGGCGTGCCGTACACCGAGAAGAACGCCCGTGCCCACTTCGAGGAGTTCAAGAAGGCTGCTGGTGACACCATGGAAGTCCCGCTGCTCTTTGTCGGAAACACCCGTCTAAAGGGCTATCTGGGGAGCCAATGGGATGCCGCGCTGGATACGGCGGGCTACCCGCACACGCCGCCCATCGGCTACAAGCCGCCGCCGCCTGCCGCCGAGCCGCCGCCGCAGGCTGCCCAGCCGCCTTCAGCAGAGCCGTCGGCGCCCCCGCAACCGCCCGCCGCGCAATGAAGCTCGCGAGTTGGAACGTCAACTCGCTCAAAGTCCGTCTCCCGCAGGTCCTGGAATGGGTCCGCCGGCACAGGCCGGATGTGCTGTGCCTGCAGGAAACGAAGTCCGAGGACGGGACTTTTCCGCTCCCGGCAATCCGCGACGCCGGCTACCAGGCGGTATTCAGCGGGCAGAAGACCTACAACGGCGTCGCAATACTGAGCCGTAAGCCGGCAACGGACACCGTCGCGGGCATCCCGGATTTCGACGATGCGCAAAAGCGGGTGCTGACGGCGACTGTCGGCGCGGTGCGCGTCGTGTGCGTCTACGTGCCGAACGGCGAGTCGGTCGAGTCGGACAAGTACCAGTACAAACTGAGATGGCTCGCGGCCCTGGAGAAGTGGCTCAAGAGCGAGCTCGCGCGCCATCCTCGGCTTGCCGTGCTCGGCGATTTCAACGTGGCGCCCGAGCCGCGCGACGTTCACGACCCGATCCTGTGGGACGGCAAGGTCTTGTTCAGTGAGCCGGAGCGGGCCGCCCTGGAGCGCCTCATGCGCATCGGGTTAAAGGATGCGTTCCGGCTCTTCGACCAGCCGGAGAAGTCGTACACCTGGTGGGATTACCGGATGAACGCGTTCCGCCGCAAGATGGGCCTGCGCATCGACCACATCCTGCTGTCGGAGGCGCTGGCGACAGCGTGCACGGCGTGCACCGTCGACCTCGAGCCGCGCCGCGCCGAGCGACCCTCGGATCATGCGCCGGTCGTCGCCGAGATTCGAGTGACGAGTGACGAGTGACGAGTGACGAAAAGCCCTGGGTTCCAAGCACCGACGCGTCGTGCAAGATCTATGATGTTCGCGGCAGTGCAGGTTTCTCGTGCTACCGCTGTCACTCGTCACGCATCGCCGGCAACCGCCCCTAGGTCGGCTCGCGCAGCGTCACGAATTCCTCGGCGCTCGTCGGGTGGATGCCGATGGTGGCATCGAATTGCGACTTGGTTGCGCCGCACTTCAGCGCGATGGCGACGCCCTGGATGATCTCACCGGCGCTGTCGCCGACCATGTGCGCACCGAGCACGCGATCGGTCACCGGCTCCACCACCAGTTTCATGAACATGCGCTCCGGACTGCCGCTCAACGTGGCCTTGAGCGGGCGGAACCGCGCCTTGAAGACTTTGACCGCCCCGTGGCGCGAGCGCGCCTCCGCCTCGGTAAGACCGACCGTGCCCACGTTCGGGTGACTGAATACCGCCGTCGGGACGTTCTCGTAGTCCATGCGCCGCGGCCCGCCCTTGAACAGCGCCTGAACCAGCGCGGCGCCCTCGGCGATCGCCACCGGCGTGAGCATCATGCGGTCGATCGCGTCACCGATCGCGTAGACCGACGGTACCGAGGTCGTGAAGAATCCGTCGACCGTGATCGCGCCGTTATCGGAAAGCGCGACGCCGGCCTGCTCGAGTCCCATGTCCCGCGTGTTGGGCGCGCGGCCGGTGGCATACATCACCGCATCGGCAACGAGCACTTCGCCGCCTTCCAGGTGCGCTGCCAATGCGTTCTGCGCGCGCTCGATGCGCACGATCCGCGAGTTCAAGCGCAGGGTCACGCCGCGCGCCGCCATTTCCTCTGCCAGCACGCTGCCCAGCTCATCGTCGAAGCCGCGCAATATTTGCGCGCGGCGATGCACCAGCGTCACCCGCGAGCCGAGACCGTTGAAGATCGATGCGAACTCGACCGCGATGTAGCCGCCCCCGACCATGATTACGCGCTGCGGGAGGCGCTCGAGATGGAACGCCTGGTCTGAGGTGATCGCCAACTCAGCCCCCGGGACCTGCGGCACCACCGGCCGGCTGCCGGTTGCAACGAGGATGTGCCGCGCGCTCATTCGACGGCCGCCGGCCTCGACGGTGTGGCCGTCGACGAGGTGGCCGCGCGCATGAATCACTTCAGCGCCGGCCGCATCGAGCAGTTGTGCGTAGACCCCGTTCAGCCGCGCAATCTCGCGGTCCTTGTTGGCGATCAGGCGCGGCCAGTCGAACGAGCGCGCACCGACGTCCCAGCCGTAGCCGGCCGCGTCGTTGAAGTCCGAGGCGAAATGAGCGGCGTACGAGAACAGCTTCTTGGGAATGCAGCCCGCGTTGACACACGTGCCGCCCAAGTGGCTTTGCTCTATCAACGCAACACGCGCGCCCCCTGCGGCAGCGAGCCGGCTTGCGCGTACTCCGCCGGAGCCGCCGCCGATCGTGATCAGGTCATAGTCGTAGCGCGCCATCGCTCCCTCCCTGCCGAAAATCCACGAACGATTCTAGCTGATGGAGTTGGACTGCGTGACAGGTGAGGAGTGACGCAATACCCTGTCTTCTGCGCGCCGACGCGCTTTGCCAGACCTGCGACGTTCGCGGCAGCATGGCTTTCTCGAGCGGCCGCCGTCACTCGTCACTCGTCACGCCTTTGAAGGCTAATCCCCCTTGTCGCCCTCGATCTTCAGCTCCTGGATCTTGCGCGTCAGCGTGTTGCGGCCGAGGCCCAGGAGCTGCGAGGCCTCGATGCGGCGACCGCCGGTGAACGCGAGCGCCTTCTCGATCAGGGTCCGCTCGAACTGGCGCGAGAGCCCGTCCATGATGGCCGTCTCGCCGCGGTTCAACATCCCGTCCGCTTCGCTCTCGAGTGCGGCAACCCAGCTTTGCTGGGATTGCGACTGGGCGCCCGCCTCGCGCAATTCCGGCGGCAGGTCCTTCACCTCGATACTGACCGACGGCGCCATCACGGTCAGCCAGTGGCAGATGTTCTCGAGCTGGCGCACGTTGCCCGGCAGATCCTGCGCCATCAGGAATCTCAACGTCGATTCCGACAGCCGCTTGGCCTCGACACCGAGCTCGCGCGCGCTTTTCTGGAGGAAGTAGCGCGCGAGCACCGGAATGTCCTCGCGCCGTTCGCGCAGGGGCGGCAGCCGCAGCCGGATGACGTTGAGCCGGTGGAACAAATCCTCCCGGAACAGGCCCTGCCGCACGCGCGTGTCCAGGTCCTGATGGGTCGCCGCAATGACCCGCACGCTGGCCTTGATCGGCGCGTGCCCGCCGACGCGGTAGAAGTGGCCGTCGGACAGGACGCGCAGCAGCCGCGTCTGCAGTTCCGGTGGCATGTCGCCGATCTCGTCGAGGAACAGCGTGCCGCCTTCCGCCTGCTCGAATCGGCCGCGACGCATGGTCTGCGCGCCGGTAAACGCGCCGCGCTCGTGGCCGAACAGCTCGGACTCCAGAAGCTCCCTGGGGATGGCCGCCGTATTGATCGCGATGAACGGCTTGCCGGACCGGGGGCTGTGACGGTAGAGCGCGCGCGCCACCAGCTCCTTGCCGGTGCCCGACTCGCCGGTGATGAGCACGGTCGCGTGCGACTGGGAGAGCCGTCCGATCGCGCGGAAAACCTCCTGCATCGCCGGCGCCTGGCCGAGGATTTCGGGTGTGTCCTCGGCAGCATCAATGGCGCTTTCCTGGCGCATGCTTTCCTCCACCGCGCGCCGGATCAGCTCGACCGCGTGGTCGACGTCGAACGGCTTTGGCAGGTACTCGTAGGCGCCGCCCTGGAATGCCGTGACGGCACTCTCGAGGTCGGAGTAAGCGGTCATGATGATTACCGGCAGCCCCGGGTGGCGCGCTTTCGCGGTCTGGAGCAGCTCGAGCCCGGACTCGCCGGGCATGCGCACGTCGCTCACGACGACCTGCGGCACTTCGCTGTCGAGTGCGGCGAGCGCTTCGTGCGCGGACGCGAAGGTCTTGAACTCGATGTTCTCGCGCGCAAGCGCCTTCTCGAATACCCAGCGAATCGAGCGGTCGTCATCGATGATCCAGACCGGCTTCATTTGCAGGGATGAAGGATGAAGGATGAGGGATGAAGTGAAGCGGAGATGCCGGGCTCGACAATGCGCGCATTCGGGACGGACCGCTTTCGGCGAAGCGGCACTTCTCTTGCCGTAATATTCATGACATTCACGCGACTCGACCTTCCGCCTTCCGCCTTCCGCCCTCATCCTTGTCTTCGACTGGCAGCAGGATCGTGAAGCACGTGTCGCCCGGCCTGCTCTCCACGGTGATGGTGCCATGGTGCTGGCTCACGAAAGTCTGGGCGATGGTGAGTCCCAGTCCGCTGCCGCCCTCGCGCCCGGACACAAGGGGATCGAAGATCCGATCGCGTATCGATTCCGGGATACCCGGGCCGTTGTCGCGGATGCGCAAGACGGCCGCGTGGCGATACCGCTTGCGCGCGAGCGTCGCCTGGCGCGCGATGCGGGTGGTAAGCTCGATGCGTCCCCCGGACGGCTCCGGCGTTGCACCCGCGGCGATCGCCTGCGCCGCGTTTCGCGCGACGTTGAGCACGGCCTGTATGAGCTGCTCCTTGTCGCCCTTGATCGGCGGCAGGCTGGCGTCGTAATCGCGCTCGATCGCGATACCCTGCGGAAACTCGGCGTGAATCACGCTCCTCACGCGTTCCAGCACTTCGTGAACGTTCAGCAGCGCCGGCTTCGGCAATCGGTGGGGCGTGAGCAGCCGGTCCATCAGCATCTGCAGCCGGTCCGCCTCTTTCATGATCACCTGCGTGTACTCGGCGAGGTTGGGGCGGTCGAGCTCGCGCTCGAGCAGTTGTGCCGCGCCGCGGATACCACCGAGCGGATTCTTGATCTCATGCGCCAGATTGCGAATCAACTCGCGGTTGGCGCGGCTCTGATCCAGCATGCGTTCCTCGCGCGCGATCTTCAGCTGCGCCTCGATCTGCCGGAACTCGAGCAGGAACGCCCCGCCCGCGACATTGCTCTCCACCGGGGTCACGGTGCAGGCGAGATGCAACCGGGCGCGTCCGAACGGCTCGAGCGCGATGTCATGCTCGGTGTAGCCGCAATTGTTGGCGCGCGCATAGCCGACGGCCGCGGCGAGCACGGTATCGTCCGCGAACAGGCGCCCGAGCGTCGTGCCGATGGCGCTCACGCTCGAAAATTCGAACAGGTTCTCAGCAGCGGGATTCACGTAGCGTACGGCGAGGTTGCTGTCCACCAGCATCACTGCGGTGGCGAGCAAATCAAGGCCAGAGAGTGGTGCGGTCGCCATGTTGCCGGTCCGGTGGTGTCCGTGAGCAAGAACCGCGCCAGGGCGCTGCAGTGCGGTGTATCGACTCCCTGGGCACACGAAACGACCCCCGGCCACGCTCAGCGAAGGTTGGCGAGCTCGCGCCGGAGGTTTGCGATGTTGTCCTCGTGCAGCTTGACCTTCTTCTTGTAGGGCTCGAGACGGTCGAGCATACGCTGATAATTCCGCTCGCTCCCGAGCCGCACCGATTCCTGCTCCGCCAGCGCCGAGCGCGCCTCGTCCAGCAATTTCTGCTCGTTCGCCAGTTCCTGCTCGAGGATGCGGCGGCGATCGGCGTCGCGATCGCGCTGCTGCTGCGCATCGACCCGCGGGAAATTGGCGGGGCCGGAAGCCGGGGCGGGTTTCGCCTGCGGCTTGGGCGTGGGCACGGTATTCGGCGGCGCGATGTTGAGCGGCTTGCAGCCTTTCGCCTCGGACTTGATGTTGGTGAAGCGCTTGTTGCCGCTCTCATCGACGCACTCGTAGATCTCCGCGCGCAGCGGTAGGGCCGTAAGAGCGAGCGGCAACAAGATTGCGAGATTCCGTATCAGCATCGGACGAATCGGCTCCCTCTGCACATGTATAACGGCCGGGTCGCAGCGGGATCGATTGCCACGCCCCAAACATACAGGCTAAGTCTATGTCAACAAATCAGATTTAGCAATGCACCTTTATGGTGCACCGTGACTTTTGAACACAAGGAAAGGCCCGGTGGGCGGTTCGTTGGACGCCGGACCGTGTTGAGGCCGAGCGGCCCCGAGCCGGACTGGGGCGAGGGACGCGCGAACCGCAGAGGCAATGCGAGACGCGCGCCAAAAAGGCGGGGCGCCCCCCGCCTTTTCTGCCGCCGCAGCCGGCCTACAGGCTGTAGTAAAGCTGGAACTCGAGCGGATGGGTCGTCATGCGGAACGCGGTCACTTCTTCCATCTTGAGCGCGACGTAGGCGTCGAGCATCTCGTTCGAGAAGACACCGCCGCGGGTCAGGAACTCGCGGTCCTTGTCGAGATGCTCGAGCGCCATTTCGAGCGACGAGCACACGTTCGGCACCTTCTTCGCCTCCTCCGCCGGCAGATCGTAGAGGTTCTTGTCGATCGGATCGCCGGGATGGATCTTGTTCTGGATGCCGTCGAGCCCCGCCATCAGCATGGCGGTGAACGCAAGATACGGATTGCAGGTCGGGTCCGGAAAGCGCACTTCGATGCGCCGCGCCTTCGGATTCGATACCAGCGGCACGCGCACCGCAGCAGACCGGTTGCGCGAGGAATAGGCGAGGTTGATCGGCGCCTCGAATCCCGGTACCAGCCGCTTGTAGGAGTTGGTGCCGGGGTTGGTGATCGCATTGAGCGCGCGCGCGTGCTTGATGATGCCGCCGATATAGAAGAGCGCAATTTCGGACAAGCCCGCATAACCGCTGCCGCTGAACAGATTCTTGTCGCCCTTGCCGAGCGACTGGTGCACGTGCATGCCCGAACCGTTGTCGCCGACGATCGGCTTCGGCATGAAGGTCGCGGTCTTGCCGTAGGAATGCGCGACGTTATGCACCGCGTACTTGAGAATCTGCATCCAGTCGCCGCGCTGGACCAGGGGCGCATACTTGGTGCCGATTTCGCACTGCCCCGGCGCCGCCACTTCGTGGTGATGCACTTCGACCTCGACGCCCATCTCCTCGAGCGCGAGACAGATCGCCGAGCGGATGTCCTGCAGCGAATCGACCGGCGGGACCGGAAAGTAGCCCCCCTTGATCGGGGCGCGGTGGCCGATGTTGCCGCCGTCGAATTCCTCGCTCGACGACCAGGGCGCTTCTTCCGACTTGATCTTGTAGAACGCCTGGCCCATCTCGACGCGCCAGGTCACCGAGTCGAACACGAAGAACTCGGGCTCCGGGCCAAAGTAAGCGACATCGGCGATGCCGGTCGACTTGAGATACGCCTCGGCACGCTTGGCGATCGAGCGCGGATCGCGGTCGTAGCCCTTGCCGTCGGAAGGCTCGATCACGTCGCAGGTGAGCAGCAGCGTCGGCTCATCGGTAAACGGATCCATGCGCGCGGTTTTCGGGTCCGGCAGCAGCGTCATGTCGGAAGCCTCGATGCCCTTCCACCCCGCGATCGACGAGCCGTCAAAGTAGTGCCCGTCGGTGAACTTGTCCTCGCTGAAGCTCTTGACCGGCACCGACACGTGCTGCTCCTTGCCGCGGGTGTCGGTGAAGCGAAGATCGATGAACTTCACTTCGTTGTCCTTGATTAATTTCATTACGTCGGCAACCGCCATCTTTTTCTCCTAACTGAAAAAACAAGACGAAGACCTGATTCGAGACTTTCCCGTTCAGCACGAAATATGCCAAGGCGCGCGAAAAGGAAAGCATTGTGCCATAAGGGATTTAACCGGAGCAGCCGGACTGGCGCGCACCAGCTTAGTGCGACAATTGCAAGTATGCACCAAGTCTGGGCGCCGCGGCCAGTCCCAAGCAGCGCTGTAGAATCATGTCTTTGCAACGATGTAACAAAGCCACCCTCATGGCAATCAGCGACATTCGGAAAGCCGCCCGGGACCGGGCGCAGCAGTTGGGGTTGCCGTACGCCGGCGCCCTGCTGCCGGCCGAGGCCTACGAACTCTGGCAACAGGCGCCGGGCGCGCGGCTTGTTGACGTGCGCACCCAGGCGGAGTGGTACTGGATCGGGCGCATCCCGGGCGCAGTCGAGATCGAATTCTCCACCTATCCCGGCAACCAGCCGAATCCGGCGTTCCTCGCCCAGCTCGAGCAGCAGATCAAGAAAGATGTTCCGGTGATGTTCATCTGCCGCAGCGGCGGGCGCTCGCACCATGCGGCGCTGCTCGCGACGCAGTGCGGATACGGTGAGTGCTACAACGTGCTGGAAGGTTTCGAGGGGGACAAGGACGCGCACGGCCACCGCAACGTGAAGGGCGGCTGGCGCGTCGCCGGGCTGCCCTGGGCGCAGGGCTGAACCACGCCCGAAAGCTCCGACGCCACCTTGCGGGGATTTCCACCGCGCCCGGCGCCGGCCCGCGCGGTGCGGGCGTTCTACTTGCCGCGCCAGGTCACGCCATAAAGATCGTGGCGGCGGTCGCGGAGATTCCGCACAGTGCCGTTGTTGCGTGCGGTGATCAGCGTATCCATGCGCAGGTCGGCGATCGCGACCGTTTCCGCATTGGGCGTGGTGTCCGCCGCGATGCCGTCGCGCGAGAACGGGAAATCGCACGGCGTCAGGATGCAGCTCTGCGCATACTGGATATCGAGATTCGCCACGTTGGGCAGGTTGCCGCAGTTGCCCGACATGACCACGTAGATCTGGTTCTCGACGGCGCGCGAGTGGCAGCAGTAGCGCACGCGCAAGTAGCTCTGCCGCTCGTCCGTGCAGAACGGCACGAACAGGATCTTGATTCCCTGGTCGGTGAGGTGGCGCACCACCTCGGGGAACTCCGCGTCGTAGCAGATCAGCACGCCGATCGGCCCACAATCGGTCTCGATGGCTTTCACGCGGCTTCCGCCCTCGATATTCCACCAGGCGACTTCGTTCGGCGTGGGATGTATCTTCGCCTGCTCGAAAATGCTGCCGTCGCGCAGGAATATGTACGAGATGTTTTCAACACGCCCGTTCGGCATGCGACTGGGGTGGGAGCCGCCGATGATGTTGATGTTGTGGCGCAATGCGAGATCGCGCATCCGCTCCTTGAACCTGGCGGTGTACTTGGTCATCGCCTCGATCGACTCGACCGGCGAGAGCTCCTGGCTTTCGATCGACAGCAGCTGCAGCGTGAACATCTCGGGGAAGACCACGAAATCGCCGTTGTAGTCGCCGACAACGCCGACGAAATACTCGACGAAGGTCATGAACTCGTCGAAGGAATGCACGCGTCGCAGCATGTACTGCACCGTGCCGATCCGGACCGTGTCGGTCATGCGCCCGCCCGAGTACTGCCGCGGCTTGACGCTGGTCGCAGGCTCGACCTTGGGATTTCTCCAGGCCAGGTGCACGCCATAGCCGAGCGACTCCTGGTCGTTTGCGATGTAGTTGGGAAGTATGCCGATGATCTCGAACCGGTTTCGCAGCTGGAACGACAGAACCGGATCGCGCTGCTTGCGCTGTTTCACCATCTCGACGTAGTTTTCCACCGTGCCGTAGCGCTGCAGCTGCTTCGCCAGCGCCGGCAGCCGGCCGACGAATACGATGCCCTCGAGCTTGAGCGACTCGCAAAGCTTCTTGCGCTCGTTGTAGAGCCGCTGACCCAGCCGGTAGCCGCGATATTCCGGGTCGACGCAAACCTCCATCCCGTATAGCCAGTTGCCGTTGGGATCGTGCCGTGCGGCGTATCCGTTTCCCGTTATCTCATGCCAGGAGTGCGGTTTCAGCGCGACATCGCCGCTGATCATGAAAGTGGCGCAATAGCCGACGATTTTCTCGCCGACGGCGATGACAAACTGGCCTTCGGGGAAAATGTTGATTTGTCCAGTGATTGCGCCCTCGGAGTAGCCCCGCATTCCGGCCTGCGAATAAACGCGCTCGCTCAGCTGGCAGATCGCCGCGACGTCGGCGAGCGTGGCATTGCGGATCAGTAGGCGGCTGCCCGGATCGGCGAGCTGACGCCCCCTTGGCTTAGGTTGTCCGTTGTCCATATGTCTTTGTCCTTGGCCACACACCCCTAGGGTGCCGCGCGCCATGCAGATAACGCCCTAATATTTAACATATTTTAGCCCGCTTGTCGCCACTGAGGCGATCCCGCAAACGGATCAGGGCGTTGCGGCTGAAGCGCTCGAAAAATTCGGGCATGAGTGCCCCGAGCCCCGGCGCACGAGATAGCAGACGAATCGCTCAGACCGACCAGTTGACGACGCCGGTGTAGGCGGTCACAAGCACGATCCCGCCAAAGGCAATGCGGTAGTACGCGAACACGCTGAAGTCATGCGTTGCGATGTAGCGCAGCAGCCAGCGCACGCACAGGAAAGCCGAAACGAAGGCCGCGACGAAGCCGACCGAGAATATCCCGACATCCTCGGCGCTCAAGAGCGCGCGATTCTGGTACAAGTCGTAGGCCCCGGCCGCCACCAGCGTCGGCACCGCCAGGAAGAACGAGAACTCGGTCGCGGCCCGGCGCGACAGCCCGAACAGCATGCCGCCGATGATGGTCGCCCCGGAGCGCGACGTGCCGGGAATGAGCGCGAAGGCCTGCGCGCATCCCACTTTGAGCGCGTCCCGCCAGGTCATCGCATCCACGCTCTCGATGCGCGGCGTGGACGACCGGCGCTCGACCCAGAGTATGATGAATCCGCCGGCAATGAACGCAATCGCCACGGGAACCGGCCGGAACAGGTAATGCTTGATCGCGGAGCCAAACGCAAGGCCGAGCAGTGCGGCAGGCACGAAGGCAATCGCGAGGTTCGCCACGAAGCGCCTTGCGAGCGCTTCCCGCAAAAACCCGGTGCACGCGAAAGCAAAACGCTGCCGATACTCCCACACGATCGACAGCATTGCACCGGTCTGGATCGCGATGTGGAAGACTTTCGCCTTCTCGTCGTTGAAGTCGAGCAGGTCGCCGACGAGGATCAGGTGCCCGGTGCTGGAAATCGGCAGGAACTCGGTCAGCCCCTCGACGATGCCGAGGATCAGGGCCTTGAGAAGCAGCACGGGGTCCATTGGCCCGGTATTCTACGCGATGGATGGCGCGTGACGAGTGACGAGTGACGAGTGACCGGCGGGGGGAGATGCGAAGGTGACAGAATGCCTCCGCAAGCAACCTCCTGTGAGATCAATGCAATGAGCCCGCCGATGGACGCGCATCAGACCGCAACTGCGAGAACCGCTTGGCAGGCTCTTGCGCCTGCATCCGCGCTCATCTGCGGCAAATTTCTTGGGTTTCGCGAGCGCGGCTACTCGTCACCCGTCACTCGTCACCGGCCCTCTCACTCGTAGCGCAGCGCCTCGATCGGCAGCAGGCGCGAAGCCTTGCGCGCCGGGTAGAAACCGAAAAAGATGCCGATCGCCGCGGAAAACCCGACCGCCAGCGCGATCGCCTCCGCGCTGAGCTCCACCCGCCACTGCGCGAAGCTGCCGATCGCAAAGGACCCGGCGACGCCGATCAATACCCCCAGCAAGCCCCCGATCAGCGCCAGCGTGATCGCCTCGACCAGGAACTGCGTCAGGATATCGCGCGCGCGCGCACCGACCGCCATTCGCAGTCCGATCTCGCGCGTGCGCTCGGTCACCGACACCAGCATGATGTTCATGATGCCGATGCCGCCGACGAGCAGTGAGACAGACGCGATGGCCGCGAGCAGCAGCGTCATGATGCGGCTCGACTCCTCGCGCGCGCTCAGCACCTCGGAAAGATTGCGGATGAAGAAGTCATCGGCCTGGCCCGGCTGCAGGCGATGGCGCTGGCGCAACAGGCTCCTGATCTCTTCCTCGGCCTCCGCCATGTCCGCGCCTTCGCGCACTTTGACCGATATGCTGCCCACCGTGCGCCGCTTGGCCTGCGCGGCGCCCATGACGCGGTTGCGCGCAGTGGACAGCGGCATGAGGATCACGTCGTCCTGATCCTGCCCCATCAGGCTCTGTCCCTTGCGCTCGAGCGCCCCAACCACGGTGAGCGGCACCTTGTTGATACGGATCACCTGCCCGACCGGATCGATATCGCCGAAAAGGTTCCTGGCCACGGTCTCCCCGATTACCACCACTTTGGCGGCGCCGGGCATATCGGACGCCTCGATTGCTCGTCCGGATGCGATGCTCCATTGCCGCGCCTCGAAGTATTCGGGCGACACGCCGTAGAACACCGTCGACCAGTTGTTGTTGCCCGCCACCGCCTGGCCGCCCCCGCGCAGCGCCGGCGCCGCCGCCTGCACCGACGGCGCCTCACGCTGGATGGCGTAGGCGTCATCCTCGGTGATGGTGGGCCGGGAGCCCGAGCCAAGCCGGACCCCGCCCGAGCTTACCGACCCCGACAAAATGATGAACAGGTTTGAGCCCAGGCTCTTGATCTGCTCCTCGACGCGGGCCTGTGCGCCCGATCCGATCGCGATCATGGTGATCACCGCGGCAACGCCGATGATGATTCCCAGCATGGTGAGGCTGCTGCGCAGCTTGTTGACGCGAAGCGCGCGCAGCGCGATCCGGATACTGGCGACGAGATTCATGCCGCCGCCTCCAGACGCGCCGCCATCGCCGCGGCGTCCACCGGCTCGGCGACACGCTGATCATCGATCACCTTGCCGTCGCGGAAGGTGATGATGCGCCCCGCGAATGCCGCGATGTCGTGCTCGTGCGTCACCAGCACGACCGTCATGCCGTTGCGGTTCAACTGCTGCAGCAGCGCCATGACCTCGCAGCTGGTGTGCGTGTCAAGCGCCCCCGTGGGCTCATCGGCGAGGATCAGCACCGGATTGTTGACGAGCGCGCGGGCGATCGCGACGCGTTGCTGCTGCCCGCCCGAGAGCTGCGCCGGATGGTGGTGCGCGCGGTCCGCGAGACCCACTTCGGCGAGCTTCGCGCGCGCGCGCGCATGCCGCTCGGGACCCGGAACGCCGCAGTAAAGCAGCGGCAACTCGACGTTTTCCAGCGCGGTAGTGCGCGGCAGCAGATTGAAGCTCTGGAATACGAAGCCGATGCGGCGGTTGCGGATCGCCGCCAGCGCGTCGCTCCCGAGGTCGGATATGCGGGTGTCGGCGAGCCGGTACTCGCCGGCGCTCGGCGTGTCCAGGCAGCCGATCAGGTTCATGAAGGTGGACTTGCCCGAGCCCGACGGCCCCATGACGGCGACGAACTCACCGGCCTGGATCTCGACCGAGACGCCGCGCAGCGCGTGCACATCAAAGCCGCCAAGGTGGTAATCCTTGACCAGATCGCGGGTAGCGATGAGCGGTTGGGCCACGCGATCTCCTAGAACAGGCCCGGACCGCCCGCCTTCTGCGCCGGCCGGCTTCCGGCGGGGCCCGCCGTGCCGACGATCACCTGCGTGCCTTCCTTGAGGTTCGCACCGACGAGCTCGCTGAAGCTGCCGTCGCTCAAGCCGAGGCGCACGTTCACGGCTTTAGGTTTGCCCGCTTCGTCCATCACCCATACGCGCCCGCGGGTCGCCGCCCGCCCTTCCGCCTGCATCTCCTCGTAGCGCACGCGCTGCTCGTCGTTGAGCATCGCGGCGATTCTCACGCGCGACTCCGCCCGCAGCTTCTGAATCTGCCGCCGGCGCTCGTCCTCGTTGTCCCGCGAAAGGGCGGCGATGCTCGAGCGCGTCTCCTGCTGGATCGCCTCGAGGCGAGCCTGCTGCTCCGCGGTCAGACTGAGCTCCTTGGTGAGTCGCTCACGCAGGGCCTGCGCCGCCTGCGCGCCGCCTCCGCCGCCCTGCGCCTTCGCTGCGGCGCCGGCGGGCCCTGTCGCGTCCGCCGCGCCGAGCGGACGGAAGCGCAGCGCGGCGCTCGGAACCTTGAGCACGCTGTCGCGGCTGTCGACGACGATGCGCACGTTCGCGGTCATGCCGGGTACCAGGTTGAGCTCCGGATTGGGTGCCGAGATCACCGCGATGTAGCTCACCACGTTCTGGATCACCTGCGGCGCCTTGCGTACCTGGGTTACCTTGCCCGAGAAATTCCGGCCCGCGAAAGAATCCACGGTAAACGTCGCGTCCTGCCCGACGCGGAGGCGCCCGACCTCGGCTTCATCGATCGAGGTGTCGACCTGCATCTCGGCCAGGTTCCGGGCGATAACGAACAGCGTCGGCGCCTGGAGGCTTGCCGCGACCGTCTGCCCCGCGTCGACGTTGCGTGAGATGACGATGCCGTCGACCGGCGCGCGAATCGCGGTGCGCTCGAGGTCGACCCGGGCCTGCGCAAGCTGCGATTCGCGCTGCTTGACCAGCGCCTCCACGTTGCGCACCTGCGCCTCACCGACACCGCGCTGCGCCTCTGCGGTCTTGACCTGCTCCTGGGCTGCCTCGAACGCCGCTTGCGCCTTGTCGCGCTGCGCGGCGGACACGAAGCCCTTGTCGAACAGCAACTGGTTGCGCTCGAACTCGCGGCGCGTGTCGGCCAGGTTGACCTTTGCGCGCGAGACCTCGGCCTGCAGCGCGACGACGTTCGCGCGCTGGGTCAGCACGGTCGCGCGCGCCGCCTCGAGGTCCGCCTCGGCCTGGTTCACGCGCAACTTGAAGGTATCGGGATCGATGAGGGCGATGACCTGATCCTTCTTTACCTGCGAGTTGAAGTCGGCGTAAATCTCCTTCACCTGCCCGGAAACCTGCGAGCCCACCTGCACCGACACCACCGGATTGAGCGTCCCGGTCGCGGACACCGCAGCTGTCAGCGGACCACGCTCGATCTTGGCGAAGCGATAGGCGGGCTTGGCCTTCGACGGGGACCACAACGCATAGGCAACGGCCGCCGCGACGGCAAGCAACAGCACGAGGCTGTAGAGGTAGACACGACTTCGGGACATGATGGGGCGCGATTTTTCGGTGCAGGCATTCTACAGGGCGGCTGGCGCCCCGCGCAGGGTCAGTTGTAACGAAAAGTTACGCTGGGCCCGCGGGGTTGGGCAGAGCGCGCCCGGACGCTCGGGAGGCGCCAGGCAGGGCACCGATCAGTCGTGGACCGGAATAACGGGGGACGTCGCCGGGGGGAGGCGCCGGCGGGGCGGCGGCACGGCCTCGCGCAGCATCTGCCGCACATTCGCCTCGAGCGCGTTCAACGCCGCGAGTCCGGCCACGGTGCCACGCAGCCGCAGCTCGGCGCCGAGCTCGAGCGCACGTTTTTCCAGCGCCGGAGACGGCGGCGCGGCGCGCCCTTCGGCGGCCGCCAGGAACGCCCGGCGCATTTCATCGAACAGCAGATCAACGTCGCTGTCGCGGATCATGCCCTGGAAGAATGCCTCCGGCTCGAGCCGCGACGGCGCACCGCGATCCGGAAACTCTCCCGCGAGCGCCGGCATGGTGAACGCGAGGCTCCACGCCAGAACAGCGGTGACAAGGCTATTACGCTCGCGCTGCCGCCCGCTCACCGAATTACACCTTGGTGTAGATCTCGGCGCCCTGCTTGACGAACTCCTGCGCTTTTTCCTCCATGCCCTTGGCGAGCGTCTCCTCCTCGGACACGCCTTCCTTCGCGGCGTACTCGCGCACGTCCTGCGTGATCTTCATCGAGCAGAAATGCGGGCCGCACATCGAGCAGAAGTGGGCGAGCTTCGCGCCCTCCTGCGGCAGCGTTTCGTCGTGAAACTGCTTCGCCTTGTCCGGGTCGAGCCCGAGATTGAACTGGTCGTCCCAACGGAACTCGAAGCGCGCCTTGGACAGCGCGTTGTCTCGAATCTGCGCGCCGGGATGGCCCTTGGCGAGATCGGCCGCGTGCGCCGCAATCTTGTAGGCCATGATGCCGTCCTTGACGTCTTCCTTGTCGGGCAGCCCGAGGTGCTCTTTCGGCGTGACGTAGCACAGCATCGCGGTGCCGTACCAGCCGATCATGGCGGCGCCGATCGCGGAGGTGATGTGGTCGTAGCCCGGGGCGATGTCGGTGGTGAGCGGTCCGAGCGTATAGAACGGCGCCTCCTTGCAGTACTTCAACTGCAAGTCCATGTTTTCTTTGATCATTTGCATCGGCACATGACCGGGG
>JBFKNN010000058.1:0-16652 GCA_041629335.1 Burkholderiales bacterium | reverse complement strand
GCAGCCTGGTGCGGGACGGGGCGCCGGGCGGCGTGTTCATGCGGCATCGCCCCGGGGCTTCCGCGACTGCTCCCGCAAACGGGCCTGCGGCTAACGAGTCGCAGCCGCCCCGATATGCCCTGCGCCGTCCTTCGCGTCATCCGCAATTCTGGCTCGCAACGCACACGTGCTTCATTATGTTAGGCACTCTAAGTCAAATCCCGCCCTTCGCCGGACGCGCGCGCGCACGGGCGAGCATCGCCTGGGTGTTGGGCACGTACAAGAGGTGCGCGATCTTGCGCACGAAGTGGTCTTCATACTGGTCGAGCCGGCCGTGGGCATAGGCGATGCGCCACAGGTGCTCGATCAGCTGGACTCGCCGCTCGAGCGAGAACTCGCGCTTGATGACCGACACCTGCGCGAAGTACGAGGTCAGGCGCCCGGCCTTCTCGCGAGCCTGGGCGAGCAGCGCCTCGCACGTCCGCGCATCGAGGCCGAAAAGCTCGGCGAGGGCACGCATGGCCGCCGCGTGCTCCGCGGGGTCCGAGTCGAGGTCGACGCGAGTCGCCTCGTGCAGCAGCGTTGCGACCGCCAGATGGAGCTGGCGGCGCTCGAAGCCGGCCGCCTCGGCCGCATCCGGGCCGGTGTCATCCAGCAGGCGTTTCAGAGCCTTGAGCATGCGGAAAGGTTCTCTTTCGGTAAGAAGCCACAATTAGTCGCCTTCCAGAGCGGCAAGTTCCTGCCGGTCACTCCGGCACCAGCCAGTCGACCTTGACGCCGCCGGCGCCCGCGTTCGCCAGCACGACCCACAGCCAGTCCAGCAGGGCGCGCGCCTCCTCGTCGAACGTCCACGGCGGGTTCACCACCAGCATGCCGCAGCCCGGCACGGTGAGCGTCCAGTTCTCCGGCTCGACGGCGAGCTCGAGCTTGAGGATCTTGCGGATGCCGGTCCTGGCCACTTCGCGCTCGAAGGCGCGCAGCGCGCTTTTCTCCATCAGCGGGTACCACACCGCGTAGACGCCGGTCGCGAAGCGCGCGTGCGCCGCCGCGAGCGCCTGCGTGATGCGGTCGAACTCGTGCGCGCGGTCGAACGAGGAATCGATCAGCGTGAGCCCGCGCCGCTCCTTCGGCGGCAGAAAAGCCTTCAGCGCCTGGTAGCCGTCCATCGGCTGCACCTGCACCTGCCGGTCGCGCGCGAACAGCTTCTGCAGGTCGGCGCAGTCCGTCTCGTTCAGCTCCGAAAGCACCAGGCGGTCGCCCGGGCGCGCAAGCCAGCGCGCGATGAGCGGCGAGCCTGGGTAGAACTTCAGCTCGTGCGCGGGGTTTGCCGCCTGCACCGCGGCCATGTACGGCGCGAGCAGCGCCGGCAAGTCGTGCCGGCCCCACAGCCGTGCGATGCCGTTCTCATACTCGCGCGCCTTCTGCGCCCAGGGGTGCGAGAGATCGTAGCGCCCGGTGCCGGCATGGGTGTCGAGGTAGAACCACGGCTTTTCCTTCGCGCAAAGCGCGAGGATGAGGCGCGCCAGCAGCGCGTGCTTGAACACGTCGGCAAAATTGCCGGCGTGGAAGAGGTGGCGGTAGGAAAGCATCTTCTTGTTGGGGCGTGACGGGTGACGAGTGACGGGTGACGAGTGACGGGTGACGGGTGACGGGTGACGGGTGACGGCTACCGAGCGCATAGGGTGGGCAAGACCCACAGTCCGCGTCCGGTGGGCTGCGCCCACCTTACTGATTCATTCAGTTCTGTTCCGGCTTTTGCACGCTGGTTGCCCGTTGCGCCTCTCCATGCCCATCACTCGTCACTCGTCACCCGTCACGCTTCTCAGAGCTTGTCGTACTTCGTCGCCCGGCCCCGAGATTTCGCCACAGGATATTTCTTCGCGTTCAACGCGAGCTTTCTCTCGGCCGCGCCGGCGAGGTCGATGCCGAGCTTGTCGGTCAGGCGCAGCAGAAACAGGAGAATATCGGCGCACTCGAGCGCCACTTCCTCGCGCGTCGCGCGCGGGAGGCTCGCCGCCTGCTCGAAGGTGAGCCACTGGAAGTGCTCGACCAGCTCGCCCGCCTCGCCCGCGACCGCCATCGCGAGATTCTTGGGATTGTGGAACTGGTCCCAGTCGCGCTCGGCGGCGAATTCCGCCAGCTGCGCACGCAGGGTCTCAAGGCTGTCGCTGTGCTTGCTCATACTCGCCCTTTTTCGAGGTAATCCGCGTTTGGTGCATTGTAACCGCGGCGCATCCCCGGGCCACCGCGGCGATGCCACATCGTGAATTAAAACAGCGGGTTACGTTAAAATACCGGCTGTGCGGCAATGCCCCTGCCGGCCCCGCGCTTGTTTTTCGCGTCGCGGGCGGTCATATGTACACCGAACCGGACCGCGGCGCGAACGGAGAGCGCGAATTTGGACCTCAAGACCGCAGTGCCCTTCACCACCGATGCGACGGACCTGATCCTGCGCGCGGTGGCGTTTGCCGCGCACAAGCACCGCGACCAGCGCCGCAAGAACCAGGAGGCCTCGCCCTACATCAATCACCCGATCACGCTCGCCACCGTGCTCTGGGCGGAGGGTGTGCGCGACCCGGCGGTGCTCGCCGCGGCGCTCCTGCACGACACGCTGGAAGACACTGAGACCACCTGGCACGAGTTGCGCGGCGAGTTCGGCGAGGAAATCGCCGACGTCGTCGCCGAGGTCACCGACACCAAGTGGATCAAGAAGGAAGCGCGCAAGCGCCTGCAGGTCGCGCGCGCGAAGCACGCGAGCGAGGCGGCGCGGCTGGTCAAGCTCGCCGACAAGATCTGCAACCTGCGCGACGTCGCGGCGCACCCGCCCGCCGGCTGGCCGCTCGAGCGCCGCCAGCAGTACTTCGACTGGGCGAAGGAAGTGGTCGACCAGCTGCGCGGCACCCACGCCGGCCTCGAACAGAAGTTCGACGAGGTCTACGCGCTCAAGCCCTGACCGCGGCAGCACGCGAAGAACGCGAGCGCGATCCGTCCTCGCGCTCGCGATTTTCGTCACCGGCGCGCGTGCTAGAATTCCCGCACATCCGCAAGCCGTGCCTCGAGCGCGGTAACCCGATTCGGAGAAATGTCATGCTGCGCATCCCGCTTGCGCTCGCGTTGGTGCTTGCAACGCTCGCGTCCTGGGCCCAGGACTACCCCACGCGCCCGGTGCGCGTCATCGTGGGATTCGGCGCCGGCGCGCCCGATACCGTGAGCCGCATCGTCACCCAGCAAATGGGTGCCCAGATCGGGCAGAATTTCGTGGTCGACAACCGCCCCGGCGCGAACGGCATCATCGGCGCCGACATGGTCGCCAGGTCCGCGCCTGACGGCCACACGCTGCTCGTCACTTCGGCCTCGTTCGCGGTGAACCCGGCACTGCGCCGCGCGCTCCCGTTTGACGTGCGCCGCGATTTCGTGCCGGTCACGAATCTCGCCTCGGGCGGTGGCTACATCCTGGTGGTCAATCCGTCGGTGCCGGTGAAATCGGTGAAGGAGCTGATCGAATTCGGCAAGAGACCCGGCGCGAAGCTCGCGTTCGGCTCGGCCGGCATCGGCAACACACTGCACCTCGCCGGCGAGCTCTTCAACGCGAGGACCGGCACGAAGATGGTCCACGTGCCCTACAAGGGCGCGGGCCCGGCGATCAGCGCGCTCCTCGGCGGCGAGATCCAGGTAATGTTCGTCACCACGCCGCTCGGATTGCCGCACGTGCAGGCAGGCAAGTTGCGGCCGCTCGCCTACACCGGGCCGAAGCGCGCGTCCTTCCTGCCGGACGTACCCACGATCGCCGAAGCCGGCGCGCCGGGCGCCGAGCTCGACAAGATGAGCTGGTACGGCATGTTTGCGCCGGCGAAAACGCCGCCGAAGATCGTGGCGCGGCTGCAGCGCGAAGCCGCCGCGGCGGTGATGACCCCGCAGGTGAGCGAGCGCCTGCGGGCGCTGCGGCTCGAGCCGGTCGGCGACACTGCGGCGGCGTTCAAGGCCTTCCTCGAGACCGAGTTCAAGCGCTTCGCCGAACTGGTGAAGCTCGCTGGCGTCGAGCCGGAGTGACGTGCGCTTCGCGCAAGCCGTGAAAGACATTTGAACCGCCAAGGCCGCCAAGACCGCCAAGAAAACCATGGCAGGAACCGAATCGCACGAACGCAGAGTGCCACAAGACATCATGGGATGGACACGATCTGCCACTTTCCCGACATGAACACGCGAGGTCGCGGAAACGCGGAATAGCAAAAAGCGCCGGAGAGAGGCGCGGAAACTCGCGTGGCCATTGTTGATACGCAGTGGCTCGAATTGGCTGATAAGTTATCTTAGATTTTTCTTGGCGGTCTTGGCGGTTCAGTGTTTTTTGGCTTTGTTCTTTGCCACGCGCAACCACCGACATTGCAGGAGAGAGAATGCAGCCCAAGGACGGAAAAATACGCCGCGTCGTCACCGGCCACGACGCGAACGGCAAGGCGATCGTGATCGAGGACGGGCTCGCGCCGGCCGTGCGCAGCAACCCGCTGCGCCCAGGGCATATTTCGGTCGACCTCTGGAAGACCGAGGCCGGGCCCGTGATGCTGCGCAACAGCGAACCCGATCCCACCTCGGGTCCGAAGCAGATCCATCCGCCGCCGCGCGGCACGGTGTTCCGCATCTCGCAGATCGCGCCCGAGACCGAAACGATCCGCAACATGCCGCCCGAGCAGTCGCGCGCCGTGTTCGCGGCGATGGGAAACGAGTCGGCGTCGACCGCCGGCCAGGCGGCCGGCCGCCACCCTTTCATGCACCGCACCGAGTCCGTCGACTACGCCGTCGTGCTCTCCGGCGAAATCACGATGCTGCTCGATGATCAGGATGTCGTGCTGCGGGAGGGCGACGTCGTGATTCAGCGCGGCACGAACCATGCCTGGAGCAATCGCTCCGACAAGCCGGCGCTGATGCTCTACGTGCTGATCGACGGCCGGTTCGATCCCGAGCTCAAGCAGAAATTCGGCGACTCCGGTCACCGGTGATGCGCCCGCGCGCGCGGCGCGAGCCGCGATTTGGGCGTATAGTGGGGTCTGCGTCTGCAAAAAAAGGCCCGACATGAACTTCATCTGGCGTTTCTACCAGGACGAGGAGCGGCACTGGCGATGGCAGCAGCTCGCGGTCGACAGGTCCGTGCTCGCGGAATCATTGAAGGGCCACGCCGAGTACGAGAAGTGCGTGAGCGAGGCCAAGGGCAAAGGCTACGTGCACGAGCCTGCGCAGGAACGGCTGATCCGCAGAAACACGCGCTGACCGGCGCGCAATCTCAACATCAAAATCGGGGACAGACCACCAATTACCGCGGGAAATGGTGGTCTGTCCCCGGTTTTACCGTGACGAAGATCACGGATCCCGTCTGATATTTCCTGAAGCGCCATTTTTCAAGGCTGCACAGCGGTACTTCGCATCAGGAATACCCTGATATCGATGGCGCCGATCGATTTCTATAATTGTTGATCGGGCGGGAGTGCCGCGTGTGGGATTTGCCGGGCGACCGGCGACGACGGCAATCCGCGGATGGCATCACTGCGTATCCACAACAATGCATAAGCACATTTCGTGAACCGGCTCGCCGCAGCGTTGCGCCGCCGATTCTCGCGCGGCGACCCCAGGCCGACGTCGCCGCGGCTGTTCGCGTCGCAGGTCGACATGCTCTACCAGAATGCGGCGAGCTCCCAGGTCCTGGTGCTGGTCGCGGCGAGCGTCCTTGCGGCAACGCAATGGGCGCGCATCGACCACACCATCGTCCTTGCCTGGTTTCTCTCGATCACCGCGATCACCCTGGCGCGAATCCTGGGCACACTCGCCTACAGACGCGACAGCCGGCGATCGCAGGACGCCCGGATGTGGTGCCGCATGTTCCTCGTCGGGGCGACCCTCTCCGGCATCGCATGGGGATGCGCAGGCATCTGGCTGCTGCCGCTGTCCGAATTCGGCCCGCAGGTGATCGTGATCCTGATGCTGGCCGGCATCGTCGCAGCCGGGGTCCCGTTCCTTTCAGCCGTGCCGGATGCCGTCTACCTGTTCAGCCTCCCGGCGCTCGCGCCGATGGCCATACGCTTCCTGCTGCAGCCGGGCGACATCTACTTCACGCTCGGCGTGATCACGCTGATCTACTTCGTCGCCATGGTCAGCATCGGGCGCCGCATCAATGCCCAGCTCATGACCTCGCTCGAGCTGCGGCACGAAAACTCGGGTCTGGTGGAACACCTGACCGACGCGAAGCAGAAGGCGGAGTCGATCAACACCGAGCTGGTGGCCGAGATCGGCGAGCGCAAGCGCGTCGAGCGGAACCTCGCAGCATCGCTGTCACTGGTGCAGGCGACGCTCGAATCCACCGCCGACGGCATCCTGGTGGTCGACAGCTTCGGCAGGATCGTGAGCTTCAACCAGAAGTTCCTGACCATGTGGCGCATGCCGGAGCGCGTGGCGGCATCGGGCCATGACAAGGCGCTGCTGGCCCAGGTCGTCGAGCAGCTCAAGGACCCGGAAGCCTTCATGGCGCGGGTGCGGCAGGTCTACGCCACGCCGGCGCTCGAGAGCTTCGACCTGCTGGAGTTCAAGGACGGCCGGGTGTTCGAGCGCTTCTCGATGCCGCAGCGCATCGGCGGGCAGATCGTCGGCCGCGTGTGGAGCTTCCGCGACGTGACCGACCGCCGCAAGGCCGAGATGGACCTGCATTTTGCCGCAAACCACGACCATCTTACCGGCCTGCCGAACCGCGCGGCGTTTGCTGACCGCCTGCACACCGCGGTGCTGCGCGCGCGCCGCCACTCGCGGCAGCTCGCGGTAGTCTTCATCGACCTCGACCGCTTCAAGACCATCAATGAAACGCTGGGCCACACGGCGGGCGACCGCCTGCTCACGGTGGTGGCGGCACGGCTATCGGCCTCGCTGCGGGAGATCGACTGCGTCGCGCGGCTCGGCGGCGACGAGTTCGTGCTGCTGCTCGAGGATCTAGCGGCCGAGAAGCCGCTGGGGCGGATCGCGCAGAAGATCCTCGAGACGCTGGCGCAACCGTACGACATCGATGGCCACGAATGTCACGTCACGGCGAGCATCGGCATCAGCACCTTCCCCGGCGACGGCGACGACGCGCAGACCCTGCTCAAGAATGCCGATGTCGCGATGTACCGCGCCAAGGAGCAGGGCAAGAACGCGTTCGAGTTCTACTCGTCCGAGCTCAATCTGCGCACGGTCGAGCGCCTGGCGCTCGAGGCGAGCCTGCGGCGGGCGGTGCACCGCGGTGAGTTCGCGCTGCATTACCAGCCCAAGATCGACCTCGCGGGCGACCGCGTCATCGGCGTCGAGGCCCTGGTGCGCTGGCGCCACCCGGAGCTCGGGAACATTCCGCCCAACACCTTCATACCGATCGCGGAGGAGACGGGGCTGATCGGGCGCATCAGCGAGTGGGTGCTGAGGACGGCTTGCCTGCAGGCGGCCGAGTGGCGGCAACAGGCCCTGCCGCGCCTCAGGATGGCGGTCAACGTCTCGGCCCGGCAGTTCGCGCAGGGCGGGCTTACCGAGCAGGTCAAGGCCGTGCTCGAGGAAACCGGTCTCGAGCCCGACTTGCTGGAACTCGAGCTGACCGAGAGCATGGTCATGCACAACACCGACCGCGCGATCAAGATCATGGCCGAGCTAAGAGGCCTCGGCGCCCATCTGTCGATCGACGACTTCGGCACCGGCTACTCGTCGCTCGGCTATCTCAAGCGCTTCCCCATCGACAGCGTGAAGATCGACCGCTCTTTCGTGCGCGACGTCCCCGCCAGTCCTGACGACGCCGCGCTATCCAAGGCGATCATCGACATGGCGCATACGCTGCGGCTGCGGGCGGTGGCCGAAGGCGTGGAGACGGCAGCGCAGGTCGAATTCCTGCGGCGGCATGGCTGCGACGAGGTGCAGGGATACTACTTCGGCAAGCCGATGCCGGCGGCGGAACTCGAGGAATTCGTGAAGCGGCACCACAGCGAGCCACCCGCCGCCGTTCCACGCGCCGCCACGCGCTGAACTATCGCATCGCGTTCCAGATCTTGTCGAGGCGCTTGAACGATACGGGGTACGGCGTCTTCAGCTCCTGCGCGTAGAGCGACACCCGCAGCTCCTCGAGATGCCAGCGGAACTCTTCGAGCCGCGGGTCGACGGCCCCCGCCTTTTTCTGCTTCTCCAGCCGCTCCTCGAAGCGCTTCGCCAGCTCCGCTATGTTCCCGGCGTGCTTCGCGTCGCGGTCAGGGTCCTTGCCGTACTTGTCGAGCCGCAGCTGCATCGCCTTGAGGTATCGCGGCACGTGCGCGAGCTGCTCCCACGGCGTTGCGCTCATGAAACCCTTGGCGACGAGCCGCGAGAGTTGCGCGCGGATGTCCGCCGCCGGGCGTGCGAGCCCGCCTTTGGCGGCGCCGAGCCTGAGAGCGGTGCGATGGTACTCTTCCGCGATGGCGGCGAAGAGCCGGCAGGCCGCCTCGGCCACCGCCGGCAACCGCGTGCGTGCGCGCTTCACCTGCGCCTCGAACGCCTTCTGCGTGCGCGGCAGTTCATCCTCGCCGATGAACGCGCGGTCGGCGACCGCGCAAACCAGGTCTTCCCGCAGATCGTCCACCGCGGCCACCCCGCGCAGCTGGATTGCCGCCTGCTCGAAGCCGCGAAGATTCTTCTCGAGCTGCTTCATCTGCTCCTTGAGCAGCAGCTGCGTCAGCCGCACCACGCCCGCGCGCATCGCGGTACCGGCCGCCTGCTTCACGTCGAACAGCCGGATCGCGACCGATTCGCCCTCGTCGACGAGCGCGGGGTAGCCGGTGAGCCGGCGGCCCGCGCGGGTGAACGCGATCTCCCGCGGCAGGTCGCCGAAGTCCCAGGCACGGATGTTCTCGCGCTCGATGCCCGGCTCGCCCTTGCCGAAGGTGAGCTGGGCCGCTTCCCCGAGCTGAGTCTTGAGCGCCGCGAGATCGCGCCCGCTTGCAAGCTCGCGGCCGGCGTCGTCGATGACCCGGAAATTCATCCGCAGGTGCGGCGGGTAGTCGATCGCCTCGGCGGTCTCGCCCGCCACCGGCGCACCGGAGGCCCGGTGCGCGTAACGCGCCAGCGCCTCCGCAAGCGAGCTGCGTGACCCGTCTTGGTAGGCTTGCCCCGATTCGCGGTCGCGCTCCGTCAGAAAGGCCGTCACGTGCTCTGCGGCGGGCGTCAGGTGGCGGCGGATCGCCTTCGGCAGGGCCTTGAAGGCGAACGCGACCTTCTCGCGGATCAGGCCCGGCACGAGCCCGTCGAAGTCGGCGGCCTCCAGTTTGTTGAGCAGCGCGAGCGGCACGGTGGCGGTCACGCCGTCGAGCGGGTGGCCCGGGTCGAAGCGGTACTGGAGCTTGAGCTCGATGCCGCCCGCGCTGAGCGTCTCGGGGAATTGCGCCTCGGTGATGTCGGCGGCAGCGTGCCGCATCAGGTATTCGCGCGTGAGGTGGAGCAGCCTGGGGTCCCTCGCCTCCGCGTCACGCCGCCACTTCTCGAAGCCGGCGCCGTTGACGATACCCGCGGGAATGATCGCGTCGTAGAACGCGAAGATGGTGTCCTCGTCGACCAGCACGTCGCGCTTGCGCGCCTTGTGCTCGAGCTCCTGCACTTCCTTGATGAGCTCTAGATTATGCTCATAGAAGGGAGCGCGCGTGGCGTAATCGCCCGCGGCGAGCGCGCGGCGGATGAAAATGTCGCGCGCAGCCTTCGGGTCGATCGGCCCGTAGTGCACGCGCCGCTTGGGCACGATCGTGAGCCCGTAGAGCGTCACGCGCTCGAACGCGACCACCATCGCGCGCTCTTTCTCCCAATGCGGGTCGAAGTAGTGGCGGCTGACGAGCGCACGTGCGACCGGCTCGATCCACTCGGGCTCGATCTTCGCGACGCAGCGCGCGTACAGGCGCTGCGTTTCAACGAGCTCGGCGGCCATCACCCACTTCGGCTGCGCCTTCCTCAACACCGAGCCGGGGAAGACCGCGAACTTGATGCCGCGCGCGCCGAGATACTCGCCCTCCTCGTTCTTGAAGCCGATGTTGCCCAGGAGCCCCGCCAGCAGCGCGCGGTGGATCGCGTCGTACTCGGCCGCCTTCTCGTTCGGCTGCATGCCGAGCTCGCGCACGAGCTGGGCGAGCTGGCCGTGGATGTCGCGCCATTCGCGCAGGCGCCGGTGGGAGAGAAACTTCTCGTGCAGCTCGTCGGCGAGCCTGCGGTTGGACTTCCTGTGGCGCACCGCTTCTTCGAACCAGCGCCAGAGCTTGAGATAGCCCATGAAGTCCGAGCGCTCGTCCGCGAACTGCTCGTGCGCGCGGTCCGCCGCCTCGGCGCGCTCGAACGGGCGGTCGCGCGGATCGCGTACCGACAGCGCCGCGGCGATCACCAGCACCTCGGCGAGGCAGCCGGCTTCCTTCGCCGCGACGATCATGCGCGCGATGCGCGGATCGATCGGGAATCTCGCAAGCTGCCAGCCGACCGGCGTCAGCGCGTTCTTGGCGTCGACCGCGCCCAGCTCGGCAAGGAGCTGGTAGCCGTCGGCGATCATGCGCGGGGTCGGCGCCTCGAGGAAAGGAAAGTCCTCGACATCGCCGATTCTCAGCGACTTCATGCGCAGGATCACGTGCGCGAGCGAGGAGCGCAGGATCTCCGGGTCGGTGTACTCCGGGCGCGCGGCGTAGTCGTCCTCCGCATAGAGCCGGATGCACACGCCGGCGGCCACGCGCCCGCAGCGCCCCGCGCGCTGGTCGGCGGAGGCGCGCGAGATTTTTTCCACCTGCAGCTGCTCCACCTTGTTGCGCCAGCTGTAGCGGTTGACGCGCGCGGCGCCGGTGTCGACGACGTAGCGGATGCCCGGCACGGTGAGGGAGGTCTCCGCGACGTTGGTCGCGAGCACGATACGCCGCCCGCCGTGCGGCTTGAATACACGGTCCTGCTCCTCGAACGAGAGCCGGGCGAAGAGCGGCAGGATCTCGGCACCGCGCGGATGGTGCTTGCGCAGCGCCTCGGCCGCGTCGCGGATCTCGCGCTCGCCCGGGAGAAACACCAGGACGTCGCCGCCCGCGCGCTCGCGTGCTAGCTCGTCGACCGCATCGACGATCGCCTGCTCGATGTCCTGCTCGTCTTCGTCCTCATCGTGGCCGAGCGGCCGGTAGCGCACCTCGACCGGGTAGGTGCGGCCCGAGACCTCGATTACCGGCGCACCGCCGAAGTGCTGAGAGAAGCGCTCGGCATCGATCGTGGCCGAGGTGACGAGTACCTTGAGGTCGGGGCGGCGCGGCAGCAGGCGCTTCACGTAGCCCAGCAGGAAGTCGATGTTGAGGCTGCGCTCGTGCGCTTCGTCGATGATCAGCGTGTCGTAGGCGCGAAGCTCGCGGTCGCCCTGGGTCTCGGCGAGGAGAATGCCGTCGGTCATGAGCTTGACGTAGGTGTTGGCCGAGAGCTTGTCGGCGAAGCGCACCTTGTAGCCGACGGCATGCCCGAGCGGGCTCCTGAGCTCCTGCGCGATGCGCGCGGCGACGGTGCGCGCGGCGATGCGCCGCGGCTGGGTGTGGCCGATCAGGCCCTTCACGCCGCGCTCGAGCTCGAGGCAGATCTTCGGCAATTGCGTCGTCTTGCCCGAGCCGGTCTCGCCGCAGACGATGACGACCTGGTTGGCGGCGATCGCGCGCGCAATGTCGTCGCGGCGCGCGACGACCGGCAGCTCCTCGGGATAAGTCGGCCGGGGGAGGTTCGCGCGGCGTTGTTGCGGGTCGAATTTCACCCGACGTGCTGGAAAATCGTGAAAAGCATAATGAACCGCCAAGACGCCAAGAACGCCAAGAAAGGCAAACGATAACGAAAACCTACCACCACCAACACCATCGTTTCGCATTGGAGGCGTAGTCTTGAAACGACATGGACCGGCCTCTCGATTTTGATCTTGTTTTTATTATTATTCTTGCTCTTCTTGGCGGCCTTGGCGTCTTGGCGGTTCGATTCGTTTTTCACGCACCTCAACGAATCACCCGCAAAAGAAAAAAGGCCGGCGGACCGGCCTTTTCGCGAGCGCAACGGCTTGTCACACCTTCACGCTCGGGTTCAGGCTGTAGACACCGGTCAGCGCGGCCTGCCCGAGCACGTGCCCGCGAATCGCGGCGAGCACATCCGGCCCCTTGAATGTTCCGGTCACCCCGCACTTCGCCACGTCCAGCGCGTAGAGGGTGAACACGTAATGGTGCGGGATCGTATCGTTCCACGGCGGGCACGGCCCGTCGTAGCCGAAATAGTTGCCCGACATGTCCTTGTCGGACGCAAACCACATCGTGTAGTCGTTCACGCCCTGGCGCGTGCCGCGCGGTCCGTCGGGGCCCTTCTTGCCGCGCGCCGTGACGCCGTCCGAGAACTCGCCCGCCTTGATCGGCCCGGACTTGGGGTCGAGGTCGACCAGCACCCAGTGGAAGAAGTCCACACGCGGCAGTGAGGCGGGAATCGTGCGGCCTTCCTGGTTCACGTCGTCGGGCTTGGATGGCACGTCATAGTCGTGACAGACAAGCACGAGCGAGCGGGTGCCGGCCGGCAGGTCGCTCCACGCCAGCTGCGGGTTGCGGTTCTTCGAGAGCGTGGCGTGAGACTTGGGGTCCGGCGCGCAGAACGCAAACTCCGCCGGGATGCGCTGGTTGTTGCCGAAGCTTGTGCTGGTGAGTTTCATCGGGTCCTCCGCTGCGGGTTCTTGCGGCGATTATAGCAACTGCCGTGAGAGGCGTGACGGGTCACGGGTGGCGGAAACGGTGGTCCCCGTCACTCTCCCTCGCGAGGGCCTGCAAGCGCGCAACGCGCTCCTCCCTGGTCAGCGCGGCAAGCGCCCTCACCGCCGCGTAGAACTTCGGCAGGTCCCGCCCCTCGCGCTCGAGCAGCGCCTCGAACGCCGGCACGTAACGGGTGTAGATGGCGACCGATGCCAGCATCGCGTTATTCGGCGGCCGCGCAAACCAGGCGTCGTATCCCGCAAAGCCGTTCCACCCGGCCCTGATCCGCTGGTAGTCGTCCTGCATCCCGCGCAGGATCGCCGCCTTCCCCTCGCGCATCTCGGGCGCGGGGAGCGCGCGCGCGTACAGCGCCTCGACCTTTCCGCGGTAAGCAGCGATCAATTGCACGAATTGCGCGTGCCGTTCTCGGCCCTGCTCGTAGCCCGCGCGCAGCTTCTCGTTGCCCGGCTGCGCGAGCCAGCGCCGCATGCCCTCGCGCTCCACCGCCACCGCGAACGACTCGTTGAACATCGTGTCATCGCCGGCGTAGACCACCTGGTGCGAGAGCTCGTGGAACACGATGCGCGCAATTTCGGCCTCGGGGTAATGGACGAAAGTATTGAGCACCGGATCGGGGAACCATCCGAGAGTCGAGTACGCCGGCACGCCGCCGATGTGGACATCCTTGCCCGTGCCCGCCAGCTCGGCCGCGAGCCGTTTGGCATCGGCCTCGGCGAAATAGCCTCGGTAGCCCACGCATCCGGCAAAGAGAAAGCACCACTGCACGGGCTTGGTCGAGAATTCCGGCGCGGCGAACACGTTCCAAACCACGTACGGCCGTCCGAGGTCGGCGTAGTGCCGGTAGCTCCCGTTGTCGGGCAGCCCGAGCTCGCGGCTGGCGAAATCGCGGATCGCCTGGACTTTGGCGAGCTTTTCCTTGAGAGCCGACGGCGCAGCCGGGTCCTTCAGCACCTCGTCCACCGGACGCTCGCGGCGCCAGATGTCGAGCTGGCCAGCGACCGACTGGAAGTAGTAGCCGACGTTCGCGCAGCCGCTCGTCGCGAGCACCAGGCCGGCCACGACGATCCGCAAGGCGACGCGATAGGTTGCAGCGGAAGCGCGACCGGTACGCCTCAAGGGGGTGTTCAAAGGAATGACCGATGACCGGTGACCGGTATCCCGCGCCGCGCGCACGACCATGCGTCGATCGACGGGAACCGCTCCGCTCCCGAGTGGGACCGAATACCAGCCGGTCACAAATCACCCATCATGGTTCACACCTTGCAATAAACCAGCCGTAGGGTGCGGCTTTAGCGCACCGAGTCGGGTTTGTGGCTCGGCGGCGCGAGCCTCGAAGCGGTGCGCTAAAGCTGCACCCTACACTCCCGCTCTACGCATCTCAAACCACCAATCACGCTTTTAAACACCAGTCACCGGTCGCCGGCAACGCCCTCGCGGTGCGCGAACGCGCCATGGCGAATGAACTCACAGGCCTGCCGCGCTACCGCTTTCGAGACCAGCATGCCGCTGTGGCTCACCTTCAGCACGATGCTGTCACGCATTTCCGGCAGGTGCGTCTCCGCGACGCTCACCACCCCGTCGTTGGGCACGGGCAGGTCCGGCGCGATCAGCCGGCCCAGCCCGGCGCTCAGGCTGCCGGCGATGACCCCGATCTCGAACTGCCCCAGGGCGTCGCCGCGGTCGCGCGCGCGCCATTCCGGAATGCTGCGCCCCAACGCGGCGCGCCCGCCGGGAAGCCGCGCCATGCGCCGCGCCGCGAGGCTCTCGGCGCACGGCGAGCCCGCGAGCACAACGCGCCCGATCCGGATCCCGGCCGCCTGCCCCAGCATGCGCAGCACGACCAGCCCGCCCATGCTGTGGGCGACGAAACTGATCCGCGGGGCGCTCATGTTCCGGCAGAACTGCGCGAGCCGCAGGGCATTCTCCGTCAGCGTGAGGCGCATCGAAGGATACGAATAGCTCACCGCCCGGTAGCCGCAGCGCTCGATCCGCCGCCGCATGAGCGCCATCACTGCGCCGTGCATCCAGAGGCCGTGCACCACGATCACCGCTTCCTGCGCGGTCAAGCGGTGAATCCCTGGTAGCGCGTCACCTGCTCATCCTGCAGGTGCGCCACGTCGCCCCACGACTCCATCCGCCAGGCGCCGTCGCGCCGCAAAAAAACATTCAGGCTGGCGTTGAGCAATGGAACGGTGCGCGGCACCTCGAACGGCATCGCGTGCGCGGCGCGGTAGACCGCGTCGAGAACGAGACCATGGGTGACCACCACGACGTCTTCCCCCGCGTGGCGCCCGGCGATTTCGACGAGGCACCCGAGACAGCGCGCGTGGAAGACCCGCGCGCTCTCACCCGACGGCACGACATAATCCGGGTCGCGCGAGTGGAAGCGCCCGAGCTCGTCCGGGTAGCGCGCCGCGATCTCCGCGGCCGTAAGGCCCTCGAATATGCCGAAGGCGCGCTCGCGCAGGCGCGCGTCGGCGGCGATGTCGTGTCCGGTCGTCTCCGCCACGCATCGCGCGGTGTCCATGGCACGCGCGAGATCGCTCGAATAGAGGGCCGCGAAGCGCCCGCCCGCCAACCGCACGCCGAGCGCCCGGGCCTGCGCGCGGCCCTCGTCGGAGAGCGGCGTGTCGGTCTGCCCCTGCATGCGGCGCTCGCGGTTCCATGCGGTCTCGCCGTGCCTGACCAGGATCACCCGCGTCATTTCAGAAACGGCACATCGTGTCGATTCATAACGGCCGGCGCGTCGCCAATCACCAATCACGCCTTTTTTCGATCAGGCGGCGCCATCGCGCTCGCGGCGAATGATTTCCATCGCGCCCATCAACGCCGCTTCGTAGCGCAGCTTTTCCGCCGCCATCGTCGCATCGGTCCAATCGTAGAAGCCCTTTTTCACCTTCATGCCGTTGTGCCCGGCTTTCACCTTGTCGGCCATATACGGGCTGGGGTCCGGGCTGTTGCAGAGATCGGGATAGATCGTTGCCGCGGCGGCGCAGTGCACGTCGAGCCCCGAGTGGTCCCGCTGCATCAGCGGGCCGGCGGCGATGTAGCGGAAGCCGAACCCGTAGCGTACCGCGTTGTCGTCGTCCTCGGGCGTCGCGATCCCGCGCTCGACCAGGTTGATCGCCTCGCGTGAGAGCGCGTGCTGCATGCGGTTGGCGAGAAACCCCGGTATGTCGAGCTTCACCCGCACCGGCACCTTGCCGACGCTCATCAGGATATCGCTCACGCGGTCGGCGACGGCGGGATCGGTGTCTTTCGAGCACACCACCTCGACCGCGGGCACCAGGTGCGCGGGCATGAAGTAGTGGGTGCCTACCATGCGGCTGCGGGTCTTCAGGCCCTCGCCGATCAACCCGATGGGAATCGCGGATGAATTGCTGCACAGCGGGATCTCGGGCCGCGCCAGGCGCTCGAACTCGGCGAAGAGCTCGCGCTTCACGTCGAGGCGTTCCGGAGCGGCCTCGATCACGATGTCGACGGCCTGCCACGGCAGCGAGGCCGCGCTGTCGTGCAGCGCAAAATCCGCCGCGCGATACGGCTTGCCGAGCTTGTCCATGGCGGACGCGAGGCGCGCCGGCAGCGTCTCGCGCATGCGGTCTTTGGGGTTGACGATGTGCGCGGACCAGCCGCAGGCGACGAAGCTTGCCGCGATGTCGGCGCCCATCGTGCCGCCGCCGATCACGGTGATCGTGTTTCTCGGTTCAGACATGGCCTCTCCTGAATCTCTCACCGCTGCAGCGGGTTCCCGGGGTACGGCGCAACGGCCCTGTCTCTGCGCATATCGCGCTCCGCTTTGCGCGCTTCACGCCCGTCGCGGGAGACCTCATCGCTTTTCTCGCGCTCGGCGCGACGACTCTCCTTCACTGCCGCGCGGCGCTCCCGCTCCGCCTCGCGCTCCACGCGCCGCGCTTCGCGCTCGCGCTG
>JBFKNN010000057.1:0-16683 GCA_041629335.1 Burkholderiales bacterium | reverse complement strand
GCGCTTCGGCGTGGGCCCGGCTGCCGCGCTGCTGCCGGCGGTATTTTGCATCGGCTTCGCGGTGCTCGCCGTCTCGCCCGCGTTGATCGTGGTGATCGTGTTCCAGGCGGTGCAGCGCACGGCGAATTTCGCGGTCTCGAACCCGGCGCGCGAGGTGCTGTTCACCGTCGTCGGGCGGGAGGAGAAATACAAGGCGAAGAGCGTCATCGACACGGTCGTCTTCCGCGGCGCCGACGCGGTGAGCGGCTGGCTGTTCGCCGCGCTGCGCGGGCTGGGCCTGGAGCTCGCCGCGGTCTCCGCCGCCGTGGTGCCGGTCTCGCTCGCGTGGCTCGCGCTGGCGCTGGCGCTGGGGCGCGGGCAGGAGCGGCGGGCGGCCCGGGCACCAACTACGGCAGGGGCGTGAGCCGATGATTGCGGCCATCAAGAACCGGTGGCGCCTGCGCCGCGCTTTTCTTTCCGTCGAAGCGGGCCCGGGCGCGGCCCGCACGAGGTTGACCATACCGCGCGCGGTCAGCATACTTCGCCCTCTGGCGAGAAATCCAATCGAGGAGTTTCAGGAATGCGTCTGGTGACTTTTTCCGACGACAAGGGCGCGCGCGTCGGCGTGCACGACCCGGAAACCAGCGAGATCGTCGACTTGTCGGCGACTACGCGCCTGCCGAAGGAGATGACGGCCTTCGTCGCGCTCGGCAAGAAGGGACTCTCGCGCGCGCGCCGCGCGGTGAAGAGCGGCGAGGGCCGGATTCCCTTCGCGGGCGTCAAGCTGCTCGCGCCGTTCCCGCGCCCGGCGAAGAACATCCTGTGCGTGGGCAAGAACTACCACGAGCATGCGAGAGAATTCCATGCGAGCGGGGTCGATGCCACGGGCAAGGAAACCATACCCGAAGTGCCGATCATGTTTACCAAGTGGCCGAACTCCGTGATCGGTCCCGGCGAGCCGATTCCGAGCGAAAACGACTACACCGATACCGTCGACTACGAGGGCGAGCTCGCCGTCGTGATCGGCGAGGGCGGCCGCAATATCGCGAAGAAGGACGCCTACAAGCACGTCTTCGGCTACACCATCGTGAACGACGTCAGCGCGCGCACGCTGCAGAACCGGCACCGGCAGTGGTTCCTCGGCAAGAGCCCGGACGGATTCTGCCCGATGGGGCCGTGCGTCGTCACCGCCGACGAGATCAAGGACGTCGGGCACATGCGGCTGCTGACCCAGGTGAACGGCGAAGTGCGTCAGGACGCGTACGTGAGCCAGCTGATATTCGACATCCCGACGCTGATCGAGACGGTCACGCGCGTGATGACGCTCGACCCCGGCGATCTGATTGCCACCGGCACCTGCGCCGGGGTGGGCATCGGCTTCGATCCGCCGAAATACCTGAGGAAGGGCGACGTGGTTCGGGTGACGATCGAGCCGATCGGCACGCTGGAGAACCCGGTCGCGTAGGGGAAGGCGGAAAGCGGCAAGGCAAATCAGCCGCCAAGGCCGCCAAGAACGCCAAGAAAGGCAAGAACTTTATAACGGAAGATGCGCGGGACGCCGGGGCGAATGCGAACGGCATCGGTACGCGCAAGCGCTAGAAAACGCCGGGATGCTTCGAGTTTAAGTGCGAGCGCCGTGTAGTGCCGCTTCGGTTTTGATCTTATGTATTTGATTTGTTCTTCTTCGCGTCCTTGGCGTTCTTGGCGGCTGAATCGAATTTGACTCGAACGGGATGAATTTCGCGGCACACCATCTGAATCCAGGGGAAACATGAAACTCGTCAGATACGACCGCAACGGCGCCCTGCGCCTGGGCGCCCTCGACGGCGAGGATATCGTCGACCTGCTCGACGCCTGCCCGCTCGGTGCCGATCCTGCGGCGATCGCGGCGCTCTCCGATCCCGTGAAACTGATTGCGCTGGGCGACGCGGGCCAGAAGCTCGTCAAGGCCGGCATCGCTGGCACGCGGAAGTCCGGGACAGGCCGCACGCCGGCGGCCACGGCCAAGCTGGTCGCGCCGCTCATCCCGACGCTGATCCTGTGCAGCGGCGAGAACTACTGGGACCACCGCGACGAGAAGCCCGAGGTGACGCGCAAGGACCCGGAGTTCTTCACCAAGACCGCGCTCGGCGTGATCGGGCCGGGCGACCCTATCCTGCGCGACGAGCGGGTCACCGAAAAGCTCGATTACGAGACCGAGCTCGCGATCGTGATCGGCAAGCCCGGGCGCCACATTCCCGCCGAGCGGGCGCTGGAGCATGTCTACGGCTACACGATCGTGAACGACGTGACCGCGCGCGACCGGCAGGTCACCCTGCGCCCCGACGGGTCTTCGGTTTATAATCTGGGGCCGGGCAAGAATTTCGACACCTGCGCCCCGATCGGTCCGGTGATCGTCACCGCGGACGATATAGCGGATCCGCAGAACCTCCAGCTGAGGACCTGGGTCAACGACGAGTTGCGGCAGAGCAACTCGACCGGGAAGATGATCTGGACGTGCGCGCAGCTCGTCGCGTTCTTCTCGACATTCGTCACATTGGGGCCGGGTGTCGTGATCTCGACCGGCACGCCGGGCGGGACCGCCTGGGGCACCGACCCCGAGCTCGGCGGCAAGAAGCCGATGCGCAAGGACGTGGTCGGCGCCAAGGGCTACCTGCAGCCGGGCGACGTGGTATCTTGTGAAATCGAGGGCGTTGGCCGCCTCGTAAATCCCGTTGCGGCGGCGTGACTGAGTGAACAAGCAAAAAGGAGGAGATCATGGGTAAACTCGCGTTGTCGCTGTTGATCGGGCTCGCGCTGCTCCTGCCGGCTACCACAGGCGCGCAGTCCTACCCGACGAAGACGATCACCATCGTTTCGCCGTTTCCACCGGGCGGGACCTCCGATCTGACCGCGCGCCAGCTCTCGCCCGCACTCGAGCGCGTCTTCAAGCAGAACGTGGTCGTCCAGAACCGCCCGGGCGCGGCCGGGGCGACGGGCGCAAACATCGTCGCCAATGCCGCTCCGGACGGCTACACCCTGATCCTGCACCTGGTGAGCATCTCGGCGCTGCCGGAGCGCGACAAGCTGTTCGGCACCAAGCCCGCCTATACGCGCGACCAGTTTGTGGGCATCGCACGCATCACCGCCGATCCCAACATTCTGGTCGTGCATCCGTCGATTCCGGCCAACAACCTGAAGGAGTTCGTCGCGCTCGCCAAGAGGAAGCCGGGCGAGATGATTTACTCGTCTTCCGGGCTCTACGGCGCATCGCACATTCCGATCGAGATGTTCCTGCGCGCTGCCGGGCTCAAGATGCGGCACCTGCCGACCACCGGCGGGGCGCCGGCGATGACGGCGGTGCTCGGTGGCCATGCGGTAACCTGGGCGTGCCCGCCGAATATCGCCACGCCGCATCTGAAGAGCGGCAAGGTCAAGGCGTTCGCGCACTGGGGCGGCCAGCGTATCGCCGCATTCCCGGACATCCCGACGTTCAAGGAGCAGGGCTACGACATCGAATATTATGTATGGGGCGGGCTGTTCGCGCCTGCAGCGACTCCGCAGCCGGTGATCGATGCGCTGCGGGGCGCCGTGAAGAAAGCAGTCAGCGATCCCGAGTTTCAGAAGGGCATGGACAAGATCAACACGCCGATCGCGTACCTCGACGCGCCGGAGTTCAAGGACTTCTGGGACAAGGACGCGAAGAAGCTCGCCGAGGTCATCCAGCAAATCGGCAAGGTCGAAGACAAGCAGTGACGCGCGCGCACGCGCCGGTCCGAGGCCGGTTCTGCCCGTTCCGTTAACAACCTGAGGAGGCGCATATGTTACGCATTGCACTCGCAGCACTCGCGCTGATTGCGGCGGCCGCAGTCCATGCGCAGGAAGCCTATCCGAGCCGCAACATCACGATGATCGTGCCGTTCCCGCCCGGTGGTGTGGCGGACCTGACCGGGCGGCCGATCGCGGCGGCGATGGAGAAGGTCCTCAAGCAGCCGATCGCCCCGGTGAACCGCTCGGGGGCCGGCGGCAAGGTCGGCTATGCGGCCGGCGCGAACGCCAAGGCGGACGGCTACACTGTCCTGGTCGCGCTTTCGAGCGTCTCGATCTTTCCGGAAGTCGACGCGATCTTCAATCTCAAGCCGGCCTACACGCTCGACCAGCTCACGCCAATCGCGCTGATCTCCGCCGATCCGACCATCCTCGTCGTCCATCCGTCGTTGCCGGTCAAGTCGGCGAAAGATTTCGTCGCACTGGCGAAGAAGCAGCCCAACGAGATCGCGTTCTCGTCTTCCGGCTTGTACGGAACCCTGCACATCGCCATGGAGATGGTGGTTCAGGGGGCGGGCATCAACCTGCGGCACGTGCCGTTCTCGGGCGGCGGGCCCGCCATCACGGCGCTGCTCGGCGGACACGTGATGGCGCTCTCCTCCGGGCCGGCGGCGGCCGTCGCCCACCTGCGCTCGGGCAAGCTGCGCGCGCTCGCTTCCTGGGGCGACAAGCGGCTCGCCTCGATGCCGGAGCTGCCCACCTGGAAGGAGCTCGGCTACAAGGACGTCGAGTTCTACATCTGGGCCGGCCTGATGGTGCCGAAAGGATCGCCTGACGAGGCGATCAAGGCGCTGCGCGCTGCGGCGCGCAGCGCGGTCCAGGACGCCGAGTTCAAGCGCGTCATGGACAAGCTCGAGACCCCGATCAACTACCTTGACGCCCCGGAATTCCAGAAATTCTGGGATCGCGACGCCGATCGCCTCGTGCGCACGGTGAAGAAGGTCGGCAAAGTCGAAGACAAGAAGTAGCGTCCGGCAGCCGACGTCATGACTGAACAGACGCCGCAGGCACCGGTCAAGCGCGGCCTGAAGAGCGACCAGTTCTCCGGTCTGCTGCTGATCGCGCTCGCGCTGTATATTGCGTGGGCGAACCAGGAATTCCCGGTCGGGTCGCTGTCGCAGCCCGGCCCGGGTTACATGCCGCTGCTGCTGGCGATCTTTCTCGGCGCACTGGGGCTCTTGATCGCTTTGTGGGGCGGCCATTCGAGGCTCCTCCGCGATGTTCATTGGCCCGAGGCAACTCGCGCCGCGATCATCCTCGTCGCGTGCGGCGTCGGGGCGTTCGCGCTCGAGCGCATCGGCTACCGGCTGACCGTGATCGCGCTGATGATCTTCTTTCTCGGCGTGATGGAGCGCAGGAAGCCGTTGCCGGTGCTGCTGGTCTCGGTGGGGTTCGGGTTCATTTCCTTCTACGTCGTGGCGGATCTTCTCGACGTGCCGCTGCCGCGCAGCCCCTGGGGCCTGTGATGGTCGAGACCTTCAACAACCTGCTGCTGGGATTCTCGATCGCGCTGCAGCCGCATATCCTGGTCTACGCGTTTGCCGGCTGCATCATCGGCACCCTGGTCGGCATGATGCCGGGGCTCGGGCCACTCGCCGGCATCAGCATCCTGCTGCCCGCGACCTTCGGGCTGAATCCGATCGTCGCGATCGTGCTGCTCGCCGGCGTCTACTACGGCGCGATGTACGGCGGCTCCACCACCTCGATCCTGATGCGCATACCGGGCGAGGCAGCCTCGGTGATGACCTGCGTCGACGGCTACGAGATGACCAAGAACGGGCGCGCCGGCCCGGCGCTCGCGATCGCCGCGATCGGCTCGTTCATTGCCGGCACGTTCGGCGTGATCGGCCTGATGCTGCTCGCGCCGACGCTCGCCGGCTGGGCACTGCGCTTCGGGCCGCCGGAGTACACCGCGCTATTGATGATGGGGCTCTTCATCCTCGCCTACATGAGCGGCGGCTCGATGCTGAAGACGCTCGCGATGGCGGGCCTCGGGCTTGCGCTCGGCATGATCGGCATCGACGCCATGAGCGGCTACACGCGCTTCAGTTTCGGCATCGTCGAGCTGGGCGACGGTGTCGGGATCGTGCCGGTCGCCGTCGGTCTGTTCGGCATCTCCGAGATCCTGCTCACCGCGAGCCAGGCGGGCGGGCAGAAGGTGCAGAAGCCGAAGCTGCGCGACCTCATTCCCTCGCGCGAGGAGTTTCTTCTGTCAGCCGGGCCGATCGCGCGCGGCAGCCTGCTGGGTTTCCTCATCGGCATCATTCCCGGTTCCGCGCACATCATTTCCTCGTTCGTCTCCTACGGCATCGAGCGCCGGATGTCGAAGCACCCCGAGCGCTTCGGCAGCGGGGCGATCGAGGGCGTGGCGGGACCCGAGTCGGCCAACAACGCCGCCGCGAGCGGCGCATTCGTGCCGATGATGGCGCTCGGTATTCCCACGAGCCCGGTTACCGCGGTGATGATCGCCGCCATCATGGTCCACGGCATCTCCCCCGGGCCGCTGCTCATGAGCCAGCAGCCGGAGCTCTTCTGGGGCTTCGTCGCCAGCATGTACGTGGGCAACGTGGTGCTGCTCATCCTCAACCTGCCGATGGTCGGGCTGTTCGTGAACCTGCTGCGCATCCCGTACAGCTATCTCTACCCCGGCGTCCTGTGCTTCTGCATACTCGGCACCTACTCGGTGGCGAACAGCCTGATCGACGTATGGATCATGCTGATCATGGGCGCGGTGGGCTACGTGCTGCGCAAATTCCACTACGACCTCGCGCCGGTGGCGCTGGGGCTGGTGCTCGCGCCCATGCTCGAGCTCTCGCTGCGCCAGTCGCTGGCGATGAGCGCGGGGGACTACGCCATCTTCATCGAGCGGCCGATCGCGGTGACGATGTTCGTGATCGGGCTGGTCATGTTCCTGTTCGCGATCAAGCCGCTCATTTTCAAGAAGAGCAAGGACTGGCGCCGCGACGTGGGGCTGGAGGAGGCGGAGGGCAGTTAGGCCCGCAGGGCGGGCCGCATGCTATGCTGTCCTGCGCCTTTCCCTAACCTGACTGATGGCAGTGTCCCAGACCCCAGAGCCCGGCCGCGCGCCGGGCTTTCCGTTTCTGCTGAGCGTGCTCCTCGCGGGCCAGACGCTGGGCAGCATGGCAACCAGCCTGCTGCCGGCTGTTGCGCCCAGGGTCGCGGACACCTACGGCATCGACGCCTCGCTGATCGGCTACCAGATCAGCATTCTTGCCGCCGCGATGCTGGTCTCGCTTGTGTTCGGCGGCAACTTGTCGCTGCGCTGGGGCGCCTGCCGCGTCACCCAGGTCGGGCTCGCGCTGCTCATCGCGGGGAGCATCGTTGCGATCCTGCCCAATGTCGTTTTCGTGTTCGCATCGGCGGTTGCGCTGGGACTCGGCTACGGTCTTCTGACGCCGTCGGCATCACACCTGCTCGCGCGCTTTACGCCGGGAAAGCGGCGCAACTTCATCTTCTCCCTCAAGCAGACCGGCGTGCCGCTGGGCGGCATCGGCGCGGCGGTGATCGGGCCGCTGGTCGCGGTGAGCATCGGCTGGCAATGGTCGCTCGCCGGCAACGCGGTGGTGATGCTTTATCTCTACTTCCTGCTCGAGCGCGGCCGCTCATCATGGGATGCCGACCGCCGGCCGGACATGCCCGCCGTGTCGAATCCTTTCGGCGGCATCGCCACCGCGTGGAATCACGCGGCGCTGCGCCTGCTGTCGATTGCCGGCGGCTGCCTGGTGATCGTGCAGATCTGCATCACCACATTCACCGTGGTGCTGTTCGTGGAGGACATGAAGTTCGGTCTGGTGCAGGCCGGCATCGTGCTGATGGCCTCGCAGGTGGGCGGGGTCGGCGGGCGCGTGTTCTGGGGCTGGCTCGCGGATCTCACGCAAAACTGCTTCGCGGTGCTGGCGGTGCTGTGTGCGGTGCTGACCGCCGCCTGTCTCGCGACGGTGGCGGTGACGCCGCAGTGGCCGCTCACCGCGGCGTGCGCGCTGTTCTTCGTGCTGGGTCTCACCGCGAGCGGCTGGAACGGTGCGTTCCTCGCCGAAGTGGCGCAGCTTGCGCCGCCCGGCGCGATTTCCAGTGCGACCGGCGGGTCGCTGTTTTTCGTGAACGTCGGCAAGATGATCGGCCCGATCGCGTTCACCAACGCTTACTTGCTTACCGGCAGCTACTCGGCGGCATTCGGGCTGCTTGCGCTGCCCTCGGCCGCGGCGCTCGCGTGCCTGCTCGCTGTACGCCGCCGCGGCGCGGCGCAGACCGGGGCCATGAACCCGTGACCGGTGAGCCGGAACCCCGGGGATGAAGCCCGTCCAATTCTTGCCTTCCTCCTTCCTCCTTCCTCCTTCTCCCGGGTGTCCAGCACCGCGTACCACTCAGCGGCCGATGTGTAGGGTGCAGCTTCAGCGCACCACCGCCGGCTTGAAATAACGCATCTTTGCTCCGGTGCGCTAAAGCCGCACCCTACGGCTCGTCGCTCAAGGGTCTTACTCTGCCTTCCGCCTTTACCGCTCACCACTTGGCGGCGCCGTGTCGCCCCTGCCGAGCGCGCGCTGCATCAGGACCGAGTCGACCCAGCGGTTGAACTTCCAGCCCACCGCCGGCAGCAGCCCGGTGCGCACGAAGCCGAATCTCTCGTGCAACCGGATCGAGGGCAGATTGGCGCTGTCGCCGATGATCGCCACCATCTGGCGGCAGCCCGCGGCCTCGCACGCGGCGAGCAAGGGGGCCATGAGCGCGCTGCCGATGCGGCGCCTGACGAAGCCAGGGTCGACGTAGACGGAGTCCTCGACCGTGAAGCGGTAGGCGGGGCGTGCCCGGTAGGGGGCCGCATAAGCATAGCCGGCGATACGCCCGTCGATTTCCGCGACGAGATAGGGCAGCCCGAGGGAAGCCACGTAAGCGTGACGCCGCGCCATTTCCGCGCAGTCCGGGGGCTCGAGCTCGAACGAGGCGAGCCCGTGCAGCACGTGGTGCGCGTAGATCGCGGCCAGCGCCGGCAGGTCGGAGTTGCGCGCGGCCCGGATGAGCGGGGAATTCGTGTCGGCGTGGTCCATCGGGAGTTCCGCGGGGCGATTCTACTACACGCAATTCCGGCGGCGCTGGGGGTAAGATAGCGCGGCGCAAGGGCGCGGCAGACGGAGAGGGCGATGAATCGAGGAGAGAGCAGGGACGCGGCGCGCAGGCTTGCGGTGCTGGCTGCACTCGCGGCGGCGTTGGCCGCGGGCGGTTGCGCCCAGCTGCAGCTGCCGGAGCAACCGCCGGCCTATTTCTGGATCGTTCACAGCCGCGACCGCAGCGATTCGGACCGCGTGACCGATCAGCACCGGCAGCCGGAAAAACTGCTGGAATTCTGGGACGTCAGGCCGGGAATGCGGGTCGCCGAGCTGGGTGCGGGCGACGGCTATTTTGCCGAATTGCTCGCCCGGGTGGTGGGGCCGAAGGGCGCGGTGTATGCCCAGGTCGGGCGCGACGAACCCGAGCGCAACGCGGCCCGACTCGCCGCGCGGCTGAAGGCGCCGGTCATGCGCAGCGTCGTTCACGTCACGCGGGAGTTCGACGACCCGCTGCCGCCGGACGCCCGGGGGCTGGATCTGGTCACCTCGAATTTCCTATATCATGCTCTGCTTCGCAGCCAGGCTGACCGGGCCAGGATGAACCGGGCCGTGTTCGGTGCACTGAAGCCGGGCGGAGTATATGCCTTGACCGACTACTCGGGCCGGCCGGGGGGCGGGGCCGCGCAGGCCGCGCTGCAGCGCACGGATAACGTGCTGCTGCGCAAGGAGGTCGAGGCGGCGGGGTTTCGCTTCGACGACGAGGGGCTGTTCCTGCACAATGCGGCGGACCCGCGCGATGTGCCGGTGGCGCAGCTCCGCGGGCGTGCCGACGCGTTCGTGCTGAAATTCGTCAAGCCCTGAGCAGGCAACGAGCCGAAGATACATTGGACAGGATTCCCAACGTTTAGAGCATTGCCGGATGTAAGGCTCGACTGTCTCATAACTCTCAATCCAAGGTTTCCTGGCGGCCCCACCCATTTCCGACGGAATTGACTTATGTTTAAAAACAACGCGTTGTTCAACGGATCGGCACGTTGCTGGATGACCCGGCTATCGCTCGGGATGCTGTGCGCGGCGGCATTCGCCGCCATCGACGCGAACGCCACCGAGAAGAACCGAACTGGCGGCCCGTACGTGCCGACACCCCAGGTCGTGGTCGACGAAATGCTGCGCATGGCCAACGTCGGACCCGAAGATTTCGTCGTCGACCTGGGCTCCGGCGACGGCGTCATCGTGCTGACCGCGGCGCGCCGGATGAAGGCGCGCGGCTTCGGCGTGGACATCGATCCGGCGCTGGTGCGCCAGAGCAATGATCGCGCGCGCCACCTGGGTGTGGCAGACCGGGCCTCGTTCCACGTGCAGGACGTATTCAAGGCCGACCTCAGCAAGGCGTCGGTGCTGACGCTCTACCTGCTGCCGGAGATGATGTCAAACCTGCGCGCCAAGCTGTTCAACGAATTGAGGCCCGGGACGCGCATCGTGTCGCACGACTATCAGTTCGGCAGCTGGGAGCCCGACGGCACCATCGCGCTGGACGTGCCGGAGAAGGAAGCCGTGAACGGCATCCCGCGCGCCATCATCCACCTCTGGATCGTGCCCGCCAAGGTCACCGGCCGCTGGCAGCTCACGATCGAAGGCAGACCGGACGGTGGCGCGGGCGGCCTCGATATCCGGCAGCGCTATCAGGACTTCGAGGGCGCCGCCGTGATCGGCGGCCGCAGGGGCAGCATCGAGAGCGCCTCGCTGCGCGGTGAGGAGATCAGCTTCCGGGTCATGACACCGGCGGGACGCAAGACATTCACCGGAAAGGTGAGCGAGGGCACGATGCAGGGCGCCGTGGATCTGCCGGGCGGCAAGGGCCGCGCCCGCTGGACCGCGGTGCGGGTTCCCGGTTAGCAACCGCAAAGACGGCTAAGCGCGGAGGGGCAAGCGGGCTCGCTGCCGTTGACTCACGCATCGGAGCCCTGATGGCGCCGATGGCTACGCCCGCAGCCTGATCTTTCCCGATAGGAGTGCGGTGAAGTCTGCCACGGGCACGGGCTTTCCGAACAAGTAACCCTGGCATTCATTGCATTCCTGGTCGTGGAGGAATTTCCACTGTGCCTCGGTTTCCACGCCTTCCGCAACCACGCTGAGATCGAGGCTGTGCGCGAGCGCGATGATGGCGACGACGATCGGTGCGCTTTTCCGGGTTGCCTTGTCGTCGATCACCTTCAGGAATGAGCGGTCGATCTTGAGCTCATCCAGGGGGAACTGCCCCAGGTAGCTCAACGACGAGTAGCCGGTCCCGAAATCATCGATTGAAAGCCTGAGCCCGAGATCTTTCAGCTGCCCCAGGATCCGGATGTTCTCCGAAGCATTTTGCATCAGGATGCTTTCGGTGAGCTCGATCTGCAGATATTCGGGATCCACCGCGGACTGCCCCAGCGCGCCTCGAACGGTCGCCAGGAAGTTGTTCTCGCGAAACTGCCGGCCGGAAACATTGACTGAGATCTTTACCGGCGCGAGCCCGTTTTTCTGCCAGGCCGTGATTTGCCGGCACGCTTCCTCGATTACCCATGCGCCGATCGGCACGATGAGCCCGGTCTCCTCGGCAACCGGAATGAATTCGAAGGGACCAACCATGCCGCGCTCGGGATGATTCCATCGCAGCAGCGCCTCCGCCCCGACCAGCTGCCTGCTTCGGGTGTCGATCTTGGGCTGATAGAAAAGCTGAAATTCATTGCGGTCGATCGCCCTGCGCAGATCGGTTTGGAGGCTCAGGTACTGCAGCGACCGATCATTCAGATCTTTCGAAAAATAGCAATGCGTGTTGCCGCCCCGCTGCTTGGCCACGTGCAGGGCGATCGCGGCCCGCTGCAGCACGGCATCGCGTTCCTTGCCATCTGCCGGAAAGACCGCAATTCCGATGCTGCAGGTTGCAAAGATGTCGCGTCCGCCGATGTTGAACGGCGGTGTCATCGCCTGAATCAGCCGCTGCGCGACGATCGCCGCGCTCTCGGTCTTGTCGATCTGCCCGAGCAGCACGGCGAATTCGTCACTGCCCAGCCGCGAGAGGCTGGGCAAGGTCCTCTTGTCGTCGATCTGCCCGAGCGTATCGCTCGTCCTGATGCACTCACTGAATCGCCTGGCAATCGCTTTCAGCAGTTGGTCACCCAGCGCCGGGCCAAGGGCATCGTTGATATTCTTGAATCGATCGATGTTGATGTGCAGCAGCGCGCCCGCGCGGTTGTAGCGTTCCACTTGACGCAGCGTCCAGTCCATATGGTCAACGAACATCTGGCGGTTGTGGAGGCCGGTCAGGCTGTCGAAGTAGGTGACCCGATCGACATAGGCTTTGGCGGCAAGGGTGTTGCGCGTGCGCAGGATAAGCTCGCTGGGGTCCACCGGCTTGCCGAGGAAATCGGTTGCCCCCAGCTCGAGCGCCTGGAGCTTGGTTGCGGCGTCCGATGCCGATGTGAGCATGATGACCGGGATGTGGCGGAAGGTCGCATCTGCCCGCATCGCCTTCAGGATGTCGAAACCGCTCACTTCCGGCATCACCAGGTCGAGCAGCACGACATCGGGCCGCTCGCTTGCCACGAGATCCATCGCCTCCTTCGGTTCGCTGGTCACGATGAAATTCCGATAGCCCGCGTCCTCAAGAAATGCGCGCACGACCTCGAGCGTGATGGGCTCGTCGTCGACCATCATCACCTTCGCGGTTCTCAGGATCCTGGAATCGCTCTGCGTGCCGGTCCGTTGCGGGTCCGATGTCGGGGGGTCGAAATTTGTCGGTTTCGGATTGTTCATGTCGCGATTCCGTTCCTAGGATAACAGGGTTTCAGCTGCTGGTGCCGCCACCGCTTCCGGCGCTACGATTCGCTGCTCGAGTTGACGCAAGCGCTGAATCGCTTCGTCGATCTGCGATTCCGCGCGCGCCTTGGCAAGTTGCTCGAGCTCCATCGCGGGTTCGGTGAAAGCATCGTAACCGACCGTGCCGGCCGCGCCTTTCAACCAATGGGCAAGGGCTGCCAGCTCGGCAAAGTCGCGCTCGGCCCACGATTTCTCCATGCTGTCGAGCTGTTCTGCGAGGCGCCCGGTGAACTTGCGGATCGCCGGGACGAGGCGGGGCTTGCCCGCCAGGCGCGAAATCAGCGGGGCCGCTGCTTCCACCGACGCCGGGCTCGCCGCCGGGCGGGAGGGCGCCGGGCGTTCGGATGCTGGAACAGCCGCGTCGATGCGTTGGCCTCCGAGCGTGTCGGCCAGCATTTGAACCAGCTTGTCGATGTCGATCGGCTTGGTCAGGCAGCCGGTGAAGCCCGACGCCATGATCTCCTGCTCGAAACCCTTCATCGCGTGGGCTGTCAGGGCGAAGATCGGCAACGTCAGGCCGCGTTCGCGCATCAGCCGGGTCGCCGTCTGGCCGTCCATCACCGGCATCTGGATGTCTATGAGCACGACGTCGAATTGTCCCTGCAGCGCCTTGTCGAGGCCCTGCTGCCCGTTCTCGGCCTGCTCCACCAGCAGGCCGTACTCTTGCAGCACCAGGGTAACGAGTTCGCGGTTCTCGGGGCCGTCGTCGACCACGAGCACGCGCGATTTCGGAAATTTCCAGTTGGCTTTGCCCTGTGCGACCGGGGCGCTTTCCTCGGCCAGCACTTCGTCCGGCGTGAGCATGCGGATCCCGTCCAGCGGGCCGCATTCCACTGTCACCGCAAACGTACTGCCCTTGCCGGGCTCGCTGCTCGCCACGATGTCCCCGCCGAGCGCGCGCGCGAAGCGGCGGCTGATGGAGAGGCCCAGGCCGGTCCCGCCGAAGCGGCGCGTGACACTGGTATCGGCCTGAACGAAGGGGTCGAAAATGCTTTCCAGCTTGTCGCCCGGAATGCCGATGCCGGTATCCATCACGTCGATCGCGAGCAGCGGCCGCCCGTCGCGCTCTTTGAGGTCGAGCATGACCCGGACGCTGCCTCGCTCGGTGAACTTGATCGCATTGCCGACGAGATTGGTGACGATCTGGCGCAGGCGCGCCGCATCGGACTGAATGGTGGCCGGGATACGGCCGCGTGCGCTGAACTGGAGGCCGACGCCCTTCTCGCGTGCGCGGGCGGTAAGCACCGTTACGACCTCGCGCACGATCTGATGCGGCGCGCAGGGCATGCGCTCCATCTGCATCTGTCCGGCTTCGACCTTTGACAGGTCCAGAATATCGTTGATTAGCTCCAGCAGATGGGTGCCGCTGGAGTGGATGGTGTTCAGGAATTTCTCCGCATCGCGCTCGCTCTTGTTGTAGCCGCGCTTGAGCAGCTCGGTGAAGCCCAGGATCGCGTTCATCGGCGTGCGGATTTCGTGGCTCATGTTCGCCAGGAATTCGCTCTTGGCCCGATTGGCGGATTCGGCCTCGTCCTTGGCCTTGTGAAGCTCGATCTTGTGCTGCTCGATCTGGGTCACGTCGTTCAAGCTGATGAACACGCCATTGACCCTGCCGCTGCCCGCCAGAACGGGCGAGCAATTGACCATGAAGGTGCGCTGCTTTGCCTGCTTATTGCACAGATTGATCATATGATCGTTTTGCGGGCCGCCCTGCTTCAGGGTGGCCGACCACGGGGACCGCGCGCCATCGAGCGGCGTATTTGCGGCGTCCAGCCACTTGAGGCGCCCGATGTCCTGCCCGATCAGCTCCTCCGGTGTCGTCCCGAGGAATTGGGCAAGAGTATGGTTTGCGAGAACGATATTCTGTTTCCGGTCGATCACCAGCAGGCCCTCGGCGAGGGTGTCCAGCGCCGCACGCACGCGCCCCGGAATGGCCTGGGAAGGGTCGAGATGGCGCAGAACCTTGCCCAGGTAGAAGTAGAACCCGACGAGACAGATCAGAAACATGAATGCGATGAGCTTGACCCAGGGGTTGTAGAAAATGCCGAGCAGTCCCCGGTGCGTTAGCGGAGCGAACCGGAGTTCGAGTTGTCCCCATTGTTCCCTGCCGGAAAGAATGGGCACCTGAAGCTGTGTATCGGTCGACAGGTTGCCTACCGTGGGAATCCAGTGCTTTTCGTGTTCGCCTACGACGGCGGCCAGGGTGCCGTCCGCGCGGCGCATTGCGGCCGAACGGATTTCGGAGTTGCGCTTGACGACCAGTCGCAACGTTGATTCGAGCAGGGGCAGCTCGCCGCGCGTGGCAAGGGCGGTGCCGGTGGCGGCCATCGCCTCCGCGAGTGCGGTGCGTCCGTCGCGCACCGCACTGGCACGGTCCGGGACCAGGCCCAGGAACGCCGCGGCGAGCAGCAGGCTCGCCATCAGCAGCGACAGGCCCAATGCGATGTGGCTTCTTGCGCTCATGCCCTTCATGGCGCCTGCTCCGGCATGATCACGTCTCTAGATGACTCCGGCGTCGCAGCCGCCGTATCGCGTCGCGTGCCGACCATGGATTCCAGTGACTCGTCGTCATCGTTCTCGTCCTTCTCGTCCTTGAGGCGGGCGAGCACCGGCAGCGGATCCACGAAGCGCCACGCCGGCAGTGACGACAACAGGCTGGTGAGCAGCACGCCGCCGCGCAGCAGCCACACTACGTAGCCCACGGACATTCCCGTGCCCAACGCGACGCCGGACGCAATTGCACGCTGCTCGATCGCTGCCTCGGCTTTCATGGTGTCGCGCAGCCGGTCCAGGCCCTCGGTGAATGCCTGGCTTTGAGTCGCTTCGAGGACGTGCTCGGCTGCGGTAAAATCCTGCACTGCTCCGGCCGTGGCGAGGCTGATCTGGAGAAGATTAAGCGGCCCGACCGGTATTAGCGCCGCTGGCACAAGCGCCGAGCCGCCCTGCAGCCCGATGCGCCTCGTCTGTGCGCTTTCGATACCTGCGAGCAATGCATCCATCACGTAACCGGCGGCATTCGTGCCCGCCAACGTCGTTATCCCTCCGGCGGACTCCGGATTTGCGGGGTCGCTCGATGCCGTGCCGGTATTCGTGTCTGCGACGGTCGTTTCGCCCACGATTGATGCGGGCTGGCTCGGCGGCGGCGGGGGCGCTTGTTCCGGGGTGCCGGGCGCCGCAACGGGTGCGGCCGGTTCGACGACCGGCGGCAGCGGGATCGGGACGGCATTGGCCACCGCGGTGGTCTGCGCGCTGGTATTGGCTTCCGTGACGGTCGTTTCGCCCACGATTGACGCGGGCGGGCTCGTCGGTGCCTGCGGGGGCGCTGGCTCTGGAGCGCTGGACGCCGGAACAGGCGCGGCCGGTTCGACGACCGGCGGCAGCGGGATCGGGACGGCAGTGGTCACCGCGGCGGTCGCCGCGCTGGTGACGGTCTCGAGGGTGCCGTGACCATCGGTGTAGGCGACGCGCACGCTGATGGCAGTGCCGACATCGGCATCACCCAGGGTGTAGGTGGAGGCGGTGGCGCCGGCAATGGCGGCACCGTTCCTGAGCCACTGGTAGCTGAACGCACCCAGCCCGTCGGCATCGGTGATGGCGCCGGTGTCGGCGGTGAGCACCAGGTCCTTGGTGGCGGTGCCGCTGATGGCGGGCAGGCCCGCGGGCGCATCGTTCACATTGGCGACCGCGGCGGTGGCGGCGCTGGTGAGCGTCTCGACGGTGCCCTGGCCGTCGGTATAGGTGACGCGTACGCTGATGGCAGCACTCACGTCGGCGTCACCCAGGGTGTAGGTATTGGCGGTGGCGCCGGCAATGGCGGCACCGTTCCTGAGCCACTGGTAGCTGAAGGCACCGAGGCCGTCGGCGTCCGAGATGCCGCTCGCGTCGGCAGTGAGGGTCTGGCCCTTGGTGGCGGTGCCGCTGATGGTGGGCACACCGACCGGACTGTCATTGACGTTTGCGACCGCCGCGGTCTGGG
>JBFKNN010000056.1:0-16735 GCA_041629335.1 Burkholderiales bacterium | reverse complement strand
GCATCGAGCTGCACGCCTGCGGTCCGTGGTCGCAGGGCCCGACGCTGCCGATGGCGCTGAACATCCTGAAGGGCTTCGATCTGAAGCGCATGGGGCACAATTCGCCCGACTACATTCACGTGGTCACCGAGGCGCTGAAGCTCGCGTTCGCCGACCGCCACCACCACTTCGGCGATCCGAAGTTCGTCAAGGTGCCGATTGCCGGGCTGATGTCGGACAAGTACGCGGCGTGGCGCCGGTCGCTGATCAGTGTCGAGAAGGCGGTTGCCGGGATGCCGCATGCCGGCGATCCGAAAACGCACGCCGAGCTGCCGCACCGCTGGATGCCGGTGCCTCGGCCGGACGAGGCGCCGGGTCCGGGCGATACTTCCTATGTGTGCGTGATCGACAAGGAGGGCAACGCGTTTTCGGCCACGCCGTCCGACGGCTCGGACAAGACGCCGATCATTCCCGGCGTCGGCATCCTGTGCTCGGGCCGCGGCACGCAATCCTGGGCGGACCCGACGCACCCGTGCTCGGTGGCGCCCGGCAAGCGCCCGCGTCTCACGCCCAGCCCCGCGCTCGCGTTCAAGAACGGAAGAGCGTACATGCCGTTCGGCACGCCCGGGGGCGACGTGCAGCCGCAGGCGATGCTGCAGGTGTTTCTCAATATCAACGTGTTCGGCATGGCGCCGCAGGAGGCGGTCGAGGCGCCCCGGTTCGCGACCTACAGCTACCCGGGCTCGTTCGAGCCGCACCCGTATTTTCCCGGCCGGCTGTATCTGGAGTCGCGCATCGACGGCAAGACCGGCGAGGAGCTTGCCGCGCGCGGGCACAAGGTCTACTGGTGGGACGACATGACCTGGCTCGCCGGCTCGGTCTGCACCATCGTTGCGGACCACCAGCGCGGCGTTCTGCACGGCGGCGCCGACCCGCGCCGCCCGGCCTACGTGCTCGGATGGTAACGCGCCTGGATGTGAACATAAGGAGCAAGAACGAGTCTGTCGAATTCATCCCCGCCGGTTGGCGGGGCGGCAGAGCCAATCACCGTGGAGAGGGCCGTATGAAACGAGCCTCCGCGCTGTTCAGTGCCGTGCTCGCGATGGCGGCCGGCGCCGCGCCCGCCGGCGCCGCGCCTGCGGCGTATCCCGAGCGGCCGGTCCGGCTCATCGTCGGGTTCCCGCCCGGCGGCGCGGCCGACATCCTCGGGCGCATCGCCGCCCAGCAGCTCACCGACGGCCTCGGCCAGCAGGTGGTGGTGGACAACCGCGGCGGCGCAGGGGGGCTCATTGCGACCGAGATCGCGGCGAAGGGAAATCCCGACGGTTATTCGCTGCTCTTCACCTCGATCCCGCACGTGATCAATCCGCATCTTTACCGCAAGGTCAATTACGATGCGCTGAAGGATTTCGCGCCGGTGATCCAGTTCGTGGCGGTGCCGCTGATGATGGCGTCGCACCCGGCGCTGCCGGCGGCCTCGGTCAAGGAACTGATCGCCCATGCCAAGGCCAAGCCGGGTGACATCAACTACGGCTCCGCGGGCAGCGGCTCGTCGAGCCATCTCGCAATGGAGCTGTTCAAGAGCATGGCTCATGTCGACCTGGTGCATATCCCGTACAAGGGCACCGGACCCCTCATCATCGACATGCTCTCCGGGCAGATCAAGGTCACCATCGCGAGCGCGGTGCCGCTTTCGCCGCAGGTGAAGGGCGGACGCCTGAAGGGCCTGGCGGTGACCAGTCCCAGGCGCTCGCCCGCGTTTCCCGAGTTGCCCGCGATCGCCGAAGCGGTGCCGGGATACGAAGTGGTCAACTGGTTCGGCATCCTCGCACCGGCAGGCGCGCCGAAGAGCGCGATCGCCCGCATCAATGCCGAGCTGAACCGGGCGCTGAAATCGCCGGAGCTGGTGAAGCTGCTTAACGCGCGCGGGGCAGATCCCGTCGGCGGCAGCCCGGAGGACTTCTCGAAGGTGATCCGCACCGATTATGCCAAGTGGGGCAAGGTGGTGAAGGCGTCCGGCGCGCGGGTGGATTGAACGTGCGGCAACCGGGCGACGCCATCGACTCAATTCGCGTGGCCGCATGACACGGCTGCCGGATCCGCGCCGCTTCGGCGATGGCGGTCAGCCGGACGCCGTAATTTCCGCGTGCGGAGCCGCGGGCGCCGCCGAGCCCGGCGCGCGCGAAGCATGCGTGGCGCAGCTGCGGTGCGCGCTCGAAGCCGGCAACGACGCCGCGATCGCGGCGCTGCTACGGCGTGCCGCCACGCCGGAATCCTATCGTGCCGCATGGGACTTGATCTGCGCCGCGACCGAGCAACCGGCCGAGCGGGCGCCGGGCGCTGTCGTAGCGCGCGTGTTCGCGATGCCTGTCATATTCGTCGCCGCAGCGCGCGAGCCGCTCGTCATTCCCGGCGCGCTGCCGGAAATCGAGCCGGTGCGGGCGCTGCTCGAGCGCCATGGAGCGCTCGGTGCAACGCGCAACTTCGGTCTCAGCAATGCGTTGTGTTCGCTTGAGGCGATCGAGAACCTGCGCGCGAGCACCGTCTACCGCTGGACGGCGGCATTCCGGGCGGCTGAGCCGCGCGATATCGCGGCGCAGTCAATCCGGGTGGCGCGGCGGCCCGAGCAGGTGCACCTGCGCTTCCTCGTGGGCGCCGGCGTGAGCGCCGCCGAGGCGCCTTCGCTCGACGAGACCGCCGCGACGATCGGCGTCTGGGGCATGCCGCTCGCGCGGGAGCTCGGGCGGCAGCTCGCCCAGCCGGGCCTCGACCTGCTGCCGATTCCGCGCCCGCCCGTGGCGCTCATGCGCGCGGCCCACGCCGGCCGGTGCGCCCAGCTCGAGCTCGCGTTTCACCTGTGCGCAAGCAATACGGTGCGCGAGTTCCGCGCCGCGACGGGCGATCCCTCGGTGGTGCTCTCGGCGCACCGGATCGAGGGCGGGGCGGGCGAGCTGCGCGTGAGCCTGTCCTCGACCCTCGACGAGGGCGCGCTCGAGGGATTTCGCTGGCCGCTGCATCCGCTCGACGACCTGGCGGCGATCGAGCGCATGATCATCGACTTTTTCGAGGAATGCCGTGCCGGCGGCGTGCGTATCATGGACGAGTTGCTGCCCGACGCGCTCGAGGGCGGCAGCGTGTTCATCCCGGTGCGGCGGGCCGATGCGCTCGCTCGCGGCGCAGCACCACACTGATCGCTGATGGCACGGTTTCCCGTGCGCTGGAATGACATGAGAACGAGGATATGCTGCTAAGAATCTTCTTTGCGCTTGGCGTGTTCATGGCTTCCGCGAGCTGCGCATTCGCGGCCACGCCTTACGTCACGGATGATGCGAGCATCCTCGCACCGGGACAATGCCAGCTCGAGTTCGGCAAGCAGGTGAACCGGGGAAACCACGAAATCTGGCTGTTGCCGGCGTGCAACCTGATCGCTAACGCGGAGATCACCATCGGCAAGAGCCGCTTGAGCGAGGAGGACGGTCAGCGTCACCTCTATGTGGTGCAGGGCAAGGGCGTGTGGCGGGAATACTCCGACGAGCGCATCGGATTCGGCTGGGTCGCCGGCGTGCGCGGGCACAGCCGAACCGAAGAAGACCGGCGCCGCATCAGCAGCTACTATGCGTCTTTGCTGGTGAGCCGTGGCTTTCTGAAAGAGCGGCTCGCGGCGCACATCAACGTGGGCTTCGTCGCCAACCGGGACGAGCGCACCGAGCCGGTTACCTGGGCCGCTGGCGCCGAGTATGCGCTGAGCGAGCGCCTGAAGTTGATCGGCGAGCTCTCCGGCGACGATCGAACGCGGCCGCAGCACCAGGCCGGCGTGCGAATCGGTCTTGTACCCGACCGCTTCGAGCTGGACGTGACCGCAGGTGGAGAAAACGGCAACCGGCGCGAGACCCGGTTCTGGACTGTGGGGGTGCGCTTCGTGACGGAACCGGCGCGCAAATAGTCCCGCTGCGCGCCGGCGGCGTAGCAAGGCCCGTAGTGTGATATGTTTTTGCAGATAGCCGCCATGTCTGATCCGCATCCCTATCAAGAGCTGACGCCTGACCGCATCCTCGATGCCGTCGAGACGGGCGGTTTTCGCTGCGACGGCCGCCTGCTTGCGTTGAACAGCTTCGAGAACCGCGTCTACCAGGTGTGGCTCGAGGACGGGGAGCGGCTCGTCGCCAAGTTCTACCGGCCGGCGCGCTGGTCCGACGATGCCGTTCGCGAAGAGCATGCCTACGCGCTCGAGCTGGCGGAGCGCGAGATTCCGCTGGTCGCGCCGCTCGTGATCGGCGGAGAGACGCTGCACCGCCATGCGGATTTCCGCTTCGCGCTCTATCCGCGGCGTCCGGGGCGCAGCCCGGAGCTCGAGGACCGGGACACGCTCGCGTGGCTCGGCCGCTTCATCGGGCGAATCCACGCCGTCGGCGCGACGCGGCCCTTCACGCACCGCCCGGTGCTCGACATCGAGAGCTTCGGCCGCGAGCCGTCCACGTTCGTGCTCGAGCACGGTTTCGTTCCCCCGGAGTTGCGGGATACCTACCGCAGCGTGGTCGACGACGTTCTCGGCCGGGTCGAGCACTGCTACGCACGGACGGGGAGGGTGAGGAACATCCGCCTCCACGGCGATTGCCATGCCGGCAACATCCTGTGGGCCGATGACGGTCCGCATTTCGTGGATCTCGACGATGCGCGCATGGGTCCGGCGGTACAGGATATCTGGATGTGCCTGGCCGGCGACCGCCATGCGATGCAGTCGCAGCTCGCGGCGTTGATGAAGGGATATCGCGAGTTCATGAACTTCGATCCGGCCGAGCTTGCATTGATCGAGGCGCTGCGCACGCTGCGCATCATTCACTACGCGGGATGGCTCGCGCGCCGCTGGGACGATCCGGCGTTTCCGGCGAGTTTCCCGTTCTTCAATACGCAGCGTTACTGGCAGGACCAGATCCTCGCCCTGCGCGAGCAGGCGGCGCTCCTCGACGAGCACCCGCTGGAACTGGCGGCGTGAGGCTCCCGGTGATTCTCCAGACCCTGGTTGCGATCGCCGTGGCCTACGCCGGGGTGGTGGCGCTGGTGTTCGCGATCCAGCCCAAGCTCGTTTACTTTCCGAACATCGGCCGGGAGGTTACCGCGACGCCGCGGGCGGTCGGCCTCGAGTTCGAGCCGGTCGAGATCCGCACCGAGGACGGCGAACGGCTCGACGCCTGGTGGGTGCCGGTCGCCCGGCCCCGCGGCACCGTGCTGTTCTTTCACGGCAACGCCGGGAACATATCGCACCGGCTCGATTACGTGCTGATGTTCCACCGGCTGCGCCACTCGACCCTGATCGTCGATTACCGCGGCTACGGCCGGAGCACCGGTACGCCCTCGGAGGAAGGCACCTACCGCGACGCGACTGCCGCATGGCGCTGGCTCACGGTAACGCGCGGCATTGCGCCGGCCGAGATCGTACTCTACGGCGAATCGCTGGGCGCGGCGGTTGCGTCCTGGCTCGCTGCGCGCGAAGCGCCGCGGGCGCTGGTGCTCGCTTCGACCTTCACCTCCGTGAACGACCTCGGCGCCGAGGTCTATCCGTTCCTGCCGGTGCGCCTGATCAGCCGCTTCGGTTACGACAATCTGGCCAATCTCAGGTCGGTGCGCGCGCCGGTACTGGTGGTGCACAGCCGCGGCGACGACATCGTGCCGTACGCGCACGGCAGGGCGCTCTATGATGCGGCCGGCGAGCCCAAGGCCTTCCTCGAGCTTGCCGGCGGCCACAACGACGGTTTCGTATTCATGCGGCCGGAGTGGGTCGCGGCGCTCGACGCTTTTCTCGAGCGGGCCGCGCAGCGGGGGCCGGCAAGCGCGGGAAGTGGCGATGATGCCGCGAAACCGCTGGCTGGCGGAGGATCTTGACCGGGCAGACACCGAAAGGAGACAGCGTGGAGAAGCGATTTCTCAATCCAAAAGGGCTCGTCCGCCCGGGCGTCTACACGCCGGTGGTCACGGTGAGCGGCGGCAGAACGATCTACGTCTCCGGGCAGGTGCCTCAGGATGCCGAAGGCGAGCTGGTCGGGCGCGGGGATCTCGCGGCGCAGGCTGAGCAGGTTTACCGCAACCTCGAGCTTGCATTGAAGGACGCGGAGGCGAGCTTCGGCGACGTGGTCAAGATCAACGTCTACGTCGTCGGTTACAAAACCGAGTACCGACCGCTGCTGAATGCGGTGCGCAGCCGCTACGTGTCTCGAGACAATCCGCCGGCCAGCACGCTGATCGGCGTGCAGGCGCTGGCGCGCGAAGGGTTCCTGATCGAGATCGAGGCGGTCGCGGTTACCGCGTGATGTGCGACTGCCGCCGTTCAGGTCAACCCGAGTACGGCGCGCACGGTATCGAGGAGCGCCTCGGGCTTGAACGGCTTGGTCATGTAGCCGGCGGCGCCGCGGGCGAGCGCGTCCACCACCGTCTCGTGCGTGTGCTCGGTGGTGATGACGACCACCGGGACCGAGGCGTAGTACTTGTGCACCTGCAGCTGCGCCAGCAAGTCGAGGCCGTTCAACTTGGGCACCTGGGGGCTGAGTACGATCGCGTCGGGCAGCGGCACTTTCTTCAGCTGCGCCAGCGCCTGCTCGCGTGATTCCGCGCTGCGCACGTCGAATTCCGCAAGCATCAGGGTGCGGGCGACGAGTATCGCGGTGGCGGCATCGTTGTCGATCAGCAGCACCGAGTACTTGGTTTCCGAGCGCGGCGGCTGCCTGATGCCCGGCTTGGAGAGTATGCTGACGTAGTAGCCTGCCTCCTTCAGCGTGCGCATCCCGGCAAGCGTCTTGTCCTGGGCCTCGGCGATCTGTTCCGCCGTCGGCTGCGGGGCCGGCGCGTCGGCGGAAAAGTCGATCTTCTCGTCGGGCTTCGGCTGCGGCGGCGGCTTCGGTGTCGATGTGGGCTTCGATGACGGCGCCGACGTCGGTGTCGATGCCGGCTTCGATGCCGGTGCCGGCTTCGATGACGGCGCCGACGCCGGTGTCGATGCCGGCTTCGATGCCGGTGCCCTTGCGTGGATGGTAAAGTCGAGCGTGATCGGCGATTCCGATGGGTCGCTTTCGGTGCCGGCGGGTTCAATATAGCCGGCTTTCTCGAGGCGCTCGAGCACGTCGTGCAGCTTGCGCTCGTCTACCCGCCCGAGCTTCGACTTGACTGCGTCGACCGTCGCCGTGCCGTCGATGTGCCCGAGCAGCGTGTGCAGGTTGGGCGGCAGCGCCTTGGTCGCACTGACAAGCTCCCTCTGCGCCTTGGCCGTGAGCTTGTAGACGGTCGTGTTCGGCATCTCGTCGCTATCTCGGTGTTTCCATGTACTTCAACGCGTTACCGCCGCTTGCGCAGGCGCTAGTGTACTACGCTGCTACGTCAGCAGCGAATGCACTTTGTCCGCGATCGCCAGCGAAGCAGTGAGTCCCGGCGACTCGATGCCGTAGAGACTGACCAGCCCGGCGACGCCGTGCTCGCGCGGGCCCTGGATCACGAAGTCCTGCGCCGGCTCGCCGGGGCCCGCGATCTTGGCCCGGATGCCGGTGTAGCCTGGCTGCAGTGCGCCGTCCTGCAGCCCCGGGTAGTAACGGCGGATCGCCTCGAAGAAGGCCACGGTGCGGCTTTCGTCGAACCGATAATCGATCCGGTCGATCCAACCGAAGTCCGGGCCGAACTTGACCTGGCCGCCGAGGTCGATGGTGACATGCACGCCGAGCCAGTCCTGGCGCGCGACCGGGTAGATCAGGCGGTTGAACGGCGCCCTGCCGACAAGCGTATAGTAGTGGCCGATTGCATAATAGGTCGGCGGAATCGTCGATGCGGGCACGCCGCGGATAGCGCGCGCCATCGCTTGCGCGTTCAGGCCGGCACTGTTTATGACGGTGCGGCACTGCAGGCTCATGGGCTCGGCGCCGCCAACCTCGAGCAGGATGCCGTCGCCGGTCACTGCGCCCGACACGACCGGGCTTGCCAGCGCGAGCGCCGCGCCGTGCGCTTCGGCGTCGCCCAGGTATGCAAGCATCAGTCCGTGACTGTCGATGATACCGGTCGATGGCGACAGGAGGGCCGCCACCCCGCGCACCTCTGGTTCGAGCGCGGCAAGCGCGTCGGCGTCGAGCAGCTTGAGGTCGTTGACGCCGTTGGTCTCCGCCTGCGCGCGATACTTGTGCAGCGCCTCGACCTGGTCCTCGGCCGTGGCGACGATGATCTTGCCAATGCGGCGGTGGCCGACGTCGTGCTCCGCGCAGTAGCGGTAGAGCGCATGCTTGCCGGCGACGCACAGGCGGGCCTTGAGCGAGCCGGTGGCGTAGTAGATGCCGGCGTGGATCACTTCCGAGTTGCGCGAGCTGGTGTGGGTGCCGAAAGCCTCCTCGGCTTCGAGGATCACGACCTCGCGCCCGGCGAGCGCGAGGCGGCGTGCGATGGCAAGCCCTACCACTCCGGCGCCGATGACGGCGCAATCGATGCGTTCTGACATGGAAGAAAGGCGCGGAAGAGAGCCGGCGCCGGGTATTCACGCAGCCTGGTGCATGCCCGGAATGGCTCGTTCGTTACGTTGAAATGCTGGACATTTTATCCGAATCATGAGCGCAGAGTGGGATCCAAGGTTCTTCGAGCGCTCGGCGCTGTATGCGCCGTTGCGTCCCGCAGCGGCGGGGCTTGAGGCACGGAGCTGGCCGGCGCCGGCGGACCTGCAGCGCCTGCTCTCGGCGCGGGCGACGCCTATCGTCAGCGGCGGCGGGGCGCCGATCCGTTTCGTCTCCGCCGGCACGAGGCGCGCCCGGTTCGAGGACCGTTACGAGCCGCGCATCTACCTGCGCGGCGAAGTGCCGGTGCGCGATCGCAGCTGGCACGACCTGTTCAACGCGCTGGTCTGGCTGACGTTTCCGCTGGCGAAAGCGGCGCTCAATGCGCGCCATTATGCAGCCCTGCAGGCACAGCAGGCGGCGGGCGCCCCGAACCGGGGCCCGCTGCAGGATGCGCTCACGCTCTTCGACGAGAGCGGGCTGATCGTGGTGGCGGCTGACAGCGGGCTCCTGGGCAAGCTCGAGGCGTTCGCGTGGAAGGAGCTCTTCTGGCACAGCCGCGCGCGCGTCATCGCCGACATGCGATTCTACGTCCTTGGCCATGCCTTGTACGAGAAGATGCTCGCGCCATTCCGGGGCATCACCGGGCGCGCGATCCGGATCGAAGTGAGCCGGGACCTGCTGGCTGCGCCGCTCGAGGAGCAGATCCGGTGCGTCGATGCCGCGGTCGCGGACCGCCTGCGCGAGCCCGCCTCCTTGCGCACGACCCGGGACCTTGCGCCGGTGCCGGTGCTCGGGGTGCCGGGCTGGGCGGATGCGAACCGCGACGAGCGGTACTACGACGACACGGCGCATTTTCGTCCCGGCAGGACGCGCCGGTAACCGGCAGCACGCGAGTGATCCTAGCGCGCGCCGTAGACGGTAATGCGGTTCTTGCCCTCGGTCTTGCTCACGTACATCGCCTGGTCAGCGCGCTCCATAATCATCTCCAGCGAGTTGCCATGGTCGGGATAGCAGGCGATGCCGATGCTGACCGTAAAGCTGACCTTCTGGTCGCGGGTGGGCAGCGGCGTGGATTCGATGCTCCGCCGGATGCGGTTCGCCACGCCCGTCGCGCCGCTGCAGCTCGTCTCCGGCAGCATGACCACGAACTCGTCGCCGCCGTAGCGCGCGACGACATCGGTCTCCCGCAGTTCCTCTTCGATGCGCTGCACGGTGAGCTTGAGCATGCGGTTGCCGGTTTCGTGGCCGTAAGTGTCGTTGATGTTCTTCAGGCTGTCCGAATCGATCATGACCACGCTCACCGGACGCACGTAGCGCGCCGCCTGCCTGAAGATGCGCTCCGCCACGCCGGAAAACGCCCGCATGTTGAGCACGCCCGTCAGATCATCGGTTTCGGACAGGAACTTGATCTGCATCAGCGCGCGCCGGATGTCGGCCGAGAGCATGGTGGTGATGTAGGCGACCAGGAACACCGGCGAAAGGCGCGCGGCAAGCGTCGTGATGTAGGCGCCGGTCGTCATGACGCGCTCCGGCTCGTTGTATACCAGCCAGACGTAGCACAGCACGATCACCGTCAGGTGCCCCAGCGTCGCGGTCTTGCCGAGGGTCAATGCGCTGACGACGATCACCAGCACATAGAGGTCGTGCAGGGGGCTGTCGAGGCCCCCCGTATAGGCGAGCACCCAGGTGATGAAGACGATCATCATCCACACTTCGATCGTCAGCTTCCAGGCCGTCTCCTGGCGATAGAAGTTGGCATAATGGAAGCTCACGACGAAAGCCGCGAAGAAGAACATCGCCATCGACAGCGCGGCCGAAGTCTCGGTGTCGGGCTTGATCACGACCTGGTACAGCAGCACCAGGATGAGCAGCAGCCACTCGATCTCGGCGATGGTGCGCGTGAAGCCGCGCATTTCCTCGGCCGACAGGTCCGGATCGAAGATCAGCCGGGTTCGCATCGGCATGCCCGGCGCAGGTTGAGGCCGTAGGAAGCGTGAGATCCGCCGGCGGGGGAAGGTTGTCCTGGTGAAACGCGCGGGTTATCGGTTATTCGTTTCATGACGCCGCCCAATGGTAATCGAAAATTTCAGCGTTTGGGAGGCTTTCGCAGGCGCTGTGGCACATGCCGGGCTCCTGGCGTGTCTTGCAAGCGCGGCGACTGATGCGCTGTGACGGTGGTGGCTCAGGGCGCGAAGAAGGGACGCGTTTCGAACACCGTGTGGGAGAGCGTCCTGCCACGGGAACGCAGATGGCGCTTGAGCACGAAGTCGAACAGCAGCGGATTGTATTCGCGGATCTCGCCCAGCGGCGCCGCGAGCCGCGGGTCGAGGAGCTTCAGCTCGACGAGATAGCCGAGGGAGTAGAGCGGCATGATGCCCGGCAGCGGGTAGTCGGAGCCGTTGAGCAGGCGCGGGTGCCAGTCGTCGCGCTCGACGATGCGCGCGAGCGCCGGGCCGGCGCGGTTCCATTGCGTTACCGCCGACAGGTCGCCGTAGAGATTGCGCTCGTAGCGGGGATCGTCCATCAGGCGCGCGAACAGCTCGAAGCTGTCGGTGAGCGGGCCGTCTGGCGCGCGGTCGATATCGTGATCCTGGCCCATAGTCGCGCAGTGCGCCACGATGACGCGCACGCCATGGTCGAGCGCCCGGCGCAGGCGCAGCGGGTTGCCCAGGCCCTGCCGGTCGCCGACCGCCACCGCGCGCTCCATCCCGGCATGCGTGATGAGCGGCAGCGCGAGCTCTTTCATCGCGGCGTAGAACGCGTCGCAGCGCTTTGACGCCGGATCGATTCCCATCGCGGCAGGCAGCCATTTGACCGCGCGCGCGCCGCCGCGCTTGGCCGCGGCGAGCGCGGCCACGCCGTCGCGGCGGTAGGGGTGGATCGACGCCGCCCATTCGAAGTATTGCGGATGGGCGCGCGCCGTGGCCGCCGCATAGGCGTCGGGGACGTAGAAGCTGGTCTGGTCCCAGGAGACATCGCCCCGTTCGTCGAAATGGCGGTCGAACGCGAGCAGCAGCAGCTTGCATCCCGGACGCATGCCGTCGAGCAGGTTGTGCATGCGCTCGACGTAGCTCTGGTCGATGCGGTCCGGCGCCTCGTGCGCGCAGCCGGCGTTGAGGTAGAACAGCCGTTGCGCGTACTGCAGCGGATTGAGCAGGCTGCCCATGCGCGGGTTGAGCCAGATGCCGCCGCCGGAGTCGCCGCTGCCGGCGAGGTGCGCGTGGCAATCCCACACCTTCGCCGGATCGATGCCGTCCCATGCCTCGAGCACGACTTCGTGGCGGGCAAGCCGCGCCGGCAGCGCCGAGCGGCAGGGGTTGGCGAACCCGTGCTCCGGCCAGAAGCGCCAGGCGGCCGCCGCGACGGCGCCGGCGGCGGCAAGCGATGCGAGCAGGAATGTGCGGCGGCGGCGCTTCATGTGCGGTTGAGGGTGCTGGGCTATGATAACGAAAAGGCGGAGGGAAGAAAGCGCATGAGCGGAAGCGTCGCAGTTCCGACCTGGCTGTTCGTCGTGCTCGTGGTGTTTGCGCTGTGGGCGGTGCTGGACCGGCTGCTGCTGCCGGGCGTGCGCTGGTATCTCCGCCGCAAGGTGAACCTGGTGGTCGAGGAAATCAACACGCGGTTCGCCATCGAGCTGCCGCAGTTCAAGCTCACGCGGCGCGAGGTGCTGATCGACCGCCTCGTGCACGACGCCCGGGTGCAGGACGCCGCCGCGCGATATTGTCGGGAGCACGAGGTGCCGCGCGAGGTCGTGCTCGAGCGCGTGACGCGGTATGCGCGCGAAATCGTGCCCTCGTTCAACGCCTACGCCTATTTCCGGCTCGGCTACTGGCTCGCGAAGAGAATCGCCCAGTCGCTCTACCGCGTGCGGCTCGGCTACAGCGACACGGAGGCGCTCGCTGCGGTCAACCCGCAGTCGACCGTGGTGTTCGTGATGAATCACCGCAGCAACATGGACTACGTCCTGGTCGCATTTCTTGCCGCCGAGAAGGTGGCCTTGTCCTACGCTGTGGGCGAGTGGGCGCGAATCTGGCCGCTGCAGAGCCTGATCCGGGCGATGGGCGCGTATTTCGTCCGCCGCAACTCCGGGGACATGCTTTATCGCATGGTGCTGCAGCGCTACGTGCAGATGGCGACCGCGGCCGGCGTGCCGCAGGCGGTGTTTCCCGAAGGCGGCTTGAGCCTGGACGGGCGGCTGCGGCCACCGAAGCTGGGACTGCTCGACTACATGCTCAAGACGTTCGACCCGCATTCCGAGCGCGATCTCGTCTTCATACCGGTAGGCATCAACTACGACCGGGTGCTGGAGGACCGCACGCTGCTCGCCCGGCTCGACGCCGCGCGGCCGCAGCGCGGCAGGCTGTTCGCAGTGGCGAACACGTTGCGCTTCATTGCCCGCAACCTGCGCCTGCTGGCGCTGGGGCGCTGGTACCGCTTCGGCTACGCCTGCGTCAACTTCGGGCGCCCGCTGTCGATGCGCGACCACGTGAAGCGCCATCGACTCGATTTCCCCGTGCTGGACGAGGCGGCCCGCCATCGCGAGGTCGAGCGCGTCGCAAAGGCGCTGATGGACGAGGTGGCGGAGATCGTTCCCGTGCTGCCGGTCTCACTGGCGGCGACGGTATTCGCCGGCGCCGGCGGCAGGTCGTTGTCGGAGCTCGACCTCAAGTCCGAGGTGCACGCGCTCGTCGCGCGACTCGAGGCGGCCGGCGCACATGTCTACGTGCCGCGCGCGAACCTCGATTACGCGATCAGCGTGGGGTTGCGGATGCTCACGCTGCGCCGGGTGGTGGAAGAACGGGACGGGCTGTTCCACGCGAGTCCGGGCGAGCGCGCGCTGCTCGACTATTACGCCAACGCGATCGCGCCGCTGGTGGCGCGCACGCGTGCGGAAAGCGCGGTTACGGCATGATCGGGCTGCTGCAGCGCGTGAGCAGCGCGCGCGTCGAGGTTGCGGGCGAAACCGTCGGTTCGATCGGCCGGGGGCTGCTCATTCTCATCGGCATCGAGCGGGGTGACAATGAGGGCGAAGCCGACCGGCTGCTGGAACGCGTGCTGGGCTACCGCGTTTTTCCCGACGCGGCGGGGAAGATGAACCTGTCGGTGGCCGACGTCGGCGGTGGCGTGCTGCTGGTGCCGCAGTTCACGCTGGCCGCCGACACGCGCAAGGGCGCGCGGCCGGGCTTCTCGACCGCGGCGGCACCAGAGCGCGGCCGCACCCTGTTCGAGTACCTGGCCGCCGCGGCACGGGCGCAGCATGCGCCCGTCGCGAGCGGGCGCTTCGGTGCCGACATGCAGGTGACGCTTACCAACGACGGTCCGGTCACCTTCTGGCTGCAGGTGGCACCCGGCCGCACGTAAGGCTGGTGAAAGGAAAGTCAGGGAAGCTGGCGCAAGCCGTTGCAGGGCGGATCAAAAACGAATTAATAAACATATTGTTATAAGTACCACCCCGGGGCACCGGCCGCTTGAACTCCGCCGCGCCGCCCCCATCTAATGCATGGTTTCGATTATCTCGGAGAACAACGCATCATGAAGCGCATCTTCCTCTTCCTGGCCACCAATCTCGCCGTTATCGTGGTGCTCAGCATCACGCTGCGCCTGCTCGGCGTCGAGCGCATCCTCGACGAGCAGGGAGTCGGACTCGATCTCAATGCGCTGCTCATATTCGCGGCGGTATTCGGCTTCGGTGGCTCGTTCATTTCGCTCGCGATCTCGAAATGGATGGCGAAACGGGCGACGGGCGCGCACGTGATCGAGGTGCCGTCGAACCCGACCGAGCGCTGGCTGGTCGACACGGTCAAGCGCCAGGCCGACCGCGCCGGCATCGGCATGCCCGAGGTCGCAGTCTACGACGCGCCCGAGGTCAACGCCTTTGCGACGGGCTGGAACCGGAACAATGCACTGGTGGCGGTGAGCACCGGCCTGCTCAACAACATGACGCAGGAGGAGGCCGAAGCGGTGCTCGGTCACGAGGTGAGCCACGTCGCGAACGGCGACATGGTGACGCTCGCGCTGATCCAGGGGGTGGTCAACACCTTCGTCATCTTCCTGTCGCGCGTGATCGGCCATCTGGTCGACCGCGTGGTGTTCAAGGTCGAGCGCGGCCATGGTCCGGCGTTCTGGGTGACCGTCATCATCTCGGAAATCGTGCTCGCCATTCTCGCGAGCATCATCGTGATGTGGTTCTCGCGCCAGCGCGAGTTCCGGGCCGACACCGGCGGCGCGCAGCTGGCCGGGCGCAGCAAGATGATCGCTGCGCTCGAGCGCCTGAAAATCAATCACGAGCAGCCCGCGCAGCTGCCTGACAACATCAAGGCGTTCGGCATTTCCGGCGGGGTGGCCGGGGGGTTGAAGCGCCTGTTCATGTCGCACCCGCCGCTCGATGAGCGTATCGCCGCGCTGCGTGCCGAAGGCACCGCGGGTGCGCTGCGCCGCGGCTGACGCGCAGCCGACCGACCGCAAAAAAACCCGCGTCGTATGACGCGGGTTTTTTGTTCTTCCGCGGGGCATGGCCCGCGACATCATGGAATTCACGCAGGCTTGATTGTATTGCGGGGCTCTCAGGGGCCGAGCACCGGCGACTTGACCACGCCGCCCACGCCAAGCGTGCCGCGCGCGACCACCACCGGCCCCGAGCCGAGCTCCGCGGAGATTCGGCCGCTCAACTCGCCGTTGGGCGCCACGTCGACGCTGCCGGTGGCGTTCATCGGTCCTGACGTCAGGCGCAGCTGGCGGTAGGCATAATGGTTGCCGGCGAGCTGCAGGGTCCCGGTCAGCACGTCGAATGGAGTGCGGCCGCCGCGGATGCCTTCCCGCTTGGGCGACTGGATCGCGCGCACGAGATCGACGTTGTTGAGCGCGCCGCCGCTGACGTTGAACGTGGCGTTCACGCGGGGCTTCTGGAATAGTGCCGGCACGGCGCTGCCCTCGAGCTGGAAGCTGAAATTTGCACTGACCGAGCCGGCCGCCGTGAAGTCGCGCGTGAAGTCCGGCAGGAGCTGCTTCAGATCGCCGTTCGCCAGGCTCAATTCGCCCTCGGCACGGATGCCGGTGCCCCACGCCGCGCTCGCTTCTCCCTTGATCGCGCCGCGGCCGATCTTGGCGTCGATATCGCTGATCGTGGCGGTGTCGCCTCTCACCGCCGCGGTCAGAGTGAGATCGTCGAACGTGACGGGCAGCCCCAGCGGGGGCCGCCAGTCGCGCGCTTCAAGGCTCACCTGCAGCGACTTTTCCTTCGGGGTCAGCGTCGCGCGCGCGCGACCGTCAGTCAGCGTGGCGCGCCGCATGGCGCCGTCGCGCTCGAACGCGACGTCGAGGTCGAGATCCGGGATATCGACCCCTCGCAGCGCCAAGCGCACTGTTTTCATCCGGACCCTGCCGATGCGCAGCCGTTGGGGTCCGGTCTGCGGTTTCAGCCACCCGGGCACGTGGGACAGGACGTCCCCCTCCACGTTTACCGAGATGGCCTCGACCCTGTCGATATCCTTCTGCTCGCCGAAGAAGATGAGCGGGCTCGCGTCGATCTCGATCCGCTCGATCTTGATTTCCTGGACCTTGCCGATCGTGACGCTTTCGAGCGTGAGTTGAGGAGAGGGGATCAAGGCATAGCGCATGCCGCCGATCATCACCGGCTGTTGCAGGCGCTCCGAGACGAGCTTTTCGACGCCGTTCGCATAGGGTGTGAGGGACACCACGTGTATCAGGCCGATCGCCGCGAGGATCATCACGATGGCGCCAATCCCTGAGATCTTCTTCCAGTCGGTCTTTTTTTCCGGTTTGAGCGCGACCGCCGGAACGACGTCCTCCTCCATTTTCTTCTTGCGCTCGGCGGCGGCGGCACGCGCGCGCTTCTCGGCTTCCGCGCGGTACTTTGCGTCAGCCTCCATCTCCTGCTGCTGGCGCGCCTTCAGTTCGGCCTCGACCCGCGCCTTGATCTCGGTATCGGCCATGCTCCGCAGTTGCTGCTCCTGCATGACGCGCGCCACGGCCTCCTGCTTGGCGCGCTCTTCGGCTTCAGTCCGCGCTTTGCGCTCTTGCTCGGCCAGCGCGCGCGCCTGCTGCACGGCGGCCTCGGCGGCCTGGGCCTTGAACTCGGCTTCGGCGCGCGCCTTCTCCGCGGCCGCCGAGTCGCTGCTGCTCGCCTCGCGCGCGGAGCGCTCGGCCTCGGCCCGCGCCTGCCGCGCGGCTTCGGCCTGCCGCGCGGCTTCGGCGCGCGCCTTCTTCTCCGCCGCGGTTCG